>DASXXX010000176.1:0-3023 GCA_036502765.1 Acidimicrobiia bacterium | reverse complement strand
GAACGGCCGCGCGGTGATCGTGCGTTCGTTCGCCCGCATCCACGAGGCCAACCTCAAGAAGCAGGGTGTGCTCGCGCTCACGTTCGCCAACCCCGACGACTACGAGCGCATCCAGGCCGACGACACGATCGACATCGTCGGCCTCGCCGACCTCGCGCCCGGTCGTCCGGTCGAAGTGGTCATCCACCACGCCAACGGCACCAGTGACACCATCCTCACCACGCAGACGATGTCCGAAGAGCACATCGCCTGGTTCCGCGCCGGCTCCGCCCTCAACGTGCTGCGGGGCGACTGACCTCGGATCGACTCCGTGTTCGCTTGAGTCAGAGGGGCGCGCGCCGCGGCAGGTCGCGGGTCGTTAGCCTCCCGTCGGCACGGCAGTCGTTGGAGGAGGGGCTGAGTGGTGGTCGCGGCGGTCCTCGCGCTGTCCGCGCTGCTCACTGCGACGCCGGTCACGGCGGTCGCGAAGCCTGAACGGGCGGCGGAGCGCGTGCTGGTGATCTCGCTGCCGCACGTGTCGTGGAGCGACCTCGAAGCGCATGGGCCCGACGAGCTGCCCAACCTCCACCGTCTCCTGGATGCGTCGGCAGTGGCCGACCTGTCGATTCGTGCGCCGCGGATCCGACCCGACCTCGCGGGTGGTTACGCGACGTTGAGTGCCGGAGACAAGGCCGTCGCGTCGGGCACACCCTACGACGGCGCGGGATTCACGGCGGACGAGCCCGTCGGCGTCGGTACCGCCGCGGATGCGTTCGCTCGCCGGACGGGCACGAAGGTCACCCGCGGCCTCGTGCAACTCGGGCTGCCGCAGATCGACGACGCCAACGCCGACAGCGACTACGACGCCGAGACCGGCGCGCTCGGCGACGCGCTCGAGGCGGCTGGCTTCTCGCGCGCCGTCATCGGAAATGCCGACGGTGTCGAGCTCCCTGCCCCCGACGTCGGCCTTTCAGCTGACGACGCCGCGCTCAGCGAGTCGTCGCGTCGCTTCCGGCGAGAGGCGGTGATCGGCTTGATGGACTCGCGAGGAACGGTGCCGCGCGGCCGTGTCGACCGGGAGCTGTTGCAGGACCACGCGGGCGCCGCGTTCGGTCGCCGCCTCGACCCCGAGGCCGTCGTGGCCGCGTTCGACGAGGTGTGGAAACCGCGCTCGGTCGTGCTCGTCGAGGCGTCCGACCTCGTGCGAGCCGATGCCTACATCGATCTCGTGGCGTCGGGTCAGCGTGACGTGATGTTCGAGCGCGCGCTCCGGTCGTCCGATGCGATGATCGGAGCGCTGCTCGACCGCGTCGACCCGGCGCACGACGCGGTGGTCGTGGTCGGACCGGCTGCGTCGCCCGTGGGAGGGGTGCTGACCGTTGCCGCGGTACGGGCGCCGGGGGTGGAGCCGGGGCTGCTGCGCTCCGGGACGACGCAGCGCGCCGGGTTCGTGCAGCTGATGGACATGGGGCCGACGGTGCTGGACCTCGTCGGCGTCGAGCGGCCGACCTCGATGCGTGGCCGGCCGGTCGAGGTGGCAGCGCAGCACGGCACCGCGGCGGACCGCCTCGCGTTCCTCGCCGACAGCAACGACGCGTCGACGTTCAGAGTGCGCATCGTCAACACGGTGCCCAACGTGTGGATCCTGCTGGCATCGCTGTTCGCGGCGGTGAGCGCGATCGCGCTGGCGCGACCCGGCATGGTCCGGACGCGCTCGCGGCTGCCGTGGTGCGCGTCCGCGCTGCTCGCGTACGTGCCGATCGTGTATCTGGCGCGGCTCTTCCCGTTCCACGACATCGGCCTCGTCGGGTACTGGTTGTTCGTCGTGTTCGGGGCGATGGCGCTCGGCAGTGCCGTGCGCGTCGCGGCGCGCGGGCGGGCGGTGGACGCGGCGATCGCCGGGCTCGGGACGCTCGTCGCAGTGCTCGTCGTCGACGTCATCCTCGGCAACCCGTTGCAATTCAACAGCGCGCTCGGTTTCTCCCCGTCGGTGGCGGGCCGCTTCATCGGCTTCGGCAACGCGGCGTACGCGGCGCTGGCTGCGGCGGCAGTGCTGCTCGCCGGACTGTTGGCCTACCGGGTCGGTGGGAGGCGAGGCGCGTGGTGCGGCGTGGGTGTTCTCACGATCGCGCTGCTCGCCGACGGCGCACCGTTCTGGGGTGCCGATGTCGGCGGTGTGCTCTCGATGGTTCCTGCGTTCGGCGCGACCGCGGTGCTGCTCCTCGGCATCCGGGTGCGGGCGCGCACCGTCGCCGGAATCGTGGGCGCGGCGGTGGCGGCGCTCGCGCTCGCCACGCTGTTCGACCTGCGACAACCGAGCGGGCATCGCCGCCATCTGGCTCGTCTCGTGGAACAGATCCAGAACGAAGGGTTCGGCGCGTTCACCGATGTGGTGCGGCGCAAGCTGCAGCAGAACCTGGCATCGTTCACGACGTCGAACTTCCGGTGGTTGACGCTCGTCGCCCTGGGGTTCCTGGCGTCGGTGCTCTGGCGTCCACCGCACCCGCTCGCCAGCCTGATGCGCCGCATGGCCGCGCTGCAGGCCGCGCTGGTCGGCTTCGCCATCCTCGCCATCCTCGGTGACGCGCTGAACGACGCGGGCGTAGTGGTGCCGGGCCTGATGCTCGGTGTGCTCGTCACAGTGCTCGTACCGCTCCTCGTCGAGGAGGAAGCCGTGGCGGACGAGTCTGAGCGCGTTGCCGTGGACCTGCGCGCCGCGTGATCGTGCTCGGCGTCAGGTGACGGCGCGCATCTGGACGTCGGTGGGCTCGGCGCAGCAGAACCAGCTCTCGGTGAGGCGAGGTCGACTGGTGGTCACGCTCGAGAGGTCGACGGGCGGCGCGCCCGCGACTTCGCGTACTCGGGCGTAGAGCGCGACCGGGTCATCGTTGCTCTCGACGATAGCGGCGATGCGCTGCTGGAGCGCGTCGACCGCGGGATCGGGTGACGCCCACGTGTAGGTGGAGCGTTCGGGGTCCCACGGACCGAGGAACGACGTGAGGTCGGGGTGGTCGAGCAGCAGTGATCCCTCGGGGAGGAGCAGG
>DASXXX010000175.1:0-2740 GCA_036502765.1 Acidimicrobiia bacterium | reverse complement strand
GCCGCTCGCGATCACCCCGCTCTTCACCGGCTGACTCGCACCGGCTGACTCGCGAGACACCCGAGACGCGAACGAGCGGGCCGGGAGGCCCGCTCGTCCAGTCGTCGCGTCGAGCGCCGTTGCTCGACGGTCGGCTCACTCGCCGTCGGCGCTACTCGCCGTTGGCGAACCGTTCCACCATGTCGCGGGCTTCGTCGTCGTGGTACTGCACCGCGGGCGACTTCATGAAGTACGCCGACGCGCCGGCGAGCGGGCCACCGATGCCGCGGTCGAGGGCGAGCTTGCAGCAGCGCACCGCGTCGATGATGACGCCGGCCGAGTTGGGGGAGTCCCAGACCTCGAGCTTGAGCTCGATGTTGAGCGGGACGTCGCCGAAGTTGCGACCCTCGAGCCGGATGTAGGCCCACTTGCGGTCCTCGAGCCACGGCACGTGGTCGGACGGACCGATGTGCACGTTGTCGCTCTCGATGCCCTGGTCGATCTGGCTGGTGACCGACTGCGTCTTCGAGATCTTCTTCGACTCGAGCCGGGTGCGCTCCAACATGTTCTTGAAGTCCATGTTGCCGCCGAAGTTGAGCTGGTACGTGCGGTCGATGCTGGTGCCGCGGTCCTCGAAGAGGCGGGCGAGCATGCGGTGGGTGATGGTGGCGCCGACCTGGCTCTTGATGTCGTCACCGACGATGGGCAGGTTGGCCGCCTCGAACTTCGCCGCCCATACGGGGTCGCTGGCGATGAACACCGGGATGGCGTTCACGAAACCGACGCCGGCGTCGAGGCAGGCCTGCGCGTAGTAGCGCTGCGCCTGTTCCGAGCCGACGGGCAGGTAGCTCACGAGCACGTCGGCGTTCGTGTCGCGCAGGACCTGCGCCACGTCGACCGGCTCGGCCGGCGACTCCTCGACCGTCTCGCGGTAGTACTTGCCGAGGCCGTCGAACGTCGGGGCGCGTTGCACCTCGACCTCGAGCTGACCGACGTTGGCGAACTTGATGGTGTTGTTCTGCCCCGCCGAGATGGCCTTGCCGAGGTCGAGCCCGACCTTGTCGGCGTCGACGTCGAACGCGGCGACGAAGTCGACGTCGCCCACGTGGTAGCCGCCGAGGACGACGTGCATGAGACCCGGGACGTCCTCGTTCGGGTCGGCCTTGCGGTAGTACTCGACGCCCTGGACGAGGCTGCTGGCGCAGTTCCCGACTCCGGCGATGGCGACGCGGATGCGACCACTCATGATGCAGCGGCTCCTTCGTTCTGGGGGGCGGCGATCTGGGACGGGTGGGACGGGTCAGGCTCGTCGTGGCCTTCGGCGGCGATGAGCGCGTCGACCCACTCGAGGTCTCGTTGGGTGGACTGGGCGCGGTGTTCGAACAGGGATCGCGTGTAGCGGTCGCCGCGTCCGGGCGACGAGCGCCGGGCACGCGCCATCCGGTCGGCGAGAGCAGCACGGCGGCGGGTGAGCACGTCGAGGCGTGCCTCGGGGTCGAGGTTGCCGCAGAACGCGAGCTTCAGCGCGAAGGTGCGCTCGTCGTCGCCACTGGCTTCGTCGTCGACGAGCAGCTGCGCGAGTCGGGCCTCCCCCTGCGGGGTGATCCGGTAGGCCTTCTTGGTGCGGCGGGTCGCCTTGGCGGGACGACGCTGACGGGCGGCGGCGAGGTCGCCGTCGAGCGAGCCGGTGGCCGGCATCGGGATCGACACCGATTCCGGTTCGACGATCTCGATGCTGGCGTCGTGCTCGAGCCGGCGCAGGGCCGGATAGAGCGAGCCGTAGGAGATGCCCCACAGGGAGCCGAGCGTCTCACCGAGGCGCTTCTTCAGCTCATAGCCGTGGAGCGGTTGCTCCTTCAGCAGTCCGAGGATGGCGAGGTCGAGCATTCGGGTTCCGAGGGTCGAGGGGTTGAGTGCGCCGATATATCGGTCCGATATATCGGTGCGAGTATACACACGGTGAACGACAGGTCGACACCCGGTGGGTCCCATTCCGGCTCGATCGCCCTCCGAACCCGGATCCCCGCCACCCCCGGCCCTTGTACAGTGGCGCCGTGCGCAAGCACATCGACTACGCGCTGGCCCGTCGGGCCCTCCTTCGGGACCTGGAGCGCGGCGCGGTCACTCGCCTCGACGTCTGCGACGCCCATCCGGAGCTGCTGCGGGCTGCCCGCCACGTCGGCGACCCTGCGCCGCACCGCTGTCCGGTGTGCTCGGGTCGACATGTGCGCTACGTCTCGTACGTCTACGGCGACAAGCTGCGCCAGGCCAACGGCCGGTGCATCGTCCACCCGAGCGAGCTCGAACGCCTCGACGCCGCGCACGAGGAGTACACCCGCTACGTGGTGGAGGCGTGCCCCGACTGCGGGTGGAACTTCCTCACCCGACGTGAGCTCCACGGCGGCGGGCAAGGTGGTCAGGGCGGCGGTCAAGGGGGCTCGCCGCGGCGGCGTCGGGCCGGACAGGCGCGGTCCGCGCAGTAGCGCGAGGAGACGCAGCTGCACCCCGTGCCTGGGCGCGGTCGGGCAGGCGGTGCAGCGGAGTCGACCATTGACTATGGTTCCGTCTGCCGCCGGGAGCCGTGGGTGCCCTGGACGGTGGAGGACAACGAGATGGCCGTTTCCCGGGCTGCTCAGCGCGCACTCGGCGCGCCCGATGTCGTCGCGCGCAAGGGGTCGGGTACCCCGCTCGTGATGGTCACCGCGTACGACGCGCCGTCGGCACGCGCGGTCGACACCGCGGGCGTCGACATGATCCTCGT
>DASXXX010000174.1:0-6501 GCA_036502765.1 Acidimicrobiia bacterium | reverse complement strand
CCGGGCAAGCCCGAGCAGATCTATCCGCTCCAGCTCGACCCGTACCACCTCGCGCCGCTCGGCCTCGACCCCTGGTCGCTCGCCGCGCTGCAGGCGCGGGCTCTGCTCGACGCGGGCAAGGCCACCGAGCGCGACTTCGCCGAGATCGTCGCCCGCAACCGGGCCAACGCAGTCGGCAACGAGTACGCGCAGGTGAGCGGGAAGTTCGACGTCGACGCGCTCCTCGCCGAGCCCTACGTGCGTGAACCGCTGCGACGCCACGACCTCCCGCCCGTCTCCGACAGCGCGGCTGCGGTCGTGCTCGCCGCCGGCGACAAGGCGGCGTCGCTCGTCGAGCGGCCCGCGTGGATCACCGGCATCGACCACCGCATCGACATCCACCAGCCCGGCATGCGCGACCTCACCGTCTCCCCGTCCACCGTGCTGGCGGCAGCAGGCGCCGGCCTCGGCTCGGGTCCGGTGCAGGTGGCCGAGCTCTCGGCGCCGTTCTCGCCGCAGGAGGTCATCCTGCGCGACGCGCTCGGTCTCGACGACTCGGTGGAGGTCAACCCGTCGGGCGGAGCACTCGCGGCCAACCCGGTGATGGTCACGGGCCTCGTCCGCATCATCGAAGCCGCGCGCCAGGTGACCGAGCAGGGCCGCGACCGCGTGCTCGCGCACGCCACCGGCGGCCAGGCGCTCCAACAGAACCTCGTCTGCATCCTGGAAGGATCACGGGCATGACCGGCCAGCCTCCCGGCGTCATCGGCATCGGGCAGACCAAGTATTCGAAGGCGCGCACCGACGTCTCGATCCCCGGCCTCGTGCGTGAGGCAGCCGGCCGCGCGCTCGACGACGCCGGTCTCGACTGGGGCGACATCGACGCGCTGGTGATGGGCAAGGCCCCCGACATCTTCGAGGGCGTCATGCAGCCCGAGTTGTTCCTCGCCGACGCGCTCGGTGCGAACGGCAAGCCCATGCTGCGCGTGCACACCGCGGGGAGCGTCGGCTGCTCCACTGCCAACGTCGCCACCGACGCGGTGAAGGGCGGGCGTTACCAGCGCGTGCTCGCGGTGGCGTGGGAGAAGCAGGCCGAGGGCAACGCGCAGTGGGGCCTCGGCGGCGGCAAGAGCGGCAGCATGGGCGCGGGCGGGATCTTCGCCCCATGGGTGCGCGCGTACATCAGCCGTTCGGGTGCGCCCGAGCACATCGGCTGGAAGGTCGCGGTGAAGGACCGCCTCAACGCGGTCAAGAACCCGTATGCGCACCTGAGGCTCCCCGACATCACCATCGAGAAGGTGCGCGACTCGATGATGCTGTGGGACCCGATCCACTTCCTCGAGTCGTGCCCGTCGTCCGACGGCGCGTGCGCCATGGTCGTCGCCGACCACGAGACCGCGAAGACGCACTCGTCGGCCGCGTGGGTGCTGTCGACCGCGATGCGCTCGGAGCTGGGCCAGTTCCCCGGGCGCGACACCGTGCGCCCGCAGGCCGGCATCGACTGCAGCGACGCGCTCTACAAGGACGCCGGGATCACCAACCCGCGCGAGCAGATCGACGTCGCCGAGCTCTACGTGCCGTTCTCGTGGTACGAGCCGATGTGGCTCGAAGGTCACGGCCTCGCCGACCTCGGCGAGGGTTGGAAGATGACCGACAGCGGCGCCACCGAGATCACCGGCTCGTTCCCGGTGAACCCGTCGGGCGGCGTGCTCTCGAGCAATCCGATCGGCGCGTCGGGCATGATCCGCTTCGTCGAGGCGGCGCTGCAGGTGCAGGGCAAGGCCGGTGAGCACCAGGTCGACGGCGCGGAGGTCGCCATCGGTCACGCCTACGGCGCGATGGCGCAATACTTCGCCATGGCCGTGCTGTCGAAGTCGCCGTCGCCGTTCTAGGCGTCGGACCGAGCGAAGTCCCAGGGGGTCTGTCATGACCATGTCGATCGAGGAGATCTCCGACCGGCTCGAGATCCAGGACCTGATGGTGCGCTACAGCTACGCCATCGACAACCGAGACTGGGACGCGCTCGACGACGTGTTCACGCCCGACGCGCACATCGACTACTCGGTGTTCGGCGGCAGCGTCGGCAACTTGGCCGAGACCAAGGCGTTCCTCGCCGAGGCGATGCCGATGTTCACCACGCTGCAGCACATGGTGTCGGGCACCACGATCGCGTTCGACGGCACCGACTCACCAACCACTGCGAGCACCAAGACGCAGTGCCACAACCCGATGACGATGGGCGACGCCGAGAAGCCCGACCTGATGGTGTGCGGCCTCTGGTACGTCGACAAGCTCGTGCGGACCGCCGACGGGTGGCGCATCCAGGAGCGCGTCGAGGAGAGCGTCTACATGAGGATCTTCCCGGGCAAGTACGCGTGACCACACCCGAGTACGTCACCGGCCACGCGCTGCTCGAGGGCAAGACGGTGCTGGTCACCGCGGCCGCGGGCACGGGCATCGGCTCCGCGGTCGCGCAGCGGTGCGTCGAGGAGGGCGCGCGGGTCGTCGTGTCCGACAAGCACGAGCGCCGCCTCGGCGAGACGGCCGAACGCCTCGGCGTGCTCGGCATCCCGTGCGACGTCACCAACGAGGGCTCGGTGCAGGCCCTGTTCGCGGCGGCGACGGCCGAGCTCGGCGCCATCGACGTGCTCGTCAACAACGCCGGCCTCGGCGGCAGCGCCGAGGTGCACGAGATGACCGACGACCAGTGGAACGTCGTGCTCGACGTCACCCTCAACGGCACCTTCCGCTGCACCCGTGCCGCGCTCAACCACATGTACGCGAACGGGCACGGCGTGATCGTGAACAACGCGTCGGTGGTCGGGTGGCGTGCGCAGGCCGAACAGGCGCACTACGCGGCGGCGAAGGCGGGCGTCATGGCGCTCACCCGCTGCGCGGCGATCGAGGCGGGACGCCGCGGCGTGCGTGTCAACGCGGTCGCGCCGAGCATCGCCATGCACGCCAACCTGGCCAAGGTGACCACCGACGAGCTCCTCGCCGAGCTCTCGGCACGCGAGGCGTTCGGCCGTCACGCCGAGCCGTGGGAGGTCGCCAACGTGATCGTGTTCCTGGCGTCCGACTACTCGGGCTACATGACCGGTGAGGTCGTGTCGGTCTCGAGCCAACATCCGTAGCGGACCACCCTCGAAGGAGGAGCAATCGTGGAGTTCGGCATCTTCGTCGGCATGTACCACCCGAACCACCGGCGCGAGGCGGGGGAGACCGAGCAGGACGTGTTGCGCGCGGAGCTCGACGTCGTGCAGGCCGCCGACCGCTCGGGTTTCAAGTACGTGTGGGTCACCGAGCACCACTTCCTCGACGAGTACTCGCACCTGTCGGCCAACGAGGCGTGGATGGCGTACGCGCTGGCGATCACCGATCGCATCCACATCGGCTCGGGGATCATCAACATCACGCCGCCGATCTGCCACCCGGCGCGCGTCGCCGAGAAGGTGGCGATGCTCGACCAGCTCGCGCCGGGACGCTTCGAGTTCGGTACCGGGCGCGGCTCGTCGTCGGTGGAGGTGCTCGGGTTCGGGATCGACTCGATGGATGTCACCCGCGACATGTACGACGAAGCGCTGCCCGAGATCGTGAAGATGATGGGGCCCGACGAGTACGGCCCCTACGACGGCCAGTTCTTCTCGTTGCCGCGCCGACAAGTGCTGCCGAAGCCGGTCACGTTGCCGCACCCGCCGATCTGGGTGGCCGCAGGATCGCCGGGCACGTTCGAGAAAGCCGCGCGCATGGGCATCGGCGTGCTGTGCTTCAGCTTCGCCGGCGCCGAGGCGCTCAAGCCGTTGATCGACATCTACAAGACCACGATCGAAGACGCCGATCCCGTCGGCGGCTACGTCAACAACAACGTGATGGTCACCACCGCGATGCTGACCATGGAAGACGGTGACCGCGCGCGCGAGGTGTTCCGCAACACCCAGACCGACTACCACACGTCGTTGGTCGCCAAGTACCTCGACTCGTTCCCGCAGACCGCGGGCATCGACAAGGTGCCGACGCTGAAGCCGCCGATTCCGCTCGCGCAGGTGAACAAGGCCATCGAGATGGGCGCCATCGCGGTGGGGACGCCCGAAGAGGCGATCAACACGATGCGCAACTACGAGGCGATCGGCGCCGACCAGGTGTCCTTCGGAGTCCTGTCCGACGACACCCCGTTCGACGCCGCCATCGAGTCGGTGGAGACGTTCGGCAAGTACGTGCTCCCCGAGTTCGACAAGGATCCGGAGTTCTCGACCACGCGCCAGCGTGAGGCGCAGTTGGGTGCACCGACCGCCCAGAACCGCTGATGGCGATCACCATCGACCTCGCCGGTCAGGTGGTGCTGGTCACCGGCGGCACGAAGGGCGTGGGGCGGGGGATCGCGCAGCGACTCGCCGACGCCGGAGCGTCGATCGCAGTGTGCTCGCGGAACGAGCCCGAGGTGGCGCTGCCCGATGGCTGGGAGTGGTTCGGGGTCGACCTGCGCGACGGCGACGCCGCGTGGGCGATGGTCGACCAGGTCGTCGGGCGCCTCGGTCGCCTCGACGTGCTGGTGAACAACGCCGGTGGCGCGCCGCCGGCCGACACCACGACCGCGAAGCCGCGCTTCACCGAACGCATCATCGCGCTGAACCTGTTCGCGGCGATCTTCTGCTCCCAGCGCGCCAACCACTGGATGCAGCTGCAGGAGCGCGGCGGTTCCATCGTCAACATCGGCAGCGTGAGCGGGCAGCGGCCGACGCCGCAGACCGCGGCCTACGGTGCCGCCAAGGCCGGGCTGGTGAACTTCACGCAGACCACCGCGGTGGAGTGGGCGCCCAAGGTGCGGGTGAACCACGTGACCGCGGGTATGGTGCGCACCGAGCAGTCGCACCTCTTCTACGGCGACGAGGAGGGCATCGCCCAGGTCGGCCTGACGGTGCCGCTCGGACGCATCGCCAATCCCGAGGACATCGGCGACGCGTGCGTCTTCCTCTCGTCGTCGCTGGCCGCCTACGTCAGCGGCGCCAACCTCGCGGTCCACGGCGGCGGCGAGCCCCCGCCCTACCTCGACGTCTCCGCGCTCTAGCGGAACCATTTGGCGTGGCTACCCCGCGATAATCGCGGGTTGACCACGCCGAAACCGGGGAGTGGCGCCGTCAGTCGAGAGTCGCGCTCGCCCACTCGGTGAGCTGCGGGGCGAGGAGCGGCCAGCGTTCGAAGCCCTGCCACTTGCCCGCGGCCCGGTCGATCCACTCGGTGTCGGGCCACGGGGGTTCGACCAACTGCGCGTCCGGCAGGAGCTCCGCCACCTGCTCCGACGTCTCGCGTGGATGGTTGGGGTCCGACGCGCCGCTGCGGAACACCAGCGCCGGGATGTCGAGCGCGCGCGCTTCGTCGTCGGGCAGTCCGGGGACGAGCTCGCCGCCGCAGCTGCAGTAGGCCTCCATCCATCGCTCCATGGTGGCGATGAACTCGTGTGGATCCTGGGCCAGCAGCAGCTCGCGGTTCGGTGGGTGGCGCATGAACGTCTCTTCGAAGCTCGGGATCGACATCACCGCTTCCAGGCCGTCGTTCCACACCGCGGGCACCGCCGGCGCGCAGTAGTAGCCGGCCAACGACAACAGGCCGTAGACGCCGCCGCTGATCCACCAGATCGCGAGTGCACTGGCGACGTCACGGTGCCGGTTGGCCGCGAGCAGCGAGACGCGCGCGCCGCCCGACCCGCCGATGACCACCGCAGGCGCCATCTCCAGCTTCCGGAGCAGTCCGGCGAGGATGTCAGCCTGCATCTCCGACTCCGAGTCGCCGCGGAAGCACACCTCCGACTCGCCGCAGTTCGGACGGTCCCAGATGAGGACCCGATTGCCGTGTTCGGCCAACGCGACCGCGAGCCCGCGCACACCGGGGTAGTCCTTGCTGAAGCGACCGCCCGGGGTCAGGACCCACGGCCGCCCTTCACCGCTGATCTCGCCGACGATCTCGTAGGCGATCGACACTCCGTCGACGTCGGTCCTCGGCATCGGCTGTTCAGTCCGCGAGCCGGTACAGCTCGATCGCGGTGTCGCCCATCACCTTGCGCTGGGTCTCCGGTCGGAGCGCGGCGATCTTCTCCTCGACTGCTGCGAGTGGACTCGGGTACAGGCACGTGGGGTGCGGCCAGTCGGTCTCGAACATGATGTTGTCCTCGCCCACGGTGTCGATCAGGTTCTGCAGACCGCCGCGGCCCTGCTCGAACCAGAGCGTCGCGTACCAGTGGTCGCGGAAGTACTCCGACGGAGCCTTCTTCAGCTTCTTCGCGTACTCGGGCGCGTTCTCCTCGAGCTCGTAATCCATCGCCTCGAGCATGAACGGGATCCAACCGATGCCGCTCTCGACCGACACCATCTTCAGATCCGGGTGACGGTCGAACATGCCCGAGTAGGCGCTGTTGAGGAGGACGCGCGAGTTGTTCTGGAACAGCGACGCGCCACCGATCGCCGGCTTGACGTACTCGTCCTGGCTCGGCCAGAAGGTGGTGCCGAAGTAGTTGAGCGACGTCTGGCT
>DASXXX010000173.1:0-21458 GCA_036502765.1 Acidimicrobiia bacterium | reverse complement strand
GCGTTCCTCACCGTGGGCATCGCCTACCAGTACCGTCGCCAGATGCGCGGCCGCACCGAGATGTTCTACGGGCTCGTCGGCCTGTTCCTGATGGGGCTCGGGATCCGGGCCGTGCTGCAGGCGGGCTGACGCATGACCGGCTCGACGCGCCAGCGGGTGTTGCTGCTCTTCGGTGGTCGCTCGGCCGAGCACGACGTGTCGCGCGTGACCGCGGTCGCGGTGGCCCGTGCGCTCGATCCGAATCGCTACGAGGTCGTGCCGGTGGCGATCACCACCGACGGCCGCTGGTTGCTCGCCGACTCCGCGCAGCGCGCCATCGCCGCCGGTCCGGCGGCGCTGCCGAGCGCGTTCGCGGTCGACGGCGACGTCGCGCCCGCGGTGGGCGCGCTCGACGTCGACGTCGTGTTCCCCCTTCTCCACGGTCCCTACGGCGAGGACGGCACCGTGCAGGGGCTGCTCGAGCTCGCCGACCTGCCCTACGTGGGTTCAGGTGTCGTCGGCTCCGCGGTCGCGATGGACAAGCTGATGATGAAGCGCGCGTTCGCGTCGGCGGGCCTGCCGTACGCGCGCACGATCGAGTTCCGCGACGGTCACGATCGCGCCGCGCTCGTCGCGCAGGTCGACAGCGAGCTCAGGTACCCGTGCTTCGTGAAGCCGGCCAACCTCGGGTCATCGGTCGGGGTGTCGAAGGCGCGTGACCGGGCCGCGTTCGACGAGGCCGTCGACCTCGCGCTCTCCTACGACGAGTGGATCGTCGTGGAGGAGGCGATCGTCGGGCGCGAGATCGAGCTCGCGGTGCTCGGCGACGACCCGCCCGCGGTGTCGGTGGCAGGGGAGATCATCCCCGGTGACGACTTCTACTCCTACGCCGACAAGTACGAGGCCGACGACGCTGAACTGCTCGTGCCCGCACCCCTCACCGACGAGCAGCTCGCCCGGGCCCAGGTGCTCGCGCGGGAGGCCTTCGAGGCGTGCCGGTGCGAGGCGATGGCTCGTGTCGACCTGTTCCTGCGGGACGACGGAGCGTTCGTCGCGAACGAGGTGAACACCATCCCGGGATTCACGCCGATCTCGATGTACCCGCGCCTCTGGGAAGCCACCGGCGTGCCCTACTCCGAGCTGCTCGACCGCCTCATCGGCCTCGCGCTCGCCCGCCACGCCCGCCGCGCCGAGCGCGCCGGCCGCCAGCGCTAGTTACAAGCCGCGTTTTGGCGTGGGTACCCCGCGATAATCGCGGGTTGGCCACGCCAAATGGGGGTCAGAGATTGACGATGGGGCAGGTGAAGGTGCGGGTGATGCCTTCGACCTTCTGGATCGCCGACACCACGAGCCGGCCGAGCTCGTCGAGCGTGTCGGCCTCGGTCTTGACGATCACGTCGTAGGGCCCGGCGACGTTGTCGGCGGCCACCACACCGGGGATGTCACGCGCCGCGCTGGCGACCCTCTCGGCCCGTCCGACCTCGGTCTGGATCAGCACGTACGCGGTGACGCTCATCGGCGAACCCCCGTGGTCATGGGCTGGCGATCGAAGTCGAGGGTCCGAGCGTAACGCCGTGTCGCACCTGCCGCCTCCGACGGCGGGCCGCGAGGGCCGGCCTACGAGAGACGTGCCTCGAGCGCGTCGAGCTGCTCGAGCAGCTCCCGCGGCATGCGGTCGCCGAAGTCGGCGAAGTACTCGCGGATACCGGGGATCTCGGCCTTGAACGCAGCGGTGTCGACCGCGAGCGCGGCGGCGACGTCGGCGGCGGGCAGGTCGAGCCCGTCGAGGTCGAGGTCGTCGGGACCGGGCACCACACCGATGGCGGTGTCGGTACCGGACGCGTCGCCGTCGAGACGGCGGCAGATCCACTCGAGCACGCGGGAGTTCTCACCGAAGCCGGGCCAGAGGAACTTGCCGTCGTCACCCTTGCGGAACCAGTTCACGCCGTAGATCGACGGGAGCGACGCCTCGTCGGTGCGCTGGGCCATGCTCAGCCAGTGGGTGAAGTAGTCGGCCATGTTGTAGCCGCAGAACGGCAGCATCGCGAACGGGTCACGGCGCAGCTCACCGAGCCCGCCGGACGCGGCGGCGGTCTTCTCCGAGCCCATGGTGGCGGCGACGAGCACGCCGTGCTGCCACGAGTGCGACTCGAACACCAGCGGCACGGTGGTGGCGCGACGGCCGCCGAAGAGGAACGCCGAGATCGGCACGCCTTTCGGGTCCTGCCACTCGGGGGCGATCGACGGGCACTGCGACGCGGGCACGGTGAAGCGCGAGTTCGGGTGCGCGGCCGGTGTGCCCGACGCGGGCGTCCACGACTCACCCTTCCAGTCGGTGAGGTGCGCAGGCGGCTCGTCGGTGAGGTCCTCCCACCACACGTCGCCGTCGTCGGTGAGCGCGGTGTTGGTGAACACCGTGTTGGTGTCCATGGTGTGCAGCGCGTTGGGGTTGGAGTGCTCGCTGGTGCCGGGCGCCACGCCGAAGAACCCGAACTCGGGGTTGATGGCGTGCAGGCGACCTTCGTCGCCGAACTTCATCCACGCGATGTCGTCGCCGATGGTCTCGACCGTCCAGCCCGGGATGCTGGGGATGAGCATGGCGAGGTTGGTCTTGCCGCACGCCGAGGGAAACGCGGCAGCGAGGTACTTGACGCGGCCCTCGGGGCTCGTGATCTTCAGCACGAGCATGTGCTCGGCCAGCCAGCCCTCGTCGCGCGCGATCACCGACGCGATGCGCAGCGCGAAGCACTTCTTGCCCAGCAGCGCGTTGCCGCCGTAGCCGGAGCCGTACGACCAGATCTCGCGCGTCTCGGGGAAGTGCACGATCCACTTCTCCACGGCGTTGCACGGCCACGGCACGTCGGCCTCGCCGCCGGCGAGCGGCGCGCCGACCGAGTGCACGCAGGGCACGAACTCACCGTCGGGGCCGAGCACGTCGAGCGCGGCCTGCCCGGCGCGGGTCATCGTGCGCATGCTCACCGCGACGTACGGCGAGTCGGTGATCTCGACGCCGATGTAGGAGAGGGGCGAACCGAGCGGGCCCATGCTGAAGGGCACCACGTACATGGTGCGGCCCTTCATCGAGCCACGGAACAGCTCGTCGAGCTTGGTCCGCATCTCCGCCGGGGCCTTCCAGTTGTTGGTGGGCCCGGCATCGGCCTCGTCGGCCGAGCAGATGAAGGTGCGGTCCTCCACCCGGGCGACGTCGCTCGGGTCGGAGTGCGCCCAGTAGGAATCGGGCCGCTTGGCCGGATCGAGCTCGGTGAACGTGCCCGCGTCGACCAGCTGCTTGCACAGGAGGGCGTGCTCTTCGTCGGACCCGTCGAACCAGTGGACGTCGTCCGGCTGGCACAGCTCGACCATCTCGTCGACCCACGCGAGCAGTCGGGCATTTCGGGTGGGTGCCTGCACGAGCGCCACGCTGCGCCTCCAGGAGAAAAATGGGTGCCGACAACTGTATCGGTGAGCTCTCCGCCAACCCGAAATGGTCGACGGCCGAAGGTGCGCCGCCTGGGGTGACGCAGCGGGCGGATCAGACCTGGGCGCTGGGGAGACCCATGTCGACTTCGGAGCCGAACCGCACCTTGATGGCGCGACCGTCGGCGTCGAGGTCGAAGTTGATGCGCTGACCCTGGCGCAGGGTCTGGAAGAGCGAGCCCTCGAGCGCGTCGGCGGCGAAGGCCAGCTCGGCGCGGTCGGCCTCGTTCACGACGATGCCCTCACCCGAGATCGGGTCGAACATGCGGACGACGCCCTGCACGACAGCCCGACCGCGCTAGGGCTTCTGGACCTTGCCTGCCTTGAGGCAGGAGGTGCACACGTGGAGCCGCTTCGGCGAGCCGTTGACGATGGCCCGGACCTTCTGCACGTTCGGGTTCCAGCGACGGTTGGTACGCCGGTGCGAGTGGCTGATGCGCTTACCGAACTGCGGCTTCTTGCCGCACACCTCGCAAACCGACGCCATGACTGGAACCCTTGCTGTAGACCGGGACGAACGGTCGAGGATAGCAGTGGGCCAGGTACGATCCCAGCCGTGACGGTCCTGCAGCAGTTGGCCCCTGGCGACCTGCGACGGATCGTGTCCACGTACCGCGACGCGCTGCGCACCCATCAGGACGAGCTCAACGCCCTCAACGTGTATCCGGTGCCCGACGGCGACACCGGTACGAACATGGCGCTCACGCTCGAGTCGGTCGTGGGCGAGTTGGACGGGTCGCCGGAGGTGGCCCCAATGGAGACCGACTCCATGGAACGCGTGTGCGAGGCGATCCGCCACGGGTCGCTCATGGGTGCCCGCGGCAACTCGGGCGTGATCCTCTCCCAGATACTGCGGGGCATGGCCGACACGTTCGCACCGCTCGACGCGGTGTCGGGCGCCGACGTCGCCGCCGGGTTGCGACGGGCCGCGGATGCCGCCTACGAGGCGGTGCTGCGGCCGGTCGAGGGCACCATCCTCACCGTCGTGCGCGTCGCGGCCGAGTCGGTGGAGCGGGCGGTGAGCGAGGGCGAGACCACGCTGGCGGGGGTGCTCGAGCGCGCCGCGGGCGCCGCGCGCGACGCGGTGGCGAGCACGCCCGACCTGCTGCCGGTGCTGCGCGAGGCCGGAGTGGTCGACGCCGGTGGACGCGGGTTCGAGTTGCTCATCGCGTCGTGCCTGCACGTCGTGAGCGGCACACCGCTCCCGGCCGCCGAAGCGGTGAACGCCAAGGTCACGGTCGGAGCGAGCGGAGCGAGCCATGAGGGAGGCATCGCCGATCTCCGCTACGAGGTGATGTTCTTCCTCGATGCGCCCGACGAACAGATCGACGGCTTCAAGTCCGCGTGGGGCGACCTCGGCGACTCGATCGTCGTGGTCGGTGGCGACGGACTCTGGAACTGCCACGTGCACACCGACGACATCGGCGCCGCCATCGAAGCCGGCATCGCCATCGGGCGTCCGCGCGACATCCGCGTCACCGATCTGCTCGAGCAGGTCGGCCACCACGCCGAGCCCATCGACCCTTCGGCAGCTGCGGCTTCGGTCACGCCGGTGACCACCGCGGTGGTCGCGGTGGCAGTGGGCGACGGCCTGCGCGACCTCCTGATGGGACTCGGCGTGCAGCAGGTCGTCGCGGGCGGACAGTCGATGAACCCGTCGACCGCACAGATCCTCGAGGCCGTCGACGCGTGCGCGGCCGAGGGCGTGGTCGTGCTTCCCAACAACAAGAACATCGTGCCGGTGGCCGAGCAGGTGCCCGGCCTCACCGATCTGCCGGTGGTGGTGGTCCCCACCGCGGCCGTGGTGGAGGCTCTGGGCGCGCTCGTCGCGTACGACGCCGACGCGTCGCTCGACGCCAACCAGGCCGCGATGACCGAGGCGGCGGCGCGCGTCCGGGCGGGTGAGGTCACGCAGGCGGTGCGCGACAGCGTTGCGGAGTGCGGGCCGATCGTCGACGGCGACTGGATCGCCATCACGCGCGACGGTATCCAGGTCGCGGTGAAGTCGGCGCTCGACGCGGCCGTCGCGCTGGTCGACGTGCTGATCGGCGACGACGCCGAACTGGTCACGATCATCGTGGGCGCCGAGGCCGACACCGACGACACCGCCCGCCTCGTGGAGCATCTTGCCGACGTGCACCCGGACGTCGAGGTCGAGGTGCACCGCGGCGACCAGCCGCTCTACCCGTACCTCGTCGGCGTCGAGTAGCGCCGGTGGGCGCCACCCTCGACCCGGGCCCCCTCACCCTGCGCGACCTGGCGGCGCGACCCGTCACCGACCTGAAGGCGGTCGGCGACAAGCTGCGCGCCGGGCTCGCCGACATGGGCATCGAGACGGTGCTCGACCTGCTCGAGCACTACCCGCGCCGGTATCTCGACCGCACCGAGCGGGCCGAGATCCACGAGCTCGCCATCGGCGACGAGGCGACCGTCGACGCCGAGGTGAAGTCGATCCACGCCCGGCGCACGCGCGACCGCAAGCGCACCATCGTCAACGCAACGGTCTACGACGGCACCGGACTGCTCGAGATCGTGTTCTTCAACCAGGGCTGGCGCGAGCGTCAGCTGCGGCCCGGGACGCAGGTGTCGCTGTTCGGGAAGGTCGAGAGCTACCGGGGCAAGCGGCAGATGACCAACCCCGTCGTCGACGTGCTCGCCGATCCGGAGGCGTCGTCCGACGTCACCGGTGCGATCGTCCCCGTGTACCCGCAGTCGGGGAAGGCCGAGGTGCACACCTGGCAGCTCCGGCGCGCAGTCGCGTCGTGCCTGCAACGCACCGAGGCGCGCGGCTTCGCCGATCCGCTCGACGTGAAGCTGCGCGCCGACCACGACCTCGTCGACCGCGGCCGCGCCTACAACGACATCCACCGTCCGGCGACGATGACCGACAAGATCGCCGCCGCCCAGCGGCTCAAGTTCGACGAGTTCCTGCGCATGCAACTCGCGCTGGTCGCCCGCAAGCGCGCGCTCGCCGCCGAGGAGACCGGCATCGTGCACGCGGTCGACGGCGAGCTGATGCCAGCGTTCCATGCCGCACTGCCCTTCCCCCTCACCGACGACCAGTCGGCCGCCATCGCGCAGATCGCGGTCGACATGGCGAAGCCGGCGCCGATGCACCGGCTGCTGCAAGGCGAAGTGGGTTCGGGCAAGACGATCGTCGCGCTGAGCGCGCTGCTCATGGCCGTGCAGGGCGGATACCAGGGCGCGTTCATGGCCCCCACCGAGGTGCTGGCAGAGCAGCACGAGCTCACGATGCGCGGGTTGCTCGGTGAGCTCAGCGTGGTCGAAGAGGGGTCGTTGCTCGGCGAACGACCCGTCGCCGTCGCGTTGCTCACCAATCGCACATCGGCGGCGGAGCGTCGTCGCATCGCCGACGGTCTGCGCGCCGGCACCATCGACATCCTCGTCGGCACCCACGCGCTCATCTACGGCGGCGTCGAGTTCGCGAACCTGGGCGTCGCCGTGATCGACGAGCAGCACCGCTTCGGCGTGGAGCAGCGTGACCTGCTGCGCGGCAAGGGCGACTCGCCCGACGTCCTGGTGATGACGGCCACGCCGATCCCGCGCACCGCGGCGATGCTCATCTATGGCGACCTCGACAAGACCGAGCTGCGTCACCTGCCCGCGGGACGCTCGCCGATCGAGACGACCGTCGTGGGCGGGGGACCACTCGAACGGGTCGCGGTCTACGACCTCGTGCGCACGCAGGTGGCCGAAGGGCGGCAGGCCTACGTGGTCTGCCCACTCGTGGAGGGCTCCGACAAGCTCGAGGCCAAGGCCGCCACCGAGGAGTTCGAGCGCCTGAAGCACGAGGAGCTGGCCGGGCTGCGCATCGGGCTGCTGCACGGCCAGATGCCGGCGGCCGACAAGGAAGCCGCGATGCGCGCCTTCCGCGAACACACCACCGATGTGCTCGTGGCCACGACCGTCATCGAGGTGGGCGTCGACGTCCCCAACGCGACCGTGATGGTCGTCGAGGACGCCGACCGCTTCGGTCTGCTCCAGCTCCACCAGTTGCGCGGTCGCATCGGCCGCGGCAAGCACAAGAGCTTCTGCTACCTGCTCGCGGAGCCGACCACGCCGCACGGCGAGGCGCGCATGGAGGCGATGACCGAGTCGGGTGATGGCTTCGAACTCGCCGAGCGCGACCTCGCCATCCGCGGTGCGGGCGAGGTGTTCGGCGAGCGCCAGGCCGGCATGAACGACCTCAAGCTCGGGCGCCTCCCGCAGGACGAAGCCATCGTGTTCGAAGCGCGCGCCGTGGCCGAGGACCTGCTCGACGACGACCCCGACCTCGTGCGCAACGCCCAGCTGCGCGAAGAGGTCACCGACCTCCTCGGCGAGTCGGTCGAGTTCCTCTTCAAGAGCTGACGCCTGTTCAAGTCGTAGGTAGCGTCGTCGCATGCCCACCGCGATCGGCGCGTTCAGCGTCTCCGACTTCACGCCCACCGACTACGC
The DNA here is from genome assembly GCA_036502765.1 of Acidimicrobiia bacterium. Lineage (GTDB taxonomy): Bacteria > Actinomycetota > Acidimicrobiia > IMCC26256 > DASPTH01 > DASUAS01. Next base: position 13,544 of record DASXXX010000173.1, on the reverse strand, counting down.
GAGCGAGGTCACCACTGCGCTCGGCACCGGCCACGCGCACATGGTGAAGACGTTCACCGGCGCCGTCGAGGGGCGCTCGCTCACGCAGTTCAGCTTCGCGTTCTCGCAGGAGACCGGCGTGGGGACCTACGTCGCGATGGAGGCGTTCGAGGGCGAAGTCGACGGTCGGCGCGGCACGTTCAACTTCGCGCACTCCGCGACCACGACCGGCAGCGATCGCAGCGACGAGTTCTTCCTCATCGTGCCGAACAGCGGCACCGGCGAGCTGGCCGGCATCACCGGCACCGGCTCGATTGTCATGGACGCCGACGGTGAGCGGATGGTGTTCGACTACTCGCTCTGACTCGTCGACGAATGTCGGCGAGAGCGTCAGAGTGTGACGGCCCATAGCTTGGAGCCGTGGCATTGCGGGTGATCGCGGGAACGGCGGGCGGCCGCAAGCTGGTGGCGCCGAAGGGCGGTGCGCGCCCCACGACCGACCGGCTGAAAGAGGCGTTGTTCTCGTCGCTCGGGGCCGATCGGGTGCGTGACGCGACCGTGCTCGACCTCTACGCGGGGAGCGGTGCGCTCGCGATCGAGGCACTGTCGCGCGGCGCGGCGAGCGCGGTGCTGGTCGACCGCGACGCCGCCGCCGCGGCGGCCATCCGGGCCAACCTCGAGACGACGAGCTTCGCGACGGTTGCCCGGGTCCAGCGGGTCGATGTCGCCCGGTTCGTGACCGTGCCGATCGCCGACGGCCCGTTCGACCTGGTGTTCCTCGACCCTCCGTACGAGGTCCCGAGCGACGAGGTGGCTGCCGTCCTCGCCGCCCTCGCGGCCACCGGAGCGGTCACCGTGGGCGGGACGGTCGTGGTCGAGCGACCCAAGTCGGGCGAACCGGTGACGCTGCCCGGCGGGTGGGGTATCGAGAAGGAGCGGGCCTACGGCGATACGCTCCTGGTCGTCGCGCACGCGTCCTGACCCGCGCCCCGCTGTCCAACAGGAGCAACAGGAGCAACCGAGTGGCCACCGCTCTCTGCCCGGGTTCGTTCGATCCCGTCACCAACGGACACCTCGACATCATCGAGCGCACCGCCCGGCACTTCGACGACGTCATCGTCGCGGTCATCCGCAACCCGCAGAAGACGGCGTCGCTGTTCACACTGGAAGAACGCCAGGAGATGCTGGGCGAGGAGATCGCCCACCTCGACAATGTGCGCATCCTGTTCTTCAAGGGCCTGCTCGTGGAGTTCGCCAAGCAACACGGGGCCGAGGCGATCGTCAAGGGCCTCCGCGCCGTCAGCGACTTCGACTACGAGCTCCAGATGGCGCAGATGAACCAGCAGCTGTCGGGCATCGACACCTTCTTCATCTCCACCAGCCCGCAGTACTCGTTCCTCTCGTCGAGCCTGGTGCGTGAGGTGGCGCGCTTCGGTGGCGACGTGTCGGGCATGGTCCCGCCCAAGGTGGCGAAGCGCCTCACCGAGCGGTGGGCCGAGCGCAAGGCCGCGGAGACCGAGCCGTCGTGAGCGATCAGCAGGCCTACGACCTCGAGACGATCCTGCGCGAGCTGCGCGACATCATCGACACCGCGCGCACGATGCCCATGTCGGCGTCGGTGCTCGTGAACCGCGAGGAGACCCTCGAGCTCATCGACGAAGCGCTGGCGTCGATGCCCGAGGAGCTGCGCCACGCGCGTTGGTTGCTCAAGGAGCGCGACGAGTACCTCGTGCAGGCGCGCCGCGACGCCGAGGACATCGTCGAGGCGGGTCGGGTGCAGGCCGAGCGCATGGTCGAGCGCACCGAGGTCGCACGCGAGGCGCGCCGGGTCGCCCAGCAGGTGATCTCGCAGGCCGAGGCCGACAGTCGCCGGCTGCGCCACGAGGCCGAGGACTACATCGACCAGAAGCTCGCCGCGTTCGAGGTCGTGCTCGAGCGCACCATGGCGACGGTCGTGAAGGGGCGCGAGCAGTTGCAGGCGGTGGTGGAGCCGCTCCCCACCGATCTCCCCGACGACCACACCGGGCTCGAGTCGATGTACGACACCGACGACCCCGCGGTCTTCGACCAGGACGGCGAGTAGCCGCAACAAGACGCGAGTAGCCGCTTCGCGGTCTTCCTGCCGATTCCGGACGAATCGGGCGGATCGCGGCGTACGTCCGGACCAATTCGACGACTGCTATCCTCGCTCACCGGCCCGACATGGCCGACGACCTCCTCAACACCCTCCTCACCAGGGGTTCCTCCGGTACCGGAGCGCCCCCGGTTCCCGTGCTCGCAGGCCGCATCATGAGTGAATTCCGCATCGACGTCGCCGACCTCCTGACGCATCCCGGCGCGCGCCGTCCACTGCACCTCGAAGCCGCGCTCGCCGACCTCGGTACCCCTGTCGCCCGCATCGTCGAGCCGGTGCGCCTCGACCTCGTCCTCGAGCGCGTTCCCGACGGCATCGTGGCCCGGGGCGAGCTGCACGCGCGCTGGGAAGGCGAGTGCAGCACGTGCCTGCGCGAGCTCGCCGCCGATCTCACGGTCGGTGTCGCCGAGCTGTACGAGTCGCACCCCGTCGACGGCGACACCTATCCCCTCCAGGGCCACGAGCTCGACCTCGAGCAGCTCGTGCGCGATGCGCTCATCCTGGAGCTCCCGCTCGCCCCGGCGTGCGAGCGTGACGACTGCACTCCGGCCGAGTTGCCCGGGGTGCTCGTCGGCGCCGACGACCGACTCGGCGACGGCGCTCACGACGGCCCCGACGACGACGCGCCCGTCGATCCGCGGTGGGCGGCACTCTCCAACCTCGATCTTTCCGGCCTCGATCTCTCAGACAGCAAGTAGGAGCAAGCGATGGCAGTCCCGAAGCGCAAGACCCCCCGGGCGAAGACGCGTCAGCGACGCGCCTCCAACTGGAGGTTGTCCGCGCCCGCCCGTTCCACGTGCCCCAACTGCGGTGCGGTGAAGCAGCCGCACATCGTGTGTGGCAACTGCGGCGCGTACGGTGGCCGCCAGGTGATCGACGTCGAGTAGCGCGACCGTGCCCATCACCATTGCCGTCGACGCGATGGGGGGCGACCTCGCCCCCGGCGAGATCGTCGCGGGCGCGATCCAGGCTGCCGAGGAGCTCGACGTCCGCGTCCTGCTCGTCGGGATCGAAGACGCGATCGCGCCCTTGCTCCCCAGCGGGGTGAGCGGCGTGGAGGTCGTGCCCGCCTCCGAGGTCGTGGGCATGAACGATCCGCCGGCGGCGGTGCGCACGCGCAAGGACTCGTCGATCGTGGTGAGCGCGGAGCTCGTGCGCGACGGCAAGGCCGACGCGATGACGAGCGCAGGCAACACCGGCGCGGCCATGGCCGCCGCGCTCCTACGCATGGGGCGCATCAAAGGTGCTGCCCGACCGGCGATCGCGGTGCCGATCCCGGTGCCCGGACGCGCGCCGCAGATCCTGGTCGACGGCGGCGCCACCGTCGACTGCACCGCCGAGTGGCTCCGGCAGTTCGCGGTGATGGGGCGCGAGTACGCGCGCATCCACCTCGGCATCGACGTACCCCGCGTCGGACTCCTGTCCAACGGCGAGGAGCCGGGCAAGGGCGACGACCTCCGCAAGGCCGTTTACCCCATGCTCACGTCGATGCCCGGGTTCATCGGCAACGTCGAGGGCCGCGACTTCATGCAGGACACCGTCGACGTGATCGTCACCGACGGCTTCACGGGCAACATCGCGCTCAAGACGGTCGAGGGCGCCATCCGTGGCACCGCGCGCCTCGTGTTCGACACCCTCATGTCCACCCCCGAGCTGCAGCAGGCGTCCGAGATCGTGATGCCTGCGCTGCTCGAGCAGGCCGACACGCTCAACCCCGATTCCGAGGGCGGGTGCGTGCTGCTGGGTGTCGACGGCATCTGCGTGATCGCCCACGGATCGTCGAATGCCCGCGCCATCCGCAATTCCGTGCGCCGCGCGCGGGAGTGTGTGGAGGCCAAGGTGGTCGAACGGATGAAGGGAGCCATCGCCGATGCCGGCTGAGACCCACGTGGAGCACAGCCCGATCGGTCCCGACGACGTGTTCCGGATCATCCGGGAGCGCCTGGCCGAGATCCTCGAGATCGATGAGGACCGCATCTCGATGGACTCCGACTTCGCCGCCGACCTCGACGCCGATTCGCTCGCGCTCATCGAGCTCGTGGAGGCGTTGGAAGAGGAACTGGGCGAGCGCACCGTCGGCTTCAGCATCGACGACGAAGACCTCGGTGACCTGAAGACGGTGCGCGACGCAGTCGACTACGTCGTGCACCGTTTGAGTACAGGGACCTCCTCGTGACCCGGCGACGCTCGGTCTGATGGCAGCAGCTCGGGGGGGCGGTGCCGTCGACCCGGCACTCGACGCACGCTTGCAGCTCGCACTGGGCTGGACGTTCGTCGACCACGATCTCCTCGACCGCGCGCTCACGCACCGCTCGTACTGCGCCGAACAGGGCGTGGAGGAGTCGAACGAACGACTCGAGTTCCTGGGCGACTCGGTGCTCGGGCTCGTGGTCACCCGCTTCACGTTCGAGGAGTACCCGCAGCTGCCCGAGGGCGAGCTGGCCAAGTTGCGCGCGTCGGTGGTGAGCGCCGCCACGCTCGCGGCGATCGCCGAGGAGCTCGATCTCGGACTGTCGTTGCGCCTCGGCAAGGGTGAGGACGCCTCTGGCGGGCGAGCCAAGCCGTCGATCCTCGCCGACGCGATGGAGGCGGTCATCGCCGCGGTGTACCTCGACGGTGGGTTCGAACCCGCGACCCAACTCGTGCTCGCGCTGCTCGAGCCCCGGATCCGCGAACAGGCGACCGGCCCGGGCGGGCAGGACTACAAGACGCGGCTGCAGGAACTCGCAGCCCGACGGTGCGACCAGTTGCCCCGCTACCAGGTACGTCACGAGGGCCCCGATCACTCGAAGCGCTTCTTCGCTGCGGTCTTCCTCCGCAACGAGGAGTACGGCGCCGGGGAGGGGCGCTCGAAGAAGGCGGCCGAGCAGGCGGCGGCACAGATCGCGTGGGAACGGTTGCAAGGCGAGGCGAACGGCGCCCCGCCCGACCGGGGGGACCGTATCGGGGTGGGAGATGCCTGAGCTGCCGGAGGTCGAGGTCTTGCGACGAGACCTCGACCGTGAGGTCGTGGGCAAGAAGATCAAAGCGGTCGACGTCGACGGCATGCGTTCCGTCCGCCGTCACCACAACCGCAAGCAGTTCGCGCAGCGGTTGGTGAACCACAAGATCACCGGCGTCGAGCGGAAGGGCAAGTACCTGCTGCTGCGGCTCGACGGTGACGACGTCTTGGTGGTGCATCTCGGGATGTCGGGGCAACTCATCCGGACCAAGAGTTCGCGCGACCCGATGGCGAAGCACACGCACGTCGTGATCACGTTCACACAGGGCGGCCAGCTGCGCTTCGTCGACCCGCGCACGTTCGGCGAGATGTTCGTCACCGAGGCCGACACCGTCGAGAAGGACGTCACCGAGCTCGCGCACCTCGGTATCGACCCGCTCGAGACGGCGTTGTCGTGGGAGTACTTCGGCCAGATGCTCGCGGCTCGCCACGCCAAGCTGAAGCCGTTGCTGATGGACCAGAAGTTCATCGCCGGCATCGGCAACATCTACAGCGACGAGATCCTCTGGGGCGCGGGGCTGCGCTGGGATCGCATGAGCGACGCGCTCACGTCGGAGGAGGTGCGGCGTCTCTACCGGTCGATGATGGAGATACTGCAGGAGGCCGTGAAGCACCGCGGGTCGTCGTTGGCCGACGAGCAGTACGTCGACCTCTTCGGCCGGCCCGGGGAGTACCAGCAGTTCCACAACGTGTACGCACGCGAGGGACAGTCGTGCCCGCGCTGTCGGCACATCGTGATGCGTGAGCGCGTCTCGGGGCGCTCCACCTTCTTCTGCTCCGCGTGCCAGGTCTGACGTCGTGAGAGGCCTGCACCCCGGCGTCGGGTGACCTGGGTTCAGGGCGATTCGGTCGCGAGGAGCACGTCGAGCGCTCGTGCGACTGCGGCGACGTTCGGCTCGCGCATGAGATCGAGGTGCTCGGCCTGCACCTGGAGGTCGTGCCGGCGGCCGCCCACCGACTCCGGCGGGAGCACCCGGTCGACCGTCTCCTGGGTGTCGGCGAAGTACTGCGGGCTCGCGACGAGCATCGTGCGACCCGTGTACGGCTCGACGACGTGCGCGCGGAACAAGCGCGTGTGCAGGTGGAGGAACATCTCGTGCTGCTCGAGTCCCCGCCGACGGACGACGCCCGCGCTCGCAAGGTAGAGCTGTCGCGCACCGTACGCGGCAGCAGCTCGCCCCCACTCGATCCCGCGCTCGATCCGGGCGCGCACGTCGGTGCCCGGGTTGGCCTGTACCGCGCGGTCACGGACGCGGCCGGCGAAGGCGAGGCTCGACTCGACACGGGAAGGCGCGGTCGCCGGGATCGACGGTTCGGCCAGCGCCACCAGCTCGACCTCGGCACCGGTCGCGACGAGCTGCTCGGCCATCTCGAGCGCAACGGCGCCGCCGAAGGAGTAGCCGAGGATGCGGTACGGGCCGCGGGGGTCGATCTCGCGCATGGCCGCGACGTTGCGCCGGGCGATGGCGGCGACGCTCTGGTCGGGAACCGCGCGGCTGTCCAGTCCACGGTACGCGAACGCGTACACAGCGATGTCGGGCAGCCGACGTCCGAGCGGTCGGTACTGCACCGGCGTGTCGCCGCCTCCCGGTACGCAGAACAGCGGTCGGCCCCTGCCGTCGTTCACGCGCACGATCGTGCGGGCCCGCGGCGTGTGGCGGGTTCCCAGGCGCGCCCCGATCTCTTCGACTGTCGCGCCCTGGAGGAGCTCGCCGGCCGAGAGCTCGAGGTCGAGGTCGTCGGAGAGGCCGGCGAGGAGATCGACGACGGAGAGGGAGTCACCACCGAGCTCGAAGAAGTTGTCGTGGACCCCGACACGCTCGACCGCGAGCACCTGTTCGAACAGTTGCGCCACCGCGCGCTCGCGGTCGTCGCGGGGTGCGACGTAGTCGGTCTCGAGCGGGAGCGCACCCACCGCGCTCTCCCGCAGCCACGCTCGGTCGACCTTCCCCGAGTTGGTCTGCGGCACGTCTTCGACGCGGAAGAACGCGCGCGGCATCGCGTACTCGGGCACTCGGCCCGCGAGGCCGCGACGGAGCTCGCCGACGGTGGCTTGCTCGGCGCGGTCGATGACGACGTGCGCGACGACCCGATGGCCGCCGTCGTCGGTCGGGACCGAGGACACCACGGCGTCGCGCACCGCGGGCAACAGCCTCACCTCGTGTTCGACCAGTGCGAGGTCGACGAGTTGGCCGTTCACCTTCACCCGGCGGTCCATCCGCCCGCAGACCTCGAGCGTGCCGTCGGCGCGGAACCGGCCGCGGTCGCCGGTGCGCACGGTGCGGCGACCGTCGGGATGGAAGATGAACCGCTCGGCCGTGAGCGCAGGCTGGTTCCAATAGCCGAACGCGACCTGCGGTCCGGTCACCCAGATCTCACCCTCGTCGCCGTCGGGGAGCGGCTGTTCGTCGGCGTCGACGATTTCGATCTGCACCGACGCGGTGGGTCGCCCGGCCGGATAGATGCCGTCGACGGGTTCGGTCGAAGTGGAGAGCTCGCCGTCGGTCACCCAGCCGGTCTCGGTCATGCCGTAGCCGTACCGGAAGTCGGCGTTCGGGAACGCCCGCCGGCACTCGGCGATGTGCTGGGCCGACACCGGTTCGCCGCCGTGACTCACCCAGCGGAGCGAGTCGATGGTGCGACCCTCCTGGTTGGCGAGACCGGCGATCGTGCCGAGCAGGGTGACGCTCAGCGGCATGATGGTGATCTCGCGCGCCGACAGCCACGACGGGATGCTCGAGATGTCCTCGGTGGTGATGTCGAAGAGGTGACCCGACCCACCCGTCAAGACGATCCCCATGCTCGACAGCGCGCCGGTGATGAATCCCATCGGCGCGGCGATCACATAGCGATCCTCGGGAAGGATCTCCATCATGTCCAGGGCGCGGAGCTGGGTCTGGTGGCCGATCACGGTGCCCTTCGGGGCTCCCGTCGATCCCGACGTGAAGAACACACACACCGGTGCCTCGGGATCCGCGACGACGCCGGGGTCGGCGTCGTCGTCTCCCATGAGGTCGTCGGCCAGCACTGCGTCCGGCGGCAGGGTCGTCATGCGATCGCGTGTGGCCGCGTCGGGGAGCACCAGCCGACCGTTCGTCGCGTGCGCGATCTCGAGCCACTGCTCCGCGGGCCAGCGGGGGTCGAGTGGTGCGATCAAGCGGCCGGTCTTCAACGCCCCGTGCATCAGCAGCACCGACCGGATGGCGATCGGCGCGACGACGACAAGAGGTCGGTCGTCACCGAGTTCGAGGAGGCGGTTCGCCACGCGATTGGAGGCGAGATCGAATTCGCGATACGTCAGCGAACGGTGGTTGTCGCGCAGTGCCAGCCGGTTGGGGTGTTGTGCGACAGCTGCCCGAAATGCGTCCGGAACGGTGACGAACGGAAGCGCGCTGCTGTCGATGCCCTTGGTCGTGCTGGACGGACCGGCCGCCTGCGACACCTGCCCCTCCGGGTGCTCGCGGTAAGCCGGGAGGCTACCGCGGTCCGCGCTGCTCCACGTCGATCGTGATGCCGAGTTCGAGCGCACGTGCGACGTCGGCGACGTTCGGTTCGCGCACCAGGTCGAGGTGCTCACCCGCGACGGGTACGTCGCGCCGCATTCCACCGGCCGATTCGGACGGGACGAGTTGATCGAGGGTGGGAGCGGCCGCTTCGAAGTACCGCGGCGACCCGAACACGAGCACCCGTCCTCTGAATGTCTCGGGTCGGTGCGCGCGCAGCAGGCGCAGGTGGAGCTCCCAGAAGACGTCGTGCTGGTCGGTGCCACGCCGAGCGACGATGCCGGCGCTCGAGACGTACGCCTGGCGCGCCGCGTACTCCACACCGGTGCGGGCGAGCGCACGTGCGCGGGCGACACGAGCGCCGAGATCGGCGCCGGGATGCGCGGCGAGTGCACGCTGGTGGATCCGGTTCGCGAACGCGCGGCTCTGCTCGACCCGGGTCGTGTCGGGGAGCACCAGTGACGGTTCGAGCAGTGCCAGGAGCTCGACGTCGTCGCCGGCGACGGTGAGTTGGCGCGCCATCTCGAGTGCGACCGTGCCACCGAACGAATATCCCAGGATTCGGTAGGGACCGGTGGCGTCGACCTCGCGCATGGCCGCCACGTTGCGACGCGCGATGGCCTGGACGCTCTGGTCGGGCACGGCCCGGGTCTCCATGCCGCGGTACGCGAACGCATGTACCGCAAGGTCGGGGAGGCGACGTCCGAGCGAGCGGTACTGCACCGGCGTGTCGGCGGCGCCGGGCACACAGAACAACGACGGCCCAGACCGACCGTTCACCCGCACCGCCACGGATCGGTGCGCGGTCGCGGGCTGTACCAGCCGGCCGGCGACCGCCTCGACGGTGGCGTCGCGAAGGAGATCACTGGCGGCGAGCTCGACGCCGAGCTCCTCGGAGAGGCCGGCGAGGAGATCGACGACCGACAGTGAGTCACCACCGAGCTCGAAGAAGTCGTCGTGGACCCCGACGTCGTCGAGCGCGAGGACCTCCGCGAACACGCGCGCCACGGCGCGCTCGCGGACGTTGCGGGCCTCGACGTATTCGGTCTCGAGCGGGAGCGCACCCACCGCGCTCTCTCGCAGCAGCACGCGGTCGATCTTCCCGGTGTTCGTCTGGGGCACGTCGTCGACGCGGAAGAACGCACGCGGGATGGCGTAGGGAGGGAGCCGGTCGGCGAGACCGCGGCGCAGCTCGCCGACCGTGACCGGCTCGGCGCGGTCGACGACGACGTGCGCGACGACCCGATGTCCATCGTCCTCGGTCGGGACCGACGAGACGACCGCGGTGCGCACGCCCGGCAACTGCTCGACCTCGTGCTCGACCTGCGAGAGGTCGACGAGCTGGCCATGGACCTTCACGCGGCGATCCGTGCGTCCGGAGAGCTCGAGCATGCCGTCGGGACGGAAGCGGCCACGGTCACCGGTCCGTACGGTGCGGCGACCGTCGGGATGCACGACGAACCGTTCCGCGGTCAGCGCCGGTTCGTCCCAGTAGCCGAACGCGACCTGGCGGCCGGTCACCCAGATCTCGCCGTACACGCCGGTGGGGACCAGGTGCCCCGCGTCGTCCGCGATCGTGACGTCGACCCAGTCGAAGGGACGACCCACTGGTGGTGGTGCGTCGGCCGGTTCGTCGGTGGAGCCCACGAGGTAGCGGGCGACGGGACCGGTCTCGGTCTGCCCGTAGGGGACGAGGAACTCGGCGTTCGGGAACGCCCGGCGCGAATCGGCGAAGTGCTGCGGCGTCCCCGCCTCACCGCCGTGGCCGACGAATCGCATCGTCTCGACCGTGCGACTGCTGTCGATCAGCGCGCGGGCGATCATGCCGATGATGGTCACGCTCAGACCCATCAGCGTGATCTGTTGTTCGATGAGCCACGTCGGCAACGACGCGAGATCGCCGCTCACGAGGTCGAAGAGGTGTCCCTCCGCGCCGATGAGGACGGTACCGACTGCGCCCATCGTGCCCGTGATGAAGCTCAAGGGAGCCAGCAGCGCGACCCGATCACCTGCCACTGCGCCCTCGAACATGTCGAGCGCGCGCATCGGCATGCCGTGGCCCACGAGCGTGCCCTTCGGCGCCCCGGTCGATCCGGAGGTGAAGAACACGAACGCGGGTGCGTCGGCTTCGATGTCGACGGACGGCGCGTCGCTCGGACCGTGCTCGAGGTCGTGCGCGACGAGCGTGTCCTGGGCGGTGTGGTCGGGGAGCGCCGCGCGCGCGGTCTCGTCGGGCACCACGAGTCGGCCGTCGAGCCGACGCACGACCTCGAGCCACTGCTCGACCGGCCAACGCGGGTCGAGCGGCGCGACCAGGCGACCGGCCTTGAGCCCGCCGAACATGACCGCGAGGGACTCGATGCTCACCGGCGCCACGAGCACCAGCGGCCGCGTGTCGGCGAGCGTGAGCAGGTGGTTGGCGATGGCGTTCGACATCCGATCGAACGCGCCGTACGTGACCGAATCGTCCCGATCCCGGAACGCGATCCGATCCGGGTGTTGCGCGGCGACTGCCCGAAACGCGTCGGGAACCGTGTCGAACGGAAGCGCGATGTCGTTGCCCTTGGTCGAGTCGTTGCCCTTGCTCGAGCTGGACGGACCGGCCGGCTGCGACACCTGCCCTCCGGGGTGCTCGCGGTCGTGCGGAGGCTAGTGCGGCAGGTGTCGTTCGCCGTCGACCGTGAAGGCGAGTTCGAGCGCACGCGCGACGTCGGCCACGTTCGGCTCGCGCACGAGGTCGAGGTGCTCACCCGCGACGGGCACGTCGCGCCGACGTCCTCCCGACGATTCCGGCGGGAGCAGCCGGTCGAAGTCCGCGGCGGCGTCCTCGAGGAAGCGAGGCGATCCGAACACCAACGTGCGACCGGCGAACGGCTGCGCGCCGTACGCGCGCAGCAAGCGCACGTGGAGCTGGAAGAACACCTCGTGCTGGGGGAGCCCGCGTCGCTCGACGATGCCGGCGCTCGCCAGGTGGAGCTGCCGCTGCGCGTAGTCGACGCTCGCGCGAGCCATCGCCGTCACCCGTGCGAGCCGCGCCGACGCGTCGCGCCCCGGGTGGGCGCCGATCGCGCGTCCGTGGACGCGACCCGCGAAGGCGCGGCTCTGATCGAGGCGGGACGTTCCTCCTCGGTGCAGCGACGGTTCGAGGAGCGCGAGGAGCTCGACGTCGTCGCCCGCGTCGGTGAGCTGTTGCGCCATCTCCAGCGCGACGGCACCGCCGAAGGAGTAGCCGAGGAGCCGGTAGGGGCCGGCCGGGTCGACGGCGCGCATGGCGGCGATGTTGCGACGTGCGACTGCAGCGACGGTCTGGTCGGGGAGCGCCCGGTGGTCCATGCCGCGGTAGGCGAAGGCATGCACCGAGACGCCCGCGAGACGACGACCGAGCGGCCGGTACTGCAACGGCGTGTCGGCAGCACCGGGGACGCAGAAGAGATGCGGGCCGGTGGCGTGGTTCACGGGCACGACCGCGCGGTACGTCGCTCCGTGCCCGTCGGCGAGGTGCACCGCGATCTGCTCGACGGTGGCGCCGTCGAGCAGCTCACTGGGCGACAGGTCGAGGTCGAGCTGCTCGGAGATGCCGGCGAGGAGGTCGACGGCGGAGAGGGAGTCGCCGCCGAGCTCGAAGAAGTCGTCGTGCACGCCGACCCGTTCGACCGCGAGCATCTCTTCGAACAGCGCGGCGACGGCGCGTTCGCGGTCGTCGCGGGGCGCGACGTATTCCGTCTCGAGCGGCAGCGCGCCCACCGCGCTCTCCCGGAGCCAGACGCGGTCCGCCTTGCCGCTGATGGTGTGCGGCACGTCGTCGACGCGGAAGAAGGCGCGAGGGATGGCATAGGGCGGGAGTCGTCCGCTGAGGCTGCGACGCAGCTCGCCGACTGTCGTCGCCTCGTCGAGCACGATGTGCGCGACCACGCGGTGACCGCCGTCGTCGGTCGGGACCGATGACACGACCGCGTCACGGACGTGTGGGAGCAGCTCGACCTCGCGTTCGACCAGTGACAGGTCGACGAGTTGGCCGTTGACCTTCACCTGGCGATCGTCGCGCCCGAGGATCTCGAGCATGCCGTCGGGGCGCATGCGGACGCGGTCGCCGGTGCGCACCGTGCGCGTCCCGTCGGCGTTGGCCACGAATCGCTCGTTCGTGAGCGCGGGTTCGTCCCAGTACCCGAACGCGACGTCACGGCCGGTGACCCAGAGCTCGCCGGCTTCGCCGTCGGCCACGGCGCGGCCGTCGTGGTCGACGATCTCGACCCGGATCCAGGGGCGCGGGTGCCCGACGGGCATCGGGCCGTCTCCGGACTCGTCGGCCGAGCCGACGACGTAGTCGGCGACCCCGCCGGTCTCGGTCATGCCGTACATGTGGCGGACCTCGGCGTTCGGGAACGCTCGGGTGATCTGGGCGAAGTCGTCGGCCGAGCCCGCTTCGCCCCCGAGGCCGATCATCCGCACCGAGTCGAGCGTCCGGCCGGTTGCGTTGATGCCGGTCGCGAGGAGCGCCAGCACGGACGACGTGAGCCCCACGAGCGTGACGCGGTGCTCCTCGAGCCAGTCGGGCATCTTGCTCAGGTCCTCGACGCTCGGGTCGTAGATCAGGCCCGCGCCGCCCGTGAGACCCATGCCGATCGACACGGTGGCGCCGCTGATGAAGCTGAGCGGTGCGAGCAGCGGGATCCGGTCGCCGACGCCCACGTCGGGGAACGAGTCGAGGGTGCGCAGGGGCATGCCGTGCCCGACCAGCGTGCCCTTCGGCGCGCCGGTCGACCCGGAGGTGAAGAACACCATTGCCGGCTCGTCGGGGTCGATGGCGACGGTGGGCGGCGAGGTGTCGTCGTCGAGGAGGAGGTCGGACGCGACCAGCGTGGTTGCCGCGACCGCGGTCGGGAGTGCGTCGCGCGTCTCGGCGTCGGGGACGACGAGTCGGCCGTCG
>DASXXX010000172.1:0-14317 GCA_036502765.1 Acidimicrobiia bacterium | reverse complement strand
CCGATGAGCACGTTGCGCAGGTGCACCAGCTGTCGGTGCGCGACCACGAGCGCGCTGGCCAACGCGCCGACGCTGAAGATGGTGTAGAGGAACGTGAACGCGGTGTCGCCGTCGTGCAACGAGCGTTCGACGAAGAGCGGGAGCTCGACGTTGAGGTTGTAGCCGAGCGTGCCGACGACCATCAGCATCACGAACGCGATGCTCAGGCTCGGTGTGGCGGCGATGTACCGGATCGCCGTGCGGACCGTGCCCTTCGACTTCTCGTCGGAGTGCGGAAGCCGCAGCAACTCGGCGGGGCGCATCATCCACAGCGCGACGATCACGAACACGTAGGACGCGGCGTCGAGGGTGAAGCACCAGCCGAAGCCGACGGTGACCACGAGGATGCCCGCCAGCGCGGGACCGAAGATGCGTGATGCATTGACGATGGCGCTGTAGAGCGCGACTGCGTTCGGCCGGTCCTCGCCGGGCACCATCTCGGTGACGAACGATCGGCGCAACGGATTGTCGAACGCCAACGCGACGCCTCCGACGATCGCGATCACGTAGAACCCTGCGATCGGCGGGTTGGGCATGAACGCGAGCACGGCCAGGGCGGCGGACTGGCACATCTCCATCGACTGGGTGACGAAGAGCAACTTTCGTTTGTTCGAGCGGTCGGCGATCGCGCCGGCCCACGCCGACAACAGGAGGATCGGCCCGAACTGTGCCGCGGTGAGCGCGCCCACCGCCAGGCCGCTGCCGGTGAGGTGCAGCACGAGGAGCGTCAGCGCGACGTTGGTGAGCCAGTTCCCGGTGTTCGACACCAGCTGCCCGTAGAAGAACACCTTGAAGTTGCGGTGCCGGAGCGAGAGGAACGTCTGCTGCGCGGCGCGCCGCAGGCGACCCGGGTGCTCGGCGACCGCGGTCATCGTCGGGCTCGGCTGGCCGATCGGTCGTCGATGCCCCAGTCGGCGAGCGCGTTGAGCAACGTGATCGCGTCGACGAGTGCGTCGGCGCGGCCGCGCTCGGTCAGGTCGTCGATCGCCGCCACCAGCCACGCCTCGCGCGACTCCGACCGCGCCTTCGCCAGGCGCCGACCGGCGGTGGTGGCGCGGAGGAGCGTCTTCCGGCCGTCGGTCGAGTCGGCTGCGGCGGTCACGAGCCCGCCATCCCGCAGCGTGGTGACGATCGCCGCCATCGACTGGGGGCGGACGTGCTCGGAGCGGGCAAGGTGGCTCGCGGTGACAGGGCCCTCGGCGACGAGGCGGCGCAACGCGGAGAGCTGCGAGATCGTCCACCCTTCCGACGGCCTCGCCTCCGCTCGCAAGCGAGCCCGGAGGCGCTTGAGGGCGAGGGCCAATTCGACCGCGGCTTCGTCGACGTCGACCACCGTGTCGGGCATGCTCCGACGGTACCCAATCAACAGTCAAACTGAACATCTAGGCTGGCGACTCCGGGGGCTCGGTCCCCGTGATCGATCCCGACGGGCTCGGTAGCCTGCGGCGGGTTCGGGCGATCGGGGGATGCAGTGACCGACCTACAGGGCCGCAACGCCGTGGTGACGGGGGCGGGGTCAGGGCTCGGCGCCGCACTGGCGCGGGTGCTGGCCGACGCGGGAGCGAACGTCGCGTTGCTCGACATCGACGCCGATGCGGCGACGGCGAACGCGGCGACCATCGCCGAAGAAGTCGGGGTGACCACCACTTCGGTGCGTTGCGACGTCGGCGACACCGCCTCTGTCGTCACCGCGGCAGAACATGTGCGCGTCACCTTCGGCGGGTGCGACATCCTCTGCTCCAACGTCGGCGTGCAGCAGTTCGGCGCGATCGACAAGCTCACCGAGCAGGACTGGCAGTGGATCCTGAACGTGAACGTGCTCGGCACCGTGCGCACGGTGCGCGAGTTCCTGCCCATGCTGCGCGCGGGCAACGGGTTCCGGCACATCGTGTTCACCGCGTCGTCGAGCGTGCTCGCGCCGTCGGTGCGCCTCGGTGCGTACCAGACCAGCAAGTTCGCGGTGCTCGGCTTCGCCGAGTCGTTGCGCGAGGAGCTCACCGCTGAAGACATCGGCGTCACCGTGCTGTTCCCGGGCGGGATGATGACGCGGCACCTCGAGAGCAGCGTGGAAGCACGCCCCGCCGACCTCGGCGAGTCGCGGCTCGACATGGGTGACGTCGAGGCGATGGTGGCGCATCAGCCGATGGGCGACGACGACCTCGCCACGCCCGAGCACGCCATCCGCAACCTGCTCGCCGATCTCGAGGCCGGCGAGCCCTACGTGCTCACGCACGGTTCGTATCGGCCCATCTACCAGCAGCGGCGCGACGCGATCGACGCCGCCTTCGACCGCATGGAGGCATCGTGACCCCACCCGACACCGCACCCGACACCCTGCAGCAGCTCCTCGACATCGAGGCGATCAAGCAGCTCAAGGCCCGCTACTTCCGACTGATGGACCAGAAGCAGTGGGACGACTGGGGACTCGTGTTCGCGACCGACTGCGTCATGGAGGTCCCCGAGGCCGAGTTGGTGAACACCGGTCGCCAGGAGATCGTCACCAGCGTGAGCGGCGCGCTGGTCGGCGCCCGCACCTGTCACCACGGCCACATGCCCGAGATCGAGATCACCGGCGACGGCACCGCGCGCGGCATCTGGGCGATGTTCGACTACGTCGAGTGGGACGAGCAGGACGGCGCGCGCGTCGGTTTGCAGGGCTACGGCCACTACCGCGAGGAGTACAAGCGCGAGGACGGCGAATGGCGCATCGCGCGCACTCGTCTCGAACGCCTGCGCATCGACTGGCTCGGTGGGCAGCTGACCGCCTGAGCGCGACGCGACGCGTCGGCTCAGTGGGCGTCGGCTCAGTGGGCGTCGGCTCAGTGGGCGTCGGCGCAGTGGGCGCCGGTCAGCGCGCGCTGGTGAAGAGGAACGCGCCGCCGGGGGCGCCACCGCCGGTGGTGGCGACGGCGGTCTCCGCGTTCGCGATCTGACGCTCGCCGGCCTGACCGCGTAGCTGCGTCACCGCCTCGTGGATGAAGCCGTAGCCGTGCAGGCGCCCCGACGAGAGCTGTCCGCCGTGGGTGTTCAGGGGGAGGACACCGTCGCGGGCGATGTTGGTGCCCCCGGCGAGGAAGTCCTTCGCCTCACCGATCTTGCAGAACCCGAGCGCCTCGATCCACGACAGGCAATTGAAGGTGAAGCCGTCGTAGAGCTGTGCCATGTCGATGTCGGCAGGCGTGAGGTCGGTGCGCGTCCAGAGGTGCGCGGCGGGGCCGGCCACCAGCGGTTCGTGGTCGAGCGTGCCCTGGTCCCAGCTCATCTTCTCGGTGATCTGGGTACCGATCGCCTCGACGTGGATCGGCGGTTGCCGCAGGTCGGCGGCAACGTCCTTGCGCGACACGATCACCGCGACCGAGCCATCGCACGGGACGTCGCAGTCGAACAACCCGAACGGCGTCGTGATCGTGCGCGCGCCCAGGTAGTCGTCCAACGTGAGCGGTTCCTTGTAGATCGCCCACGGGTTGAGCGCGGCGTTGGCCCGCGCGTTCAACGCGATCGCGGCCAGCGTCTCGCGCGTCGTGCCGTAGCGGTCGAAGTGCGCCGACGCCTGCATGGCGATCCAGTTCGCCGCCGACGACGCGCCGTACGGCACCCGCCACTGCATGTCGCCGCCGATGCGGTTCGAGCCTGCGGCCGGCACGATAGCGCTGGAGCTCCCAGGCGCGCCGCTGAACTTGGCGCGCTGCTCGGCCGCGTACGTCGCCTCCCACACGGTGCGGATGCACAGCACGTGCTTGCAGAGTCCTCCCGCCACCGCGAGCATCGCGGCGATGACCGCGCCACCCTGGCCGGGAGTCTCGAGCCCGCCGTTGATCCACGAGGGCCGGACGCGCAGCGCGTCCTCGATCGCGTAGATCCCGCCTTCCGACATGCCGCCACCCAACATGCCGCCGGGATAGGTGGTGAGGCCGTCGATGTCGTCGCGCGTCAGCCCGGCGTCGGCGATCGCCGCGTCGGCGGCCTCGACCGCCAGCACCATCGGGTCGGTCATGAGGCGGCGACCGATCCGCGAGAGACCGATGCCCGTGACCGCGACCTTGTCCTCGAACTTGTCGCCCGTCTTCGGCATCGGCCGGGCGTCGTAGATCGTCGGATCCGTGGCCGGGAACGGCCCCTTGTCCGTCTCGCCGCTGGGCTCGAACAGCGGAACCCACACGTCCTCGCTGTGCTCGAACAGCACCTGCACCTTCATGCCCACGAACACGTCGTCGGCGGGCACGTTCACGAGGTTCGTGGTGAGGCGGATGCGGTCGTCCTCCTCGATGGCGACGATCGCGATCAAGTACGGCGGCGGGAAGCTCGGGATCCACGGCTGCTCGTTGAGCGTGAACCCGGCGACGACCGCGCGCCCCGACACCTCCGCCGGTGCCCACTCGTGTGAGCGGCAGTACGGGCACACCGCGCTCGGCGGGTGGCGCAGTTCGCCGCACTGCGAACAGCGCTGGAAGCGGAGCTTGCCGTCCTCGCCCGACTTCCAGAAGAAGTCGTTGAGGCCGGTGAGCTCGGGCAGGACCCGTCCACTGGCATCGCTCACGATCGCTCCTCGTCCTCGTCGACGACCACCCGCGGCAACCTACGCTCTCCTCGCCGAGGAGACGAGTTGCCGCGGCAGCCGAGGAGGAGCGCCCCCCATGACCGACTTCGCAGACAGGTACGGACCGTGGGCGGTGGTGGCGGGAGCCTCGGTCGGGATCGGCGCGGAGTTCTGCCGCCAGATCGCGGCCGAAGGCGTGAACGTGGTGCTCGTGTCGCGCCGCGTCGACAAGCTCGAAGCGCTCGCCGCGGAGCTCAGCGCGACGCACGGCGTCGAGACGCGTGTCGCCGCTGTCGACCTCGCCGCGTCGGGTGCGGAGACCGAGCTGTTCGCCGCCACCGACGGTCTCGAGATCGGCCTGTTCGTCTACAACGCCGGTGCCGATTCGCTGAACACGTACTTCCTCGACGTCGCGGCCGAGGAGTGGCACGGGATGTTGCGCCGCAACTGCACCGTGCCGTTGTTGGCGTCACACCACTACGGCGCGGCGATGGTCAGTCGCAGACGCGGCGGGATCCTCCTGGTGACGTCCGGCGCGGCGTGGGCCGGCGGCGGGCGTCTCACCACCTATGGCGGCACCAAGGCGTTCGACCTCGTGTTCGGCGAGGGGCTGTGGGCCGAGCTCCGGCGCGACGACGTCGACGTGCTCTCCCTGGTGGTCGGCGCGACCGACACGCCTGCGTTGCGTGCGAGCCTCGAGAAGTTCGGAGTGACCGTCGACGATCTCGCCAAGATGGCGGAGCTGGCAGATGCCGGCGACGTGGCGCGTGAAGGTCTCACCCGCCTCGGTGACGGTCCCACGTGGCAGGTCGGCGTGCCCGACGGGGGCGGTCCGTCGCTGCTCGCCGGGCTGCCGCGCCGTCAGGCGGTCGAGCTCATCACGCAGGGTCACGACGTGCTCTTCGGGGACTGACCGATTGGTCGGTCGTACGATTCCGGCATGAGCTACCAGGTGTACGCCAGCGACACCGACCCGCCGCCGGACTCGCGCAGCGTGGGCGACACCATCACGCACTCGCCACCGGCGCCCGCGGGCATCGTCCACGCGGTGCACGCCGGCCACGAGCAGACGATGTGCGGGCTGCCGATCGACGGCCTGTACCTGTTCCCGATGCACGTGTGGGACACGATCGGCGCCGACGACGGCGCGTGTCCGCGGTGCACGGCGGCGATTGCGGCGAAGGACAGTTGACCGACCCCACCGAACCCGCGGAGCCCGCCGAACCAACCGAGCCCGACGCGCACCGACGCCGGCTCCGGCGGCCGCGGATCAACGCCGAGTCGCGCTTCGAGGATCGGGTCAAGCCGCTCGAGCTCTTCTTCGACCTCGTCTTCGTGCTGGCGTTCACGCAGTGCACCGGGCTCATGGCGAACATGCCGACCTGGGAAGGCGTGGCGCGAGGGATGCTCGTGCTCGCCGTGCTGTGGTGGGCGTGGGTGGGCTACGCCTGGCTCACCAGCGTGATCGATCCCGAGGAGGGGGCGGTGCGCATCGTGATGTTCGGCGCCGCTGCCGGGCTGCTGGTTGCGGGGTTGTGCGCGCCCCAGGCGTTCGGCCACGACGCGCTGGCCTTCGCGGTCGCGTACGGCCTCGTGCGCGTCGCGCACATCATCCTGTTCCTGATCGCGGCGCGCGACAACCCGAGCCTCCACCGTTCCGTGATCGGTCTTGCGGCCAGCACCGCACTCGGAGTGGGCCTGCTGGTCGGTGCCGCGTTCACCGACGGGGGAGTGCAGTACGCACTGTGGATCGCCGCGATCGTGGTCGACTTCGGCGGGCCCGCAGTGCTCGGTGCCGACGGCTGGACGCTGGTACCGGTCCACTTCGCCGAACGTCACGGGCTCATCATCATCCTCGCCCTGGGCGAGTCCGTCGTCGCGCTCGGCGCCGGGGCCCGCGTCGATCTGAGCGGCGAGGTGTACCTCGCGGCGGTCCTCGGGGTCAGCGTCGCCGCCGCACTCTGGTGGATCTACTTCGATGTCGTGGCGCTCATCACCGCGCAACGGCTCGAACGAGCACCGGCAGGTCGGCCGCGCAACACGCTCGCACGCGACTCGTATTCATACCTGCACTTCCCGATGGTCGCGGGCATCGTCCTGGCGGCGTTCGGGCTCGAGGAGTCGCTGCCGCACCTCGACGACCACCTGCATCTCGTCCCGGCCTTCGCGCTCTTCGGTGGAGTGGCGATCTACCTGCTCGCGCACGTCGTGCTGCGGCTGCGCAACGCCCACTCGATCAGCCGCCCACGGCTCGGCGTGGCCGTCGTGCTGTTCGCGCTGTGGCCCCTCGCCACCGAAGTGACCGCCCTCACGTCGTTGGTCGCGGTGAACGTCGTGCTCTGGATGATGATCGCCTACGAGACCTCGCACTACGGCGAAGGCCGGTACCGCCTCCGCCACGGACTCGACTTCGATCCGCCCGGCTGACTTCAGGGCGCTCCGGCGTCGTGGACGAGCTCGCCGCGCTTCCAGGTCTGCAGGACGCGGGCACCGGTGTCGGCCTGGTCGAGGACCACGAGGTCGGCGAGCTTCCCCGCGGTGATCGACCCCCGTTCGGCTTCCTGGCCACCCGCGTACGCGGCGCCGGTCGTGTACGCCTCGAGCCAGTCGTGGAACGGCACCGACTGCTCGGGCTCGAAGTCCCTGCCCGACGCCGTACGGCGCAGCACGCCGAGGTCGGCGCCCCAGATCGGCGCGCTCGGTGCGCACGGGTCGTCGCTCGATCCGGCCAGGCGCACGCCGGCGTCGGCGAGGCCGGCGAACGCGAGCCAGTGGTGGTCGTCGAACCGCACGCCGCTCTGCTCGCCCACGTGTTGCACGAACCCCGGCTGGACGACCGCGATCGCACCGAGGTCGGCGAGCGCGCGCCACTGCGCGGGGCTGGTGACGCCCGCGTGTTCCACCCGGAACCGGTGATCGGTGCCCGGATGATGCCGGGAGATCGCGCTCGCGGTGTCGATCATCGCCTGGACACCCGCGTTGCCCATCGCGTGGATGGCGATGCGGAACCCATGATCGGCGGCGCGCACCGCGTGCTCCTCGAGGTCACCGAACAGCATGCCGAATCGGAACGCGTGCCCGTCGACGCTGGCGTCGAGCGCGATCGCCACGCCCCCGTCGGCGAACAGCTTCATCGCACCGACGCGGAACCGGTCATCGCCCTCGCCGGTGGGCGGGCCGTCGAGTCGGGCGGTGTGCTCGTTCATCAGCAGCGCGGCGGGATGTGGCATGCCGACGACGTCGAGCGGCAGCGCGCCGGCGCGCGCCATCGCCGCGTACAACGCTTCGGCTTCAGGTGAGCACGCGGCGTCGTGCACGCACGTGATGCCCTCGGCGAGCAACGCACGGGATCGGTCCGCCACATGCTCGGACCAGCGGTCGGGATCAGTGAAGTCGCGCATCGACCGCGCGTGGGCCTCGCTCCACGCCTGCTCGACGAGGACCCCCGTCGGTTCGCCGCTGCCGTCGCGCGCGATCTCGCCGCCCGGCGGGCCGGGCGTGTCGCGGCCGATGCCGAGCGCGTCGAGCCCGGCCGAGCTCACGACGCACTGGTGCAGCGTGTAGTCGGCCACGATCACGGGTCGGTCGAGTGCCGCGGCGTCGAGGTCGTGGCGGGTGATGTCCGCGCCCGGGCCCATGAGGTCGATCCCCTGGCAGCGCACCCACACCGTGTCGGGCCACGCCTCCGCCTGCGCGTGGATCGCGGCGACGAGGACGTCGCGGTCACCGACGCCGCGCACGTCGTGCCAGTGCGGGTGCAGTGCGGACACGGAGAGGTGGTTGTGCGCGTCGATCAGTCCGGGGACGAGCACCGCACCGGCAAGGTCGACGACCTCGGCGCCTGCAGGATCGGGACGGTCCAACAGGTCGACGCCGCCGACGGCCACGATCCGTTCGTCGTCCACGAGCACGACCTCGGCTCGCGGCGCGGTGCTGTCCATCGTGAGGACGGTTCCACCCGTGAACGCGCGCATGCGCGGTGAGACTACGCAGGAGGAAGATTGCCGCGCCCCCGGGAAGGATTCGAACCTCGGCACACGGTTGAGGAACCGCCCTGGAGACGCGTGTCCGCACCAGAGCACAGATCGCCGCGCCGATCCGGCGATCGGGGACACAGCGCACGCCTCGGTACGCTCGGACCGTGGGCCGTGTCCAGATCTCACCGTGGATCGTGCCGTGAGCCGTGCCTGGATGAGTTGGAGCAGCGGCAAGGACAGTGCGTTCGCACTCGCTGCCGTGCGACAGGAACGCGACGTGGAAGTCGTCGGCCTCCTTGTGACGATGAATGCATCGGCGGATCGCGTGTCGATGCACGCAGTGCGCCGAGCCCTGGTGGTCATGCAAGCTGAACGACTCGGCTTGCGACTGCATCTCGTCGATCTGCCGTCGCCGTGCCCCAACGACCGCTACGAGGACGCGATGCGCGGTGCACTTGCAGAGGCTCGGGATGCTGGAGTCGACCAGATCGTCTTCGGTGATCTCTTCCTGGCGGACGTCCGGGCGTACCGCGAGCAGGCGCTGGCCGAGTCGGGCATCAGCGCGCGCTTTCCCCTCTGGGACCGGCCCACCGACGTCCTCGCCCGGGAGATGCTCGACGCCGGTGTCAAAGCCGTGGTCACCTGCATCGACCCCTCGCAGGTCCCTGCGGAGCTCGCCGGACGACCCTGGGACGAGGAGCTCCTCGCAGACCTGCCATCGGGAGCCGATCCCTGCGGTGAGAACGGAGAATTCCACACGTTCGTGTGGGACGGCCCAGGTTTCCGCGCGCCGATCCCCGTCGTCACCGGTCCGCCCCTCGAACGCGACGGCTTCGTCTTCAGCGACGTGCGCCCAACCGCCTGACCGCACCCGGCGATCTGGGGGACCCTCGTTCGTCGTTGTGGCGCGGGGAACGCGATCGCTGTGCGTGCGGATGCGCGTGATGGGCACGAAGTGCTGGGTGCCGGTGTGTCGGGTTCGGCGATCCCGAGCGCGCCACCGGACGCGTAGAGGCGCACGGTTCGGGCCGTGCCGTCGTCGAGGGTGATGGTCTTGTCTTCGATGTGGACCTGCTTCTCGACGCGTCGTTCGTTGCCGCGGGGCTTCTTGGCGCTGGCCCTGGCGGCAGTGACGCTCGACTCGCTCGAGCGCGGAGACGCCGCCACCACGACGCCTCGTCGCGAAAGATCGTTCGCGCGACGGTCATCTTTCAGATCAGGCTCGCGTCATCGGGGTGCCTTGCCCTCGGCCCGCTCATGTGAAAAGCTGTTTTTCAATCTCATCGAACCGGGGGGAACGATGCACACTGCCACTACATCCCGCACGCGGGCTGCCTGGAGGTTGGTCACCGTCGTCGGGGTCGTCGTCGCGTTGGGCGCCGCCGGACTGGTCGCCGCGGCGCCATCCGGTGCCGCGGCGGCAACGAAGTGCGCCGACCCGTCGGGCACGGTCAAGGTGGGGCTCTCGTTCTTCGGGAGCCTCTCTGGGGCCCTCAACGGCATCGGGGGGAGTGAGACTTCGGAGCTGGTCCCGGCGGACCAGGCGATCGTGGACAACTACCAGAAGGGCATCGACCAGCTCAACGAAGCCGGCGGACTCGCGGGTTGCCAGGTCGAGAAGGTGATCTTCAATTTCAAGGCGACGGCAGGCGACTTCAACCAGCAGTCGCAGCAGGAGTGCGCTTCTTTCACCCAGGACAACAATGTGGTCGCGGTGTACGCCTCCGCGTTCGAGACCAAGGTGGCGGTCGATTGCTTCGCCAAGGCGAAGACTCCGTTGTTCCAGATCGGCACCAACTACCCGTTGACCTGCCAGGACATGAAGCAGCACGCCGGATACCTGTACGCCCCGGTCAACATCGCGACGTGCCGGTTCGGCTCGTTCATCGGCATCTGGAACAAGGCGGGCCTCTTCACGAAGGACGCCAAGGTCGGGATCCTCGCCATGGACGACGGCTCGGGGCAGGGTCAGACCTTGGCCGACGACCTCTGGACTCCCGCGCTGAAGAAGCTCAAGATTCCTGCCGAGACGTTCACCTACCCAGGCGCGACGAGCTCAGCGGGCTTCGCGGCGACCGGCGCGGCGCTGGCGAACGGCCTCCTCAAGTTCAAGGCGGACGGCGTGAACGTCGTGCTGTTCACACCCGCTGGCGCGCAGGGTGTCGCGTCGTTCATGCCGCAGGCGGCGGCGCAGGACTACTTCCCGAGCTACGGGCTCGACACTGCGGACTCGCTGCAGATCGCGCAGACCATCGGTGCCGCGGCGATCAAGAAGGCCATCGCGATCTCCTGGGGCATCGCCGACATGCCGCTGACGGTGCAGAACACGTTGCCCGAGAACCCTGCGATCACGAAGTGTGCGACGTGGAGCCAGCCGAACCCGGCGGTGCAGACGGTGAAGGGGTCGTCGACCTACTGCGACTTCCTCAACCTGCTCCAGGCGGGGTTCGCGTCGGCCACCAAGACTGATCCCGCGTCGTTGCGCAAGGGCGTCGCGGCGCTGGGCACGACGTTCGCCTCCTCGGTGACGTACGGCGGTGCGACCAAGTTCGGTCCCACTCGGTTCGACGGCGCCTACCAGGTCCGATTGTTGGAGTTCGACCCCGGCACGAAGTCGTTCCCGCCCATGAAGGGCAACACCAAGGCCATCACCGTCCCCTAGGCGGCGACATGCCGAACTCCGGAGCCAGCGAGCGAGGGGGATCGTGACAGCACGGCGCGTACTCCTCCTGCTGGTCGTCGTACTGCTGGGTCTCGCGGGTTGCGGCACCCAAGGGCTCGTGCTCGAACAACCGACCCAGCTGCAACAGCTGCGGCCCGCGGAGTTCAGCTCCACGGCGGTGCCGACGCGCATCTCCTGGACGGGTGACGCGCTCCACGCCGGCGAGCGTTACTTCGTGATCATCGATCAGCTCCCGATGCCGCCGGGAAGCACGATCCGTTCGATGACCGATGACGTCTGCCGCAACACTCCGGGATGTCCGGACCCGACGTACCTCGCGCAGCACCAGATGTACACGACGCGGGGCCGCACGGTGAAGGTCGAGAGTCTCCCACTCGGCGGACCGTTCCCGGTGAAGGACCTCGCCGGGCTCCATGCGGCCACGATCGTCATCGTCGACCGCGCCGGCCGGCGCGTCGGTGAGGAGTTCTGGTCGACGAGCTTCTACGCGCCGACGTCATGAGCGGTTCCGACGAGCTCTCGCCGGTGCGCGCCGCCGAAGCGGCGCTCGAGACCCTGGAGGAGGAGCCCGCGGCGTTGCGCGACGAATGCCTGGCCGTCCTGGGGTTCGGCGGCGACGACCCGGTACCTGCGTTCTGGGGGGGACTGCGTGCGTCGGGCACACCCGTCTCCACGCTCGTCGCGGTGTCGCTGCTCACCATTCCTCTGTTCTTCCTCCAGGTCGTCTTCCTGACGTTCGACCGCGCCATCGCCAGCACGTTGGGCACCGATCCCTTGGGTTTCGAGTTCCCGGGCCTGTTGAACTCCCTCGTGATCCCGGTGTTCGTGGCCGGCGTGGCCGCCGCCGCCTTGCTGAGCGCGTGGTGGGTGTTCCGCCGACGCGGCGGTCGGGGGACTGTCTTGGCTGCCGCCGCGATCGGGTGTGCCGCGGCCCTGTGGACGGTGTCGCTGGCGACGAGTGAAGCCGGGTTGTTGCTGGGCGGCGTGATGTCGGGTGCCGCGATCGGTGGGGCCGTGACAGCCGGCGCGTCGTTGTTGATGGATGCGTATCCGCCCGGTGTGCGTGTGCGCGTGATCGCCGTCTGGGTGTTCGCGATCGCGCTGGGCAACCTGGTGGCGGCCCTCGTCGTGTTGATCGGCGTCGATGCGTGGTCACTCACGTGGCGCGGCGTTGCGATGGTGATGGCGGCGTGTGCCACCGTGCTCGCGCCCGCCGCGTTGCTCGTTCGTGACCGCGGCGTCGGGCGTCACGATCTGACACGGATCGAGGAGCTGGTCCAGGAACGGGTCGGCGCTCGCGGCACCACCGAAGCCGAGTTGTCCGACGCCGACGTGGCGATCGGGTTCTGGGAGCAGATGCGACAGCTCTTCATGACCCGGTCTGCGATCGCCATGATCGTGGTGTTCCTGCTGTTCGGGACGGTCGCGGTGTCGCTCCACGCGTTCATCGACCAGTTCGTCGTCGCCCGGTACTCGTGGACGTTCGTCGACCGTGCCGAGCTGTTCGTGCTGCTCGCGGCGGTCGGGCTCCTTCCGTTGGTCGTCCTCGTGGTACGGGGTGATGCGTGGTTCCGGGCCGACCCGGCTCAGTTGATGCGGGTGGCGACCGGGCTCGCGCTCCTCGGCGCGGTCTCGCTCGCGACGGTGGCGGTCGTGGCCAACGAGGTCGCCACGATCGTCGGGTTGTCGTTGACGTCGCTCAGCGTGTTCTTCGCCCTCGCCGTCGCGTTCGTCGTGATGCTCTCGGTCGTCGACCCGCGGCTGCGTCCACACGCCGCCGCGGTGGCGATCGTGTTCGTCGCCCTCGCGGCCCTCGTCGGCGGCATCCTCGCCGGGCAGTTCTCCGATCGCTACGGCGTCACCGCCGCGCTGATCTTCTTCGCGGTGAACTTCCTCGGCGTCGGCACCGCGATGCGGTCCGCAACGGACGCGATGGCGGGGAACCTCGACGACCTCGCGCTGCGGGAGACCGAACGCGAGGAGCTCCGCGTCCGGGTGTCGAGCGGCCAGCACTTTCCGTTGCTCGGCTGCCGCAACGTCGACTTCTCGTACGGCAAGTTGCAGGTCCTGTTCGGCGTCGACTTCACCGTCGACGACGGCGAGATCGTCGCGTTGCTCGGCACCAACGGTGCAGGGAAGTCGACGCTGCTGAAGGTGATCTCGGGACTCGGAATGCCGTCGCGCGGGAGTGTGCACTTCCGTGGTGCCGACATCACCCACGTCGATCCCGTACGTCGCGTGAACTACGGGATCACACAGATGCCCGGTGGTCACGCGGTGTTCGGAGACATGAGCGTGGTCGACAACCTCCGGATGTACGGGTTCACCCTGCGTCGCTCGAAGCGCGAGCTCGACCGGGGGATCGACGCAACCTTCGAAGCGTTTCCGGCGCTCGCGGGCAGGCGCAACCAGCCGGGCGCGACGTTGTCCGGCGGCGAGCAGCAGATGCTCTCGCTCGGGAAGGCGTTCATCCTGCAGCCGCGTCTCCTGCTCATCGACGAGCTCTCGCTGGGCCTTGCGCCATTGATCGTGGGCAACCTGATCGAGATGGTGCGACGCATCAACGCGAGCGGCACCGCCGTCGTCGTCGTCGAGCAGTCGGTGAACATCGCGCTCAGCCTGGTCGATCACGCGTACTTCATGGAGCGGGGTGAGATGCGGTTCGACGGCGTGGCCGCCGAGCTCGTCGACCGGCCCGATCTCCTGCGCTCAGTGTTCCTCGAGGGCGCATCGAAGGGACTGCGGGCGATGGCCACCAGTGATGCACCCGTCCCGGGAGAAGCGACATAGATGAACATCGAGTGGCTGACCCACTTCGAGGTGACATGGCCGTCGGTGCTCCTCGGCATGATCACCGGACTCACCTACGGGATCATTGCGGTTGGTCTCGTGCTCGTGTACCGATCCAGCCGGATCATCAACTTCGCGCAGGGCGCGATCGGCGCGCTCGGAGCTGCCGTCGCCGGCATCATCGTGGTCGAGTGGAACGTCAGCTACTGGTTCGCGCTGCCCATCGCGCTCGCAGTCTCCGCCGGCGTCGGGGCGGGCTCCGAGGTGGTGGTGATCCGTCGGCTCCGCAAC
>DASXXX010000171.1:0-9200 GCA_036502765.1 Acidimicrobiia bacterium | reverse complement strand
GCCGGCCGTCGGCTTCAGCTGGCCACTCGCGACCTTCAGCGTGGTGGTCTTGCCCGCGCCGTTGGGACCGAGCAGCGCGTACACGGTGCCCGGCCTGATGGTGATGTTCACACCGTGCAGCACGTCGATCGATCCGTACGCGGCGCGCACGTCGATGAGCTCGAGCGCCGCACCCTCGGTGGGTGTGCTCGCCGTGGTGGTCGCGGGCGGGGGTTCCGACACCGTGATGCTGGGCGTCGAACCGTTCGTGGGCTCGGTCTCCGCCCGCACCTCTTCCTGCAGCGCCGACACCTCGGCGAGCAGTGCCTGCTGCGCTTCGGGGACCTCTTCGGCTTCGTCGCCCTCGCCGAGGTAGGCGGCGCGCACGAGCGTGTTGGCCTGCACCTCGGTCGGGGTGCCGTACGCGATGATCTGCCCGAAGTCGAGCACGTGGATGTGATGGCACGCGCTCATCACGAGACCCATGTCGTGCTCGACCAGCAGGATCGCGAGGCCCGACTCCGCGAGCTCGAGCAGGAGCTCCGAGAAGTCGGCGGTCTCTGCCTCGTTGAGACCCGACGACGGCTCGTCGAGCAGCACGACCCGCGGCTTGGTGGCCAGCGCACGCGCCATCTCGACCAGTCGCTGCGTGCCCGTGGACAGCCGGTCGACGCGTTCCGTCGCGACCGACGTGAGCCCGATGCGTTCGATCAGCTCGTCGGCGAGCACGCCGGGCTTGAACTTCTCGCGCGACCACCCCTTGCGCATCTCCGCGGCGACGAGCACGTTGTCTCGCACGCTGAGCGTGCCGAACGTCTCGAGGCGCTGGAAGGTACGACCGATGCCGAGCCGCGCGCGCTGGTGCGGCTTCGTGGTGGTGATGTCCTTGCCGTCGAGCACCACGGTGCCGCCGGTGGGTGGCTGGAGTCCCGTGATCACGTTGAAGAGCGTGGTCTTCCCCGCGCCATTGGGACCGATGAGGCCGGTCACTTCGTTCTCGGGCACGTCGATGGTGACGGCGGCAAGAGCCTGGAGGCCACCGAAACGCACCGAGACGGAGTCGACGTTGAGGAGCGCCACGGCGCGAGAACATACCCGAAGTCGCTCTCCGGGTCATCCGCCCGTCGTCGTGACGGGACGCGGTCGGCTCAGCCGCCGAACTCGACGGCGACCCAGACCTGCCCGTCGCTGCTGTAGGCGATGCCCACGCCCGCGGCGCGGTACCCGCCGTTCAGGATGTTCTCGCGGTGACCCGCGGAGGCCATCCAGGCCGCTTCCATCTGGCCCGACGACATGCCGCCGGGCCCGACGAGGATGTTCTCGGCGACAGAGTTGAACGATGTGCCCGACAGCACCG
Source organism: Acidimicrobiia bacterium (assembly GCA_036502765.1). Lineage (GTDB taxonomy): Bacteria > Actinomycetota > Acidimicrobiia > IMCC26256 > DASPTH01 > DASUAS01. Next base: position 7,864 of record DASXXX010000171.1, on the reverse strand, counting down.
CATTGAGGTCCTGGTGCGTGAGCGACTGGTTCTGGGCCATCCAGTTGGCCCACGACTGCGCGTAGCCGTTCAGCTGTGAGTTCGCGCAGAGCTGCCCGAGACCGGCCGCGGTCCGATCGCCGTTCATGGCGTTGATGACGCTGCTCCCTCCCCCGTCGCACGCGGCGGCCGGAGCCGGCGGTGGCGGGACGACCTCGACGGGAGCGGGCGGCTCGGTTGCCGGTGCCGGTGCCGGTGGCGGCGCAGTCGTGGTCGCCGTGCTCGTGGTGGTCGACGTCGTGGTGCTCGAGGTCGTGGTCGACGAGGTGGCGACGCGGTCGCGCGTGGAGGTCGCGCCCGTGCTGGCGGCGCGCTCGCTGCTGCTGGCGCCGTCGCCACGGCCCTGGAAGACCATCGCCGTCGCCGACACGATCACGATGGCCGCGAGGATGAATCCGCCGATCACCCACGCACGCGTGCTGAACCGTCCCACCCTCTCGGAATCGGCACGGAGACAGGACGGCTTGAGACCCGGACGGAACCTTGGCTAGCCGTTCTTCGGGATCTCGCGGAACGGCTTGCCCTTGTTGGTGTCGGGCTCCTTGGGGAGACCGAGGACGCGCTCACCGATGATGTTCTTCTGGATCTCGTCGGTGCCGCCGTAGATCTGCGGCGCCTGCGCGAACAGCATCGATTCGGTCACACCGGGCTGGACCACCCCGCCGGTTGCCGCCTCGAGCGACTGGACGTCGTCGGCCGAGTAGCCGTGCAGGGTGGCGTAGGGCCCGAGGACCCGACCACCGAGGTCGCGCGTCAGGCGCAGGATCCGGCTCATCGAGAGCTTGGCGATGTTGCCCAGCCCGGGGATCCCGCCGCTCTTCGCCAGCGCGCGCTGGCGGAGGTTCGTGTACCGGGCGATCTCGTTCATCGAGTACAGCTGCGCGAGCGACTGGCGGATGTCGGGATCGTCGATGGTGCCGTGCTCACGCGCGAGCCGGCTCAGGTTCGGCACCGACATCGCTCCGCCGCCACCGCCCGAGTCGGTCAGGTCACGCGCGCGGCTGAAGTCGCCGGCGCGGCGGGCGAGGTCGCCGCCGATGGTGCCGGGCAGCGCGGCGACGCTGCCGCCACCACCACCGGCACCGAGGCCGCTGCGCTCGAACATGAGCGTGGTGTTGGCGACCGCCCACCCGTTGTTGACGCCGCCGATGGCGGCGTCGACCGGCACGCGCACGTCGGTGAGGAACACCTCGTTGAACATGGCCCGACCGGTCAGCTCGCGCAGCGGACGGATCTCGATGCCCGGCTGGTGCATGTCGACCGCGAAGTACGTGATGCCCTGGTGCTTGGCGACGTCGGGATCGGTGCGCGCCAGCAGCATCCCGAGGTCGGACCAATGGCCGCCCGACGTCCACACCTTCTGTCCGTTGACGACCCACTCGTCACCGTCGAGCTCGGCCCGGGTGTTGAGCCCGGCGAGGTCGGAGCCGGCGCCGGGCTCGCTGAAGAGCTGGCACCACGCCTGCTTGCCGGTGACGATGTCGAGCAGGTAGTGCTCCTTCTGGTCGTCGGTGCCGTGGGTGTAGATCGTCGGCCCCGCGAGCAGCGTGCCGAGCCCACCCGGTGCACCGAGCGCCGGGAACCCGGAGATCGTCTGCATCACCCGCACGCCCTCGGCGCGCGACAGACCCTTCCCGTACGACTCGACCGGCCAGGTGGGAACGGCCCAGCCGGACCGGCCCAGGCGATCCCACCACTCCTCCACCGTGAGGTCGGGATCCCAGTTGGCCTCGAGCCAACCGGTGACCTCCGCAGTGAGTTCGTCGGCGGGTGCGCCTCTCGTGGTGCTCGTGGTCGCGGTCATGGTGACCTCCCCCGTGAGTCGGCGTCAGCCGAGGAGCTTCGAGACGACGCGCAGTTCGTCGGTGGCGTTGCGCAGGAGCATGAAGTCGTCGGTGCGCTCGATCTCGTCGAAGTGGTCGCGCACGTCCTCGGCGGTCAGCGGCGCGTCGGTCTTGAGGTAGCCGGGGCCCTCACCGATGAAGACGCGGGCGACGCGACCGCCACCGACCGAGTAGGTGTGGCCCGACACCGGGCAGTCCTCGTGCACCAGCCATGCGACCAGCGGCGACACGAGCCCGGGCGCGAGCTTGTCGGCGAGCTCGTCGCCGAAGATCTCTCGGGTCATGCGGGTCCCTGCGGTGGGCGCGATCGCGTTGGCCTTGATGTTGTAGCGCTCACCCTCCTGGGCGAGGACGTGGGCGAGACCGACGAGCCCCATCTTGGCGGCGGCGTAGTTGGCCTGACCGAAATTGCCGAACAGTCCGGCCGACGACGCGGTGACCACGACGCGCCCGTAGGCCTGCTCGCGCATGTGCACCCATGCCGGCTGCGTGACGTAGAACGCGCCACGCAGGTGGACGTCGAGCACCGGGTCGACGAGGTCGGGACCCATGTTGTGGAAGCTCTTGTCGCGGAGGATGCCGGCGTTGTTCACGACGATGTCGATGCGGCCGAACGAGTCGAGCGCGGTCTGCACGATGGCGGCACCACCGTCGGGGGTGGCCACCGAGTTGACGTCGAGGACAGCCTCGCCGCCGGCGGCCTTGATCTCGTCGACGACCTGCTGGCCAGGGCCGGCGTCGCCACCGGTGCCGTCGAGCGCACCGCCCACGTCGTTGACGACGACCAGCGCGCCCCGGCGGGCGAGGAGCAGCGCGTGCTCACGCCCGAGGCCGCCACCCGCACCGGTGACGATCGCCACCTTGCCGTCGAAACCGAGATCCGCCATCGTCAGTCCACGCCTGTCTGTTCCGTCGGTCCTCTTGTTGCCGCAGACACCGTAGTGGGGTCCGGCCGCGGAGCTCCTTGCCACCACTCCTTGCCACCGTCGCTCGCTGCCGCTCTCTCCGTCCCGCGCCACCGTCGCTCGCTGCCGCCTGCGAGACTCGAGTCATGCGGGCGGTGCGGGCCGATGGTCAGGGCGGCGTGAGGGTCGTCGACGTGGACGCGGTCGTGCCCGACCATGCCACCGATCCGGTGCGCGTGCGGGTCCGCTCGTGTGGCATCTGCGCGTCTGATCTGCACCTCGCCGCGTGGAACCTGCCCGTGACGCTGGGCCACGAGTTCGCGGGGGTGCTCGACGACGGCACCGCGGTCGCGGTGCAGCCCAACGCGTGGTGCGGCGAGTGCGACCGTTGCCTCGCGGGGGAGACGCAGCTGTGCCGTCACGGCGCCAGCCGGCTGCACGGCGTGTCGGTCGACGGTGGCCTGGCCGACGAGGTGGTCGTCGACCGCCGCTGTGTCGTCCCCTTGGCGCCTGGGGTCGATCCCGCGATCGGTGCGCTGGTGGAACCGCTGGCCGTCGGCACGCACGCGGCGGGACGGGTGGCGGTGGACCCGGGCGATCGGGTGCTGGTGATCGGCGGGGGGTCGATCGGCCTGGCGACCGTCGCGGCACTGGGTGCGCGGGGCATCGGCGTCGACCTCGCGGCTCGCCACCCGCACCAGCGCGCCGGCGGCGACCTCCTCGGCGCGGGTGCGGGCCTGGTCGACGAGTACGGCGCGGTGGTCGACGCCGCGGGCACGCAGACGTCGCTCGACGACGCCATCGCGCGGGTGCGCCCGGGCGGCGTCGTCGTGGTGGTCGCGACCTATTGGGATCCCGTCACCATCGGCGCGGGTCTCCTCACCAAGGAAGTTCGGATCGTGCCGTCGGCGATGTACGGCCACCCCGGCCATCCCGGCCATCCCGGCCACGATCATGGCGGCGCTTCGGAATTCGAGGGCGCCGCCGCGCTGCTGGCGGCCCGGCCCGAGGTGGTCGATGCGCTGGTGCACCACCGGTTCGGGCTCGACGACGCGCCCGAGGCATTCCGGGTTGCCGGCGACCGCGCCGCCGGTGCGATCAAGGTGCTGCTGGAGCCCTGACGCGCGAGGCTGCCGTCATGGGAGTGGTCTCGACGGAAGTGCACGAGCGCGTCCTCGTCGTTCGCATCGAGCGCGAGGAGAAGCGCAACGCGATCGACCAGGCGGTCGCCGACGGCGTCGGTGCCGCCCTCGACCGGCTCGACGACGACTCCGATCTGTGGGTCGGGATCATCACCGGGACGTCGACCGTGTTCTCGGCCGGCAGCGATCTCGCGAGCTCGCGCGACGGGAGCGCGCGCACTGCGCGTGGCGGCGAGTACGGCGTCATCCGACGCGAGCGCGAGAAGCCGTTGATCGCGGCGGTCGAGGGACCGGCGTTGGGCGGCGGGTTCGAGATCGTGCTGTCGTGCGATCTCGTCGTGGCGGCGAGCACCGCGTCGTTCGGGCTCCCCGAGGTGAAGCGCGGGCTGGTGCCCACGTGCGGCGGTCTGTTCCGCACGCCGCGGGCGCTGCCACTCAACGTCGCCAAGGAGATGTTGCTCACCGGCGACCGCCTCTCCCCCGAGCGTGCGTACGCGCTCGGACTGGTGAACGTGGTCACCGAGCCGGGCGAGGCGGTGGCCGGCGCGCTCGCGCTGGCCGCGCGGATCTGCGCGGTCGGCCCGGTGGGTGCGCGCGCCAGTCTGCGCGCGCTCGAGCGCACGGTCGCCGAACGCGACGAGCTCGGATGGGAGGCGACAGTCGGCGCCACCGACGCCATCCGCGCCAGCGACGACATCCGCGAAGGCATGGCCGCGTTCTTCGAGAAGCGCGAGCCCCGATGGACGGGACGGTAGGAGCATGAGCGACGAGGTGATCCTGGTGGAGGTGAGCGATCGCGTCGCGGTCGTCACCCTGAACCGGCCCGAAGCGCGCAACGCGTTGGATCCTGCGCTCACCGCGGCCTTGCCGGAGGCCATCGCGGCCTGCGACGCACGCGACGACGTCGACGCCATCGTGCTCACCGGCGCCGATCCCGCGTTCTGCGCCGGCGTCGATCTCAAGAGCCTCAGCACCGACTCGGAAGTCCGCCACGTCGTGGCCGGCGACCCCGACGCGCTGATCCGTCCCTTTCCCGAGACGACGAAACCGGTGCTCGGCGCGATCAACGGCGCCGCGGTCACCGGAGGCTTCGAGGTGGCGCTCACCTGCGACTTCCTCGTGGCGTCCGAGCGAGCGCGCTTCGCCGACACGCACGCGCGCGTAGGGATCATGCCGGGATGGGGTCTCACCGTGTTGCTCGCCGAGGCGGTCGGCCACCGCCGGGCGCGCGAGATGAGCGTCACCGGCAACTTCGTCGACGCGCCGACCGCGCTCGCGTGGGGCTTGGTGAACCACGTCGTGCCCCACGAGGAGCTGCTCCCGTTCACGCGTCAGCTCGCGCTCGACATCGCGTCGAACGACGCCGCCGGGGTGCAGAACGTGCTCGCGACCTACCGGGAGGAACAACGCGAGGCCGACTACGAGATCCGTCGCATCGAGCTGCGCCGCTCGCAGGACTGGCTGGCGTCGCAGAGCGGTGTCGCCGACGAGGTGGCGAAGCGGCGCGAGGCGGTCATGGCCCGCGGCCGTTCACAGCAGGGCTGAACGATGGCCGTCACGCCGTTCCGCATCGCGGTGCCCGACGCCGAGCTCGACGATCTGCACGCGGCGATCGCGCGCACTCGTTGGCCCGACCAGGTCGACGACGCCGGCTGGGACTACGGCACTCCCCTCGGCTTCCTCCAGGAGCTCGTTGCCTACTGGGCCGACGGCTTCCGGTGGCGCGAGCGCGAACAGTTGCTCAACTCTCTCCCGCAGTTCCGCACCACCGTCGACGCGCCCGGCTTCGAGCAGTTCGGTCTGCACTTCGTGCACCAGCCGGGCGTGGGCCCGGCGCCCCTCCCGCTCGTGCTCAGCCACGGATGGCCCAGCACGCACTACGAGTACCACGACGTCGTGCAGCGCCTCGCGAACCCGGGCGCGTTCGGTGACGATCCCGCTGACGCGTTCCACGTCGTCGTCCCGTCGTTGCCGGGCTACGGCTTCTCCGACATCCCCCGCCGACGCGGGATGACGCCCCGTGTGATGTCGACGATGTTCGTCGCGCTCGTGCGCGAGCTCGGCTACGACCGGTTCGCGGCGGCGGGGTGCGACTGGGGCGCCTACGTCACCGCGCTGCTCGGCCTCGACCATCCCGACGCGCTCGTCGGCATCCACATGGGGATGCTCAACTTCCGCGCCGTCGACTACGAGCCCGACGCGGAGGACGCCGCGTTCAGCGCGCGCGCTCGCCCCTGGCGGCGCGAAGAGAGCGGCTACAGCACCATCCAGGGCACCAAGCCGCAGTCACTGGCGTACGGGCTGACCGACTCGCCGGCCGGGCTCGCGGGGTGGATCGTGGAGAAGTGGCGCCGCTGGTCTGATTGCGGCGGCGACGTGCAGCAGCTCTTCACCCGCGACGAGCTCCTCACCACGATCGCGATCTACTGGTTCACCGGCACGATCAACAGCGCCAACCGCCTCTACTACGAGAGCCGGCACGATCCCGTGCAGCTGGAGGCGGGCGAACGGGTACGACCGCCGGCGGGCTTCCTGCTCGAACGGGCGGTCGACGGTCCCTCGCCCAACATCGGTCCCCCACCGCGCCGGCGCGCCGAGGCCGTCTACGACGTGCAGCGATGGACGGTCGCCGACCGCGGCCTGCACTTCCCCGCGGCCGAGACGCCCGACCTCTACGTCGAGGAGCTGCGGGCCTTCTTCCGTCCTCTGCGGTGACGTGGACGCGGCTGATCTGACGACCTGTCAGAATGGCGGGATGACGACTGCCACGATCGACCTCCTCGACCTCGACCGCTTCCAGCGCCTCGAGCACCACGCGATGTTCGAACGGCTCCGGGCCGAGGACCCGGTGTCGTGGCACGAGTACCCGGGCGAGCCCGGCTTCTGGAACGTCGTCCGCCACGACGACATCCTCACCGTCAGCCGCGACTCCGAGCTCTTCTCCTCGGAGACCGGCGGCGTGATGATCATGAACCCCGAGGCCCAGGGCGGCTTCGACACGCGCGGCTTGATGATGCTCTACACCGACCCACCGAAGCACACGCGCTACCGCCGGCTGGTGAGCAAGGGCTTCACGCCGCGGATGATCGGCATGATCGAGCAGTACCTGCGCAACCGGTCGCACCTGATCGTCGACAACATCATCGAACAGGGCCAGTGCGACTTCGTCGTCGACCTCGCGTCGGAGCTGCCGCTGCAGGCGATCGCCGAGATCATGGGCGTGCCGCAGGAGGACCGGCGTCTGCTCTTCGAGTGGTCCAACAACATGATCGGTGCCGACGACCCGTCGTTCGAGGGCGCCGAAGGCGCGCACGCGGCGTCGGCCGCGCTCTACGAGTACGCCAACAACCTGGCGAAGGAGCGGCGCACCGACCCGCGTGACGACATCGTCACCAAGCTGATCAACGCCGAGATCGACGGCGACCAGCTGAGCGAGCTCGAGTTCGACATGTTCATGCTCCTGCTCGCAGTGGCCGGCAACGAGACCACGCGCAACACGACCGCGTGGGGCATGTGGGCGCTGATGCAGAACCCCGAGCAGTACGCGCACCTGCGCGACAACCTCGACACCGCACTCAACCCCGCGGTCGAGGAGATCCTGCGCTGGGCATCGCCGGTGTACCACTTCCGTCGCACCGCCACCGCGCCCACCGAGCTCCACGGACGCGAGATCGCCGCGGGCGACAAGGTCGTGATGTGGTACATCTCGGCCAACCGCGACGAGGAGGTGTTCGACGACCCGTTCCGCTTCGACATCTCGCGCGAGCCGTCCGAGCAGGTCGCGTTCGGCGGCGGCGGTCACCACTTCTGCCTGGGCGCCAACCTCGCCCGCATGGAGCTGCGCCTCATCTTCGAAGAGGTGCTGTCGCGCATCCCCGACATGCACCTCGTCGCCGAGCCCGAGGTGCTGCGCTCCAACTTCATCGGCGGCGTG
>DASXXX010000170.1:0-3317 GCA_036502765.1 Acidimicrobiia bacterium | reverse complement strand
GGCCGCGCTGTACGTGGGACGGCTCAGCCGCGAAGTCGCCGCCGACCACCGCGAGGCGTTGCAGCACGTCGGGGCCGACGGCACCGCCACCTTCATCCTCGGCGGGCGAGTCGGCGCCGACGCGCCGGACATCCTCCTCGTGTACCCGGAGGGCAACTACATCCGGGCGTCCGACGACCGCCCGTTCCTGCAGATCGGCGAGAGCAAGTACGGCAAGTTCATGCTCGAGCTCGCGGTCGAGGCGCACGTCGACCTGTCGAAGGCGACGAAGATCGCGCTCGGCTCGATGATGAGCACGGCGCGGGCGAACCTGTCGGTGGGCCCGCCCTACGACCTCGCCATCCTGCGGGCCGACGGCGGCGTCGCGCTCCAGGAGTTCCGGGTGACCGAGGACTCGCCCCTGCTCGCCCGCCTGCGCGAGGTCTGGGAACGCCACGTCATGCGGGCGGTCGCCGAGCTCCCGCCCATCACCGCCGGCGACTTCGAAGCGGTCACGTCCACCGACTGAACGCGGTTCGACGCAGGGTCCTGATCAGAGGGTCCTGATCAGAGGGTCCCGATCAGATGTCGCGGGCGAGCTCCGCGAGCGCTTCGAGCTGCTCGACGTAGTGCTCGGGTGAGCGGTGACGGAAGTTGACGTTCACCATCGTGGCGCCGATGTCGCGCAGCGCGACCAACACGCTGCCCGCGGTCTCGGGATCGCCGACGGGATCGAGCAGCTTGCCCGACGCCAGCACCACCTCGAACGGCGGGAGGTCGGTCGCCGCCTGCCGCGTGTCCCACGCCTCCGTGGCGCGCGCGTGGTCGAGCATCGCGGCCAACTCGTCGCGGTGCAGCCCGAACGGCGCCCACCCGTCGGCCAACTCCACCGCGCGTCGCAACGACCGCGGCGTGCGACCGCCGATCCAGAGCGGGACAGTCTGTTGCACACCGCACGGGTCGACGATCATCCCCGAGTAGTCGAAGAACTCGCCGTGGAACTCGGGCTCCCGGCGCCCGAAGCTCGTGCGCAACGCGCGCAGTGACTCGTCGCCACGCGCGCCGCGGTCGTCGAACGGCGCATCCAACATCTCGAACTCGGGCTGCAAGGATCCGACGCCGACGCCGAGGATCAACCGGCCGTCGGAGATGCGGTCGAGGGTGCCGTAGCGCTTGGCGATCGCCAAGGGGTGGTGGTACCCGAGGACGAGCACATAGGTCGCGAAGCGGATGCGCGTCGTGACCGCGCTCAGGTACCCGAATGTGGCCAGCGGGTCCCAGTAGCGACCACCGCGCACCGGCGCGACGTCGTCGGGGATGACGACGTGCTCGCTGCACGTGACGTACTCGTACCCGAGCCGGTCGGCGGCCTCGACGAGCGGCACCACGTCGGCGAGCTGGGCGTCGACCTCCCACGGCGCGTGGCCGTCGGGCGTCATCGTGAACAGCGGGGTCGTGAGTCCGAGCCTCATCAGCTCTCCTTCGGGTCGGCCGGTCGGGGCCGAAAGCGATACAGCGTGAGGTCGTCGTCGACGTCGTCGAACACGACCTCGAGCGGCATGCCGATCTCGACCGCGTCGGGCGCGACGTCGACCAGGCGCGCCGGCATGCGCGGCCCCTCGGCCAGCTCGACGTAGGCGATCGCGTACGGCGCGTCGGCCTGGTACGCGGGCGTGGGCGCGCGGTGCACGATCGAGAACGTGTAGACGATCGCGTCGCCGCTCATCGGCGCCCACGTGGCCGACGGCGATCCGCAGTTGTGGCAGCGCTCACTGGGCACGAACCGCAGCTGTCCGCACTCGTCGCACTGCTGCACGACCAGCTCGTGGCGGCGCAGTGCCTCCCAGAACGGCGCGTCGAGCGGCGTGATGTCGGGTCGGAACCCCTCGTAGGCCATCAATCCCTCCGCCGCATGGCCATCAATCCCTCCGCCGCATGGCCATCAATCCCTCCGCCCCATGGCCATCAATCCCGCCGCCGCATGGCCATCTCAACCCCGTCCCAGCACGGCCGCGTAGTGCGCCTGCGACACCCCGCCGACGCCGCAGTGGAACGCGAGCTCGGCGCCTTCCACCTGTCGGGGCCCGGCCTCGCCCCGGAGCTGCTCGACCAGCTCGATCAGCGTGAAGAGCGCGCAGCTCGCGGCGTGGGTGCCCGAGAGGTATCCGCCGTGCGTGTTCGTGGGGAGATGGCCATCGAGCGCGATACCCCCGTCGTCGACGAACGGACCGCCCTCGCCCTTGGCGCAGAAGCCCGCGTCCTCGAGCTCGGTGATGACGCTGATGGTGAAGTGGTCCGACACCCCCGCCACCTGGATGTCGTCGCGCGTGACGCCCGCGAGTCCGAACGCGGTGTCGGCCGCGAGCCGACCCGAGAATGACGTGAGCTCGGGCGCGGTGTTGGGGTCGAGGTAGCCGTGACCTTCACCCCATCCGAGCAGCACGACCGGGGTGTGCAGACCGGCATCGGCGGCACGCGCCCGACTCGTCACCACGACGCATCCGCCGCCCTGGTTCACGAGGCAGCAGTCGAGCAGGTGGAGCGGCTCGGCCATGAGCCGCGACGCGAGCACCTCGTCGACGGTGAGCTCACCGCGGTCGCGCATCACCGCGCGCGGGTGCAGCGTGGCCGAGTGACGTTGCGCGACCGCCACCTCGGCCAGTTGCTCCGACGTGGTGCCGTACTCGTACATGTGCCGGCGGGCGACCATCGCGAAGTCGGCGACGCGCGTCGTGCCCATCACGGCTTCGAACGGGCTGCCGAGCTTGGCCATGTGCTCGACCGCGGCGTTGCGGTCGGCCGCGGTGTAGCCCGCACCCGATCCCGCGGCGGCGGTGGGGATCACGACCACCTCGGCGAGTCCGTTGGCGACCGCCAACGCCGCGAGGCCGACGCCCGCGGCCTGGCTCGCCGCGCCCACTCCGGTGTTGGCGTGGAAGCGCAGCGGATGGCCCACCACATCGGCGACGGCCGACGCCGGCAGCGCGTGGCGCACGCCGTAGCCGTCGGGGGCGGGGCCGATCAGGCCGTCGAGATCGCGGAGACCGAGGCCGGCGTCGGCGAGCGCACCCTCGACGCACTCCCACCACAGGTCGGGCTGCTCGCGATCGGCGAGCTTCCCCTGCTCGGACACGTACACACCCGCGATCGCGGCGTCGCTCAATCCGGCCATCAGGAGGAACGTACCGGGTTCCGGCACGCTGGTACCGTCTCGGCCCTGTGGCCAACCTCCGCGTCGAACGTCACGACCACGTCACCGTCTTCACGCTCGACCGCCCGGAGAAGAAGAACGCCTACGACGACGAGACCAAGGAGGCGATCGGCGACGCGGTCCTCGC
>DASXXX010000169.1:0-10446 GCA_036502765.1 Acidimicrobiia bacterium | reverse complement strand
CCGTACCCGTTGGCCTTCATCGTGGGGAACGCAGCCTGCATCGCCCACAGCGGACCGCGGAACCCGATGGCCAGTCCGTGGTCGATGAGCGCATCGGTCTTGAGCTCGGCCCGGCTGATCTTGCCGCCGCCCCACGCGTTGTTCACGAGGATGTCGATGGTGCCCCAGCGCTCCAACGCCGCGTCGATCATCGCCTCGTTGTCGCTCTTGCGGCCGACGTCGGTGCGCACGAACAACGTCTCCGCGCCGGTCGTCGACGCGAGCTCGTCGGCGGTGCGACGACCGCGGTCTTCGTCGATCTCCGCAACGAGGACGCGCGCGCCTTCCTCGGCGAAGCGGCGGGCGATGCCCTTGCCGATGCCTTCACCGCCACCGGTGATCACTGCCACTCGTTGGTCGAGCCGTCCCATGTCGTCTCCTCGGTCGCTGACCTTGTTCGCGGACCTTGTTCGCTGACCTTGTTTGATCTGGCAACTAGAGAACAATGTTAAGGATCTCGGTGTCCTCGTCGCAAGCGCTGCGGTACGCTCCGCGGCGTGCGACGGGCCGAAGCGCTGGAGCAGATCGAGCGGTCGATGGGACGCATCGGCCGGGCCGGATCGAGCGTGATGGCCGCCCGCCGCCGGGCGGACCGCGCCGGGGTCGACGTCTCGGCCCCCGGCATGGGCATCCTCGGCGTGCTGGAGCGCGGCGGACCGCAGCGGGTGTCGGTCGTCGCTCGCCGGGCGGGCATGGTCGGGCCGCTGGCGAGCCGGGAGCTGCGCCGGCTCCAGGTGCAGGGCTACGCCTCCCGGCGCGCCGACGGCTCCGACGGGCGCGCCGTCGTCGTGGCGATCACGGCCAAGGGCCGCGATGCGTACCGGCGTCTGCGAGCGGCGTCGGTGGAGGCGGCTTCCGATGCGCTGGCCGACTGGAAGGCGAGCGAGCTCGCCGAACTGGCGCGGCTGCTCGCCCGCATGGCCGACGACTTCGGGGCGGCCCGCCGATGACCCTGTCCGATGTCGACGCCCGCCGGGTCGCGATCGTCACCGGCGTCGGACCCGGGATCGGGCGATCGACCGCGCTCGCGCTCGCGCGTGAAGGCTGCGACGTCGCGGTCGCGGCGCGTCGCGCCGACTTTCTCGACGAGGTCGTCGGTGAGCTCGAAGACCTCGGGGTGCGCGCCCTCGCGGTGCCCACCGACACGGGGGACGTCACCCAGTGCCGCGCGCTCGTCGAGCGCGCGGCCGAACACTTCGGTCGGCTCGACGTCGTCGTCAGCAGCGCGGCGAAGGGCGCGCCGAACCACACGATCATGCACGCCGACCTCGACGACTGGCAGCAGAGCTGGCTGGTCAACGTGCTCGGTCCACTCGAGCTGTTCCGCACCGCGGTGCCGCACCTGAGCGCGGCCGGTGGCGGCGCGATCGTGGCGGTGTCGGCGCTCGCCGTTCGGGCCATCAACCCCGGCCAGGGTGCGTACGCGGCCACCAAGTCGGCGCTCACGGTCGCGGCGCAGACGCTGGCGCGCGAAGTGGGCGTCGACGGGATCCGCGTGAACGTCGTCGTGCCGGGGTTCGTCCCGGGTCCCAACACGGAGCCGATGTTCGCCCGGATGGCCGAGCGGCGCGGCACGACGGTCGAGGCAGTGCAGGAGCAGATCGCAGCCGACACCGCGCTGCGTCGTCTCCCGACGCCCGACGACATCGCCGACGCCATCGTGTTCCTCGCGTCGGATCGGGCCCGGTCGATCACCGGTCAGACCCTCGACGTCAACGGCGGGCGCTGGTTCGCGTGAGCGAGCGGATCTTCTACTCCAGCAGCGTCCACGACGACCGCGAGATCGACGCGGTGGTCGAGGTGCTGCGTTCGGGCCCGCAGGGACTGTGGCCGGGGCGACGCGTCGTGCGCATGGAGCGCGAGGTCGCGGCGCGCTTCGGCAAGGTGCACGGCGTGATGTGCAACTCGGGTTCGTCGGCGCTCTACCTCGCGCTCGAACTGCTCGGGCTCGCGCCCGGCGCCGAGGTCGTCACGTGCGCGCTCACGTTCTCGACCGACGTCGCGCCCATCGTCCGCGGCGGCTGGGTGCCGGTGTTCGTCGACTGTGCACCGCTCACCTACTGCGTCGACGTCGACCGCATCGAGGAGATGATCACGGAGCGCACCGGCGCGCTGCTGTTCCCCAACCTCATCGGGAACGCGCCGGACTGGGACCGCATCGTCGAGATCGCGGCGCGGCACGACCTGCCGGTGATCGAGGACTCGTGCGACACGCTCGGTGCCACCCTGCGCGGCACGCCGACCGGCGCTCGCTCCACCATCAGCGTCACCAGCTTCGCCAACTCGCACGTGATCACCGCGGCCGGCAACGGCGGCATGGTGATGGTCGACGACGACGAGTGGCGCGACCGCGCCGTCATGTTGCGCCGGTGGGGGAGACGCTCCGAAGTCAACTTCTTCGGGTCGAAGCGGCGCGAGCGCGACTTCTGGCAGGACCTCGACGGCGTCCACTACGACAACCAGTTCATCTTCGACGAGGTGGCGTGGAACTTCGAGCCGTCGGAGCTCGGCGCCGCGTTCGGTCTCGTGCAACTGGAGAAGCTCGCCGACAACCTCGCGCTCCGGCGGCGCCACTTCGCGCGGTACACCGAGTTCTTGGTTCGGCACCCCGACCGCTTCGCCCTCCCACGGCAGCTGCCCGACCTCGAGACGGCCTGGCTCGGCTACCCGTTGATGATCCAGCCCGACGCGGGGTTCGTCCGGGCCGATCTGCAGGAGTTCCTCGACGGCCGCGGCATCGACACGCGCACGATCTGGACCGGCAACGTCACCCGTCAACCGATGCTCGGTGGCGTGGAGGTGCGCGTCCCCGACGACGGCCTGCCGCACGCCGACGCGGTCATGGAACGCGGCGTGCTCCTGCCGCTGAGCCATGCCTTCGACGACGACACCCTCGACGTCATCACCACGACCGTCGACGAATTCCTCGCCGCCCACTGACCCTCGAACGTGCGAGAGGGGGGCCTACTCCTCGACGGTGATGGCGCGTTCGGGGCAGCCGAGCTCGGCCATGCGGGCCTGCCCGAGCTGCTCGGGGGTCAGCTCGCCGTCGATGGCCACGAACGCGTGACCGTCTTCGTCGCGCAGGTGGAAGATGTCGGGTGCGGCCATGTTGCAGAGCGTGTGGCCCTGGCAGAGATCGGCGTTCACGATCGCCCGCGCCATCACACACCCTCCGTGGCGCGCAGGTTCTCGGGCGCCGGCTCCGCGTCGAGCCGCGCCTGCCAATCGGCCATGACCTCGGCGAGCGGCGGTCCCTCGCGCCGCCCCGGCGTGAACGTCGCGGGAAGGTGCTTGAAGCCGTTGATCGTGCCGATCGACTCGTACTGCTCCTTGCCCGCGTGGTCGATGCGGTAGTCGGGCATGCGTCGGAGCGCCTCCCGGAGCATGTACTTGAAGTCGAGCCGGGCGAGGTTCGACCCGATGCAGCGGTGCACCCCGAGGCCGAACGCGGCGTGCGGGTTCGGGAATCGGTCGAGCACGATGTCGTCCGGTTCCGGGAACGACGCCGGATCGTGGTTGCACATCGCGTACGAGAGGAACATGCGGTCGCCCGCGGAGAACTCGAACCCGGCGACCTCGCAGTCCTGCGTGATCGTGCGACCGCCACCCTGCGCGGGGGTGAAGTGGCGCAGGAACTCCTCGGTGGCGAGGTCGAGGTAGCGAGAGTCGTCGACCAGGCGCGGCCGTTCGTCGGGGCGGGCGTCGAGCCAGTCGAGCGCGCCCGCGAGCAGCGACGTGGTGGTGTCGAACCCGCCGCCGATGAGCAACGTGACCGTGCCGATGATGCCGTCGTCGGGGAGGAACTCGTCCGTCACCTTGGCGTTGAGCAACGCGCTGATCATGCCGGGACGCGGCTCCGTCTTGCGGATCTGCACGTACTCCGCCAGCCGGCCGACCATGCGCATGGTGGCGTCGACCATGCGATCCCAGTTGGGGCTGTCGGGCGCTGTGTACACCTGCATGTGCGCGGGCTCGCAGTAGATCTCCCAGTCGGCGAGCGGCAGCCCGAGCATCGCCATGGTGAGCACCGCGGGGACGATGTTGGCGAAGTCGTCGACGAAGTCGAGCCGACCGCTCTCGATGACGTCGTCGATGCACGCGCGGGTGAAGTCCTCGATGAACGGATCCCACACCTTCACCGCGGCGGGCGACAGGAACGGGTTGAGGATGCGGCGGTACTCCGACTGCTCGGGCGGGTCCATCTCGATGAAGCCGCCGCGCGACGTCCCACGCTCGGGGATCGAGATGCCCTGGTACCCGTTGCGCTCACCCGCGGGGTCGTGGTCGTTCGACAGGAGGTCGGTGCGCTTCGAGATCGCGCTCAACACCTCGTGACCGGTGACCACCCAGAAGCCGTCGTGGTTGCTGCTCCACGCGACCGGGCACTGCTCACGCAGTTCATGGGCCTGGGCCGGGTAGGTCTCCCGGTACTCCGGTGAATGTTGGTCGAACTCGACGACGACACGATCGTCCGTTGCCATCGGAACTCCCCGTGTTCGGTGGCCAGTGCGAGCGAACACTATTGGTGGTGCGCCCAACTGCACCACGTCGTGCAGTCTCGGGTTGGGTCAGACTGGCTTCGTGTCGAACCCGCTCCTGGACCACGCACCCACGCTCGACGAGATCCAGCTGGGCGATCCGCGCTTCTTCTCGCGCGACGACGTCGACGCCGCTTTCGCTCGCCTGCGCGCCGAATCGCCGATCCACCGCACGCAGGACCTCGGCGAGCCGGCTGGCCCCGACTTCTGGTCGGTCACTCGCTACGACGACGTCCGCGCCGTCTCGCGCGACTTCCACACGTTCCACAACGCGCCGAACATGACCATCGAGGACTACGCGCGGTCGGGGAACAGCATCCTGCACCTCGATCCACCCGAGCACACCCAGCTGCGATTGATCGTGAACAAGGGCTTCACGCCCCGCATGGTCGAGCGCATGCGCGACGACGTGCGCACGCGAGCGAGCCGACTGCTCGACGCGGTGCCGCCCGACGACCAGTGGGATCTCGTGAGCGCGTTCGCGGCAGAGCTTCCGTTGCAAGTGATCTGCGCGCTCCTCGGCGTGCCTGAGGCGGACGAACCGTGGCTGCTCGACTGCCTCGTGCGCGTGTTCGGGGTGAGCGACGCCGGGAGCGACCTGCCGGTCGCCGACCACGGCCGCGTGATGGAGGAGCTCGGGACCTACGCCCACGAGCTCGGAGCCGCGCGCGTCGACGACCCGCGTGACGATCTCACCACCGTCCTCGTGCACGCCGAGGTGGAGGACGACGACGGCAACCGGCACGGGCTCCGCCCCGGCGACTACGCCCGCTTCTTCTCCACGCTTGCCGCGGCCGGGAGCGAGACCTCGCGCAACGGCATCGCCCACGGGGTCTGGCTGCTCGATCGTCATCCTGACCAGCGGGCGACGTTGCTGGCGGATCCCGCGGCGGTGTTCCCGACGGCGGTCGAGGAGATCGTGCGGTACGCGAGTCCGGTGATGCACATGCGGCGCAACGTCGCCCACGACACCGAGCTCGCCGGGCAAACGCTCGTCGCGGGCGACCGGGTCGTGCTCTGGTACCGCTCGGACAACCACGACGAAGCCGTCTTCGACGGTCCGGAGCGCTTCGACGTGACCCGGACCCCGAACGACCATCTCGGCTACGGCGCCGGCGGGCCGCACTTCTGCCTGGGCGCGCACCTGGCGCGATTGGAGATCCGCGTCGCGCTCGAGGAGCTCTACGCCCGCTTCCCCCACCTCGCCGTCGTCGGTGAGCCCGAACGCGCCGCGATGCGGCAGATCAACAGCATCAAGTCGCTGCGGTGCTCGGCGAGCTAGGCGTTCGCGGCAGCGAGTGCCGCCCGGCACCGCTTGCAGTCGTAGAAGCCACCCCAGGGCACGTCGACCACCCGCCAACCGGTGATGTCGTCGCCGCACAGCGAGCGCGTGCTGGCGGTGGGCACCAGGTGGTACGGCTTGACCGCCATCGCCCGACCGGGCTGCTCGGACTCACCATCGTCGCGTGAGTGCGGGGGTTCGCCTGCCCGTGCGTCGAACATCACGCGGTCGGACCCCGCAGGTGCAGTCATGGCCCGAATCCTACGACGGAGAGCCTTGATCGGTTCAGCGGGGAACGCGGACCGGGGCTTCCAGCACGCCGACGAGGACGTCGGTGAGGTTCTCGACGAACGTGGGCTCGTCGAGCTCCGGCTCGCGCGTGTGCGACTCGATCACGCGCGCTCGTTCCGCCATCGCCACCGTCATCAACATGATCATCTCGATGACCCGTTCGCGCCGCACCGCCGCCGGGAGCTCCGGTGGGCGGGCTTCGAGCAGTTCGAGGATCCCGCGCAGGTATGGGCCAGTGCCGGGCGCCGGTTCGCGCCAGGTGCTGAACTGCGCCGACAGCTGGGCGACGATCCGCAGGTAGTCGCGGTCCTCGGCGCGCGCCAGGTTGGCCGCGTAGGGGACGACGAGCGCGTCGACCAGGTCGCGTGTCGACGCCTCGCGGCCGACGCGGTCGAGCAACTCACCGCGCGCCACGTCGATGGGATCGCCGTGGCGGCTGAGGATGGCGTCGAGCAGACCCTCGCGTGAGCCGAAGTGGTAGTTGAGCGCGGAGACGTTGCGTTGCTCCGCCGCTTCTGTGATCTCGCGCACCGTCACCTGGTAGAGGCCGCGCCGCGCGAACAGCCGCTCCGCTTCACGGAGCAGCCGTTCCTTGGTGGCGGTCGAATCGCGCGGCATGGACGAAACCTGAGCATCGTCCGCCTAGAGCTGGACGAGCGCGCTCTCGGGGATGACCGTGGGCCACTCCACCCCGTCGGGCAGCGGGTGGTTGAACTTCGCGTACTTGGGCTGCGCGGTGGCGCGGTAGCGGTCGGTGGAGTGCGTGCGGTCGGGGTCGAACTGCGGGATGACCTTGTCGCCGAACAGCTCGAGGCACTGGAGCACCTCTTCCTGGTGCATCCCCTCGACCGGCATGCCGAACACGAGCTGGTCCATGCCGACCTCGCCCCACCGGGAGATCTGCTCCGCCACCTCATCGGGCGTGCCGCACAGCATGTTGCCGCCGTCGATGATCGCGTCGAGCAAGGCGTCGTCGTCGCCACCCGACAAGTCCTTCAGCGAGAGCGGCGCGCTCGGCCACGTGATCGCGTCCTGCGACTTCGGCATCGAGTCGTGGTACATGTTGACCATCGTGACGAGGTAGCCGCGGCCGTTGCGCAGCGCGATCTTCCGGGCTTCCTCGCGCGTCTCGCAGCAGATCACCGAGTTGGTGATCATCATGTTGTCGTTCTTGAACTGGCCGACGGGTTCGGTGCAGTTCGCCGCACCCTCCTTGTAGGCGTCGATGCGGCCCTTCAGGTTGAAGATCGGCTCGAAGTTGAACGCGATCGCGCCGATGCCGAGCTCACCCGCGCGCGCGAAGGTGGGCGGGTTGCCGCACGCCACCCAGATCGCCGGGTGACCCTTGCCGTACGGCTTGGGAAGGATGTTGTGCGGCGTGGGCACGGTGAAGTGCTCGCCTTCGTACGAGTAGTCCTCCTGCTCCCACATCCGCGGGACTTCCCTGATGACCTCTTCCCACTCGGACTTGGTCGTGCTGGGGTCGAGGATGTTGAAGCTGGCGAGCTCGTGGCTGCCGGCGCCGCGGCCGGTGCCCCACTCGTAGCGGTTGTTGGTGAAGTGGTCGAGCATGGCGGCGCGCTCGGCGTAGCGCACCGGGTGTTCCTTGCGGGGGGAGAGCGAGTTGATGCCCGACGACAGGTGGATGTAGTCGGTCTGCGACGCGATCCAGCCCATCACGACCTCGGGCGCCGACATGTGCGAGTACTCGGTGAGCGAGTGGTGCTCGCCCAGCCAGGCGTACTTCCAGTTGTGCTTGTCGGCGAAGATCACGTACTCCGCCTCGCGCATGAGCATCGTGTGCTCCATCTCCGTCTGGTGCGCGGCCGGGCCGGGGATGTAGCCGTTGAGGAAGATGCCGAATTCCATGCTGGGAGCGCTCCTGGTGAAGGCGTGGGTCCGAGTGCGTGCGGGTTCTAATGCTACGTCTTAAAACGAGGTGGCGTCAAGCAGTTGTGTGCCACGATGCGGGCGTGCCCGTCTCGGGGTTCGACCACGCCGCCATCACCGTCGCCGACGTCGACGTGACCATCGCCTGGTATCAGCGCGTCCTGGGCGCGGAGCCGCTGCACCTCGACCTCTGGCGGGAGGGGAAGCTCCCGATCGCGCTGCTGCAGGTGGGTGCGTCCCGCCTGAGCGTGCACCCGGCCGCCGCCCCGGCCGCACCCCACGCCGATGCACCGACGCCCGGCTCCGCCGACCTGTGCTTCCGCTTCGACGGCCCGGTCGCGGAGATCCTCACCCTCCTCGAGCAGGCCGACGTCGAGGTGGTCGACGGCCCGGTGCCCCGCCCGGCGGCGAACGGTGAGCCCGGCGCCTCGGTGTACTTCCGCGATCCCGACGGCAACCTCCTCGAGCTCCTCACGGTGGACAGCAGTTCCATCGGCGGCGTCTGACGTGGACTTCACCGAGTCCGACGAGCACGCGATGCTGCGGGCGGCGGCCGGTGACGTCGCCGCGAGCTTCGGGCACGAGTGGTTCCGGGAACGAGCGCGCGCCGGCGGACGCGCCGACGAACTGTGGCAGGCACTGGCCGCGCCGGGTTTCCTCTCCGTGCACCTCCCCGAGCAGTACGGAGGTGGCGGCGGCGGGATGAGCGAGCTCGTCGTCGTGAGCGAGGCCGCGGCCGCGCAGGGATGCCCGTTGCTCCTGCTGCTCGTGTCGGCCGGGATCTCCGCCGAGTTGCTGGCGCACTTCGGCACCGACGCGCAACGCGACGACTGGCTGCCCGGCCTCTGCGCCGGCGAGAAGATGGTCTTCGCCATCACCGAACCCGACGCAGGATCGAACAGCCACGACCTCTCGACCACCGCGACGCGTGACGGCGACGTCTACCGAGTGCGCGGCACCAAGACCTACATCTCGGGGGTCGACGAGGCGCCGCGCATGCTCGTCGTCGCCCGCACCGGGATGGACGACGCCAGTGGTCGCGCCCAGCTGTCGCTCCTCGTCGTCGACACCGACGCGTCAGGGCTCGAGCGCACGCCGATCCCGGTGGAGGTGACGATCCCGGAGAAGCAGTTCCAGCTGTTCTTCGACGACGTCGCGGTGCCGGCCGACCGCCTCGTCGGCGCCGAGGGCGACGGCCTGCGGCAGCTGTTCTACGGACTCAATCCCGAACGCATCCTCAGCGCGTCGATCTGCACCGGCATCGGGCAGTACGCGCTCGACCGCGCGTCGGTGTACGCGCGCGAGCGCGAGGTGTGGGGCGTCCCCATCGGCGCGCACCAGGGCGTCGCCCATCCGTTGGCCCGCGCCAAGGTCGAGCTCGAGCTGGCGCGTCTGATGATGCAGAAGGCGGCGTGGATGCACGACCACGCCGACGACGCCGGCCACGATCGGGTCGCCGCGGGCGAAGCCGCCAACATGGCCAAGTTCGCGGCCGCGGAAGCGGGCGCGCACTGCCTCGACGCCGCCATCCAGACGCACGGCGGCAACGGCATGGCCACCGAGTACGGGCTGGCCGACCTGTGGGGCCTCGTACGGCTGCTGCGCATCGCGCCGGTGAGCCACGAGATGATCCTCAACTTCGTGGCCCAGCAGTCGCTCGGCCTCCCCAAGTCCTACTGACTCCCGCCGAAACGCTGCGCGGTCAGCGAGGCGCGGGGAAGAGCATGCAGCTGGTGGTGCCGTGCGCGACGAGGCGGCCGCGCTCGTCGAGCACCCGCCCTTCGGCGGTGGCGAGCCGTCGCCCGCGGTGCACGACGGTGCCGGTGGCGGTGATGGTCGTCCCCGGGTTGACGCCCCGCACGTAGTACACGTGCAGGTCGGTGGTGGTGTAGCTCTCACCCGGCTCGAGCACGGTGTGCACCGCGCAGCCCATCACGGTGTCGAGCAGCGTCGCCGCGATTCCGCCGTGCACGCCGCCCATCGGGTTGGTCATGTCGGCGCGCGTCTCGAGCGTGGCCTCGACGTCGCCGGGATCGACGCGCGACAACGTGAACCCGATCAGCCCCGCGATCCCCGGCCGGGGGAGTGCGCCCGACTGCACCGCGCGCACCTGTTCGAGCCCGGCGGCGGCGTCGAGTTGCGTCATGCGACGAACCCTACGCGGAGTCAGTAGCTTCATGCAACTGATACCCTCGGGTGGGTGAAGCGCACCTCGTTCGTCGACATGCACTGCTCCATCGCGCAGACGCTGGAGGTCGTGGGCGAGTGGTGGACGCTGCTGATCGTGCGCGACGCCGTCCTCGGCATCACCCGCTTCGACGACTGGCGGCGTCGCCTCGGCATCGCCCGCAACGTGCTGAGCGCCCGCCTCGACGCGCTCGTGGAGCACGGCATCCTCGAACG
>DASXXX010000168.1:0-2592 GCA_036502765.1 Acidimicrobiia bacterium | reverse complement strand
CTCCTCGAGGATCTGCACGAGGAACCGCGCTCGATGCTCGAGCGGGCCGCCGTACTCGTCGGTGCGGTGGTTCTTGATCGGTGAGAGGAAGCTGTCGATGAGGTAGCCGTGCCCGGCGTGCAGCTCGCAGCCGTCGACCCCGGCTTCGCGGGCCCGCACGACCGCCGACGCGAAGTCGTCGATCACCGACGCGATGTCGTCGTGGTCGAGCACCTTGTAGAAGTGCTTCGAGTCGGGCCCCACGAAGGGTTCGATCATCTTGGCGCCCTCGGCGGCGGTGACCATGCCGTACAGGTCGTCCATCGCCGGCGGCCCCGGTTCCGACGCGACCCACATGGGCCGGCCCGCGAGCGTGTCCTGCAGGCTGTTGCCGCCCGCCTGCGTGAGCTGCACCGCCAGCGCGGCGCCCTGCGCGTGCACGCGGCGCGCTGCCTCTTGCCACCCCGGCACGTGACGGTCGTCGGAGATCGCGGTCTGGCGCGCGTTCGAACAGCCGACGGGGAACGACACGGCCACCGACCCCAGCATCACCATCGCGAGGCCGCCACGCGCCCGCGCCTCGAGGTACGCGACCTGCGCATCGGACACCATGCCGTCGAGGTCGCCCAGGTCCTCGCCCATCGGCGCCATCAGGATCCGGTTGCGCAGCTCGAGCGCGCCGATGCGCCCGGGCGAGAGCAGGTGTTCGAAGGGCTTCACGTCATGAACTCGCCCGAGTTCACGTACAGGGTCTGGCCGGTGATGGTGCGGGCCCGATCGGAGCAGAGGAAGATCGCCGACTCGGCGACGTCCTCGTCGGCCGGGATCTCGCCGAGGGGCATGTTGGCGGTGATCTCGCCGATGGCCTCCGCCTCGGTGATGCCGCGGTCGGCCACCTGCCACTGCACGTACATCTGCACCGGCGGGCCCCACATCCAGGTGGGCACCACGGTGTTCACCCGGATCTTGCGCGGTCCCAACGCCTTGGCCAGGTGGAACATCGCCGCGCGCAGCGCGCCCTTCGACGACGCGTACGCGAGCTGCTCCATCACCGGCGGCAGCACCGAGCTCTGCGAACCGATGAGCACGATCGACCCGCCGCGGTCGGCCATCGCATCGGACATCGCCTTCACCACATGCATGGAGCCGACCACGTTGGTCTCGAAGATCGCGCGCCAGTCGTCGTCGCCGGTGCCGTCGAGCCCGGCGAGGAAGCCGTCGTAGGCCGCCACCTGCACCACGCCGTCGACCGCGCCGAAGCGGTCGACCGCGAGCTGCGCGAGCGCCGCGCACTGGTCGGCGTCGCCGATGTCGGTGGGCAACTGCGCCACCCGATCACCACTCGGGTCGAGCTCCTCGGCGATGGCGGCGAGCTTGTCGGCGGTGCGGGCGGCCAGCACCGCGTTGCCACCGTCGCGGAGCACGAGCTTCGCCACTTCACCACCGAGCCCGGGACCCACCCCGGTCACGACCACGGTCTTTCCCTCGAGGATCATCGTCTCTCCCTTTGGATGCGGTCTCTCGTTCTACTGCGCGCGAGGTGGCTCGTGACGAGTGAGCCTCGCCTCCACCCGCCGCACCACGTGCCGGGCCCGGGCCTTCCACAGCCAGGCAGGGCCGGCATCAGGGTGGTCGGCATCAGGGTGGGCGGCATCAGGGTGGTCGTCCGCTGCGTCGGCGGGCGCGAACTCGGCACGCATCCGGTCGGCGGTGAACGAGCGGGGCACCCGCACGAGGTAGGTCCACGCCTCCACCAGCGCCGGTTCCGCGACCCCGAGCTCCACCAACCGCGTGTGGGCGCGGGCGCGGCGCGCGCTGCCCGCCGACGGTGTCGGGAGCTCGTCGGCCCCGAACCAGTGACGGGTCGCGTGGAGGTGCGCGTCGAGCACGGGCGCGACGCCTGCGGCCTCGAAGCGGGCGCGCACGTCGCGCCACCGGATCTCTGACTGCTGCACGAGCGCGGTCTCGAACAATGCGCGCAGCGGCAGCCCGAGGAGCGCGTGGGTCTCTTCCTGCAGCTGCGCGTGCGCGACGAGGTGCACGAACGTGTCGGTGTCGTCGGCGAGCAGCAACACGCCGCGCTCGGTCGGCCGGTACATCGCCCGCCGCAACATCTGGCCCGCGGGCACCAGCGCGCGCCAGCGCGACACCAGCGGCTCGACGTGCAGCTCGACGGTCACGTCGCCGTCGCACAACATCGGCAGGTGGTGGTCGGCGTGCTCGCCGATGGGTTCCGGATGTTCCACGTAGCCCGCGTCGAGCAGCAGGTCGTAGGCGCGCAGTGCGTGCTCGGCGGGGACGAGCACGTCGAGATCCGCCATCGTGCGCGCCGCGGGGTCGGGCCACAACCCGGTGAGCAGCGAGTGCAGTCCCTTGAGCGGGACGGCCCGGATGTCGGCGGCGGCGAAGCGCTCGAGCACGTCGACGCCGTGGTCGAGCAGCCGCTGCACCCGCGCCACGTTGCGGTCGTACGTGCGCCGGAGCAGGGCTTCGGGCACGGCCAGGCCGTCGGGCGTCTCGCGCTCCAGTGCCGCGGCCAGCGGCGACGGCATCCTCAGCCGCCCGACGCCGGCCTGGCGGACCCACACCGCGGGCAGGAGCTCGTGCGCCGAC
>DASXXX010000167.1:0-8779 GCA_036502765.1 Acidimicrobiia bacterium | reverse complement strand
AGCTCGTCGGACGTGCGGTCGGCCGCGGTGGCGATGCGCCAGTGGTCGACGAGCTCGTGGTCGTTGAACAGACCGATCACGGTCTGGGTGTTGCCGCAGTCGATGGCCAGCAGCATGTCAGCCCTCCTCTGGCCCGGAATGGGACGCTACGTCGGGGCGCAGATCGAACGCGAGGTCGAGCGCAGGCGCCGACTGCGTGATGACGCTGGTGGAGATGAGGTCGGCGCCGGCGTCGGCATAGGACCGCACAGTGTCGAGGGTGACGCCGCCCGAGACCTCCACCAGGAACCCCGCGGGTGCGGTGCTCCGCGCCAGCGACACGCACGCGCGCACGGCGTCGGGGGTCATGTTGTCGAGCAGCACCATCGTGGCGCCGGCGGTGATCGCCTCCTGCACCTGCTCAGCGCGGTCGCACTCGACCTCGACGGTGCGTCCGGGCCACCGTGCGTGCGCGCGGCGGACCGCCTCGGCGATGCCCAGACCGGAGAGGTGGTTGTCCTTCACCAACACGAACTCCGAGAGCGAGCCGCGGTGGTTCACGCCGCCACCGGCACGCACCGCCGCCTTCTCCACCGCGCGCAGACCCGGCAGCGTCTTGCGGGTGTCCCAGATCCTCGCCACGGGGCCGGCCGCTTCGACGAACTGGCGCGTGAGCGAGGCGACCCCCGAGAGGTGACAGAGGAAGTTGAGCGCGCTGCGCTCACCGGTGAGCACCGAGCGCAAGGGACCGGACACCTCGCCGACCTTCGTCTCGCGGGCCACGGCATCGCCGTCGTCGAGGAGCCACTGCACGTGCACCGCGTGATCGACCTGCGCGAACACCTCGTTGGCGCACGCGGTGCCCGCGAGCACGCCGTCGGCCCGCGCCATCACGTCGACCGATGCGCGCGCGTCGGCTGGGACGAGCGCGGCGGTGAGGTCGCCGAGAGGTCCGATGTCCTCGGCCAAGGCGCTCGCGACGATCGCGCGCACCACGTGGATCGGCGGGTCGAAGTCGGTCATCGACGCCCGCTCATCGACGCCCGCTCACCGAGAAGGCTCCCGCTCGTTGGCGGGCAGCGGGACGAACTCGGGCTCGGGCTCGGGACCACCGGTGTACACGAACCGGCCGAGGAACGCGCTCGATGCGTCGGGGAAGTCGGACCTCGTGTGGGTGCCGCGCGACTCGCGCCGTGCGGTCGCGGCGCGCACCAGTGCGGTGCTGACGGTGAGGAGGTTGGCGCTCTCGATGTCGACGGGGGTCAGCGTCGCCAGCGCATCGGCCGCGCGCGCGAGGCTCTCGGCGCTGCGGACGACGCCGGCGTCGCGCGTCATCACGCGTTGCAACTCCTCGCGGATGGCGGGTCCGGGCTCGGTGCGCACCGTCACCGGCGTGACCGGGTCGAACGGATCGACGTCGCGCAGCACGCCGGTGCGCGCGGGTCCGTCGCGTCCGTCGGCGATGGCTTCCACGGCCCGGGCCGCGAACACCAGCCCTTCCAGGAGGGAGTTCGAAGCCAGGCGGTTGGCGCCGTGCACCCCCGTGCAGGCCGCCTCACCGCACGCCCAGAGGCCGGGCCTCGTCGTCGCCCCGTCGAGATCGGTGCACACCCCGCCGGAGAGATAGTGCGCGGCGGGCGCGACCGGCAGCCAGTCGCGCGTGGGGTCGAGTCCGGCAATGCGACACGCCGACCAGATCGTGGGGAACCGCTCGGGGAAGCGGTCGATGGCGGTGGCGTCGAGCCAGAGGTGGTCGAGGTCTCGGTCGATGCAGCGCTGGCTGATCGCGCGGGCCACGACGTCGCGCGGCGCGAGGTCGGCGAGCGGGTGGACGTCGCGCATGAACGCGACGCCCTGCTCGTCGCGCAGGATCGCACCCTCGCCCCGCAACGCCTCGGAGAGGAGCGGGCGGGGCATCGACGGGTGGTGCAGCGCGGTGGGATGGAACTGCATGAACTCGAGGTCGGCCACCGCGGCGCCGGCGCGCATGCCCATGGCGATGCCGTCGCCGGTGGAGAGCGTGGGGTTGGTGGTGACGGCGAAGCACTGGCCGGCGCCGCCGGTGGCGACGAGCACGTTGCGTGCGCGCAGCTCCGCAGGACCGTCGGGACCGATGGCGGTGACGCCGACCACGCGTCCCTGCTCGACGAGAAGGTCGGACGCCAGCCAGCGCTCGCGGATCGTGGCGCCCGACGCCTGCACCGCGGCGACGAGCGCGCGCTCGACCTCCGCGCCGGTGGCGTCGCCACCCGCGTGCACGACCCGGGCCACCGAGTGGCCGCCCTCACGGGTGCGGGCGAAGTCGCGGCCGTCGTCGACCTCGTCGAAGTGTGCGCCCAGCGCGATCAGCTCACGGACTCGGGTGGGGCCTTCGCTGGCGAGCACACGCACCGCGTCGGTGTCGCAGAGCCCGCCGCCGGCGGCCAGGGTGTCGGATCCGTGCAGTTCCGGCGAGTCGTCGGAGGGATCGAGCGCGGCGGCGACACCGCCCTGCGCGTAGCGGGTGGCCGACCAGCCGAGCTCGCCCTTGGTGACGACCATCACCGACATGCCCTCGCGGCGGGCGCGCACCGCGGCCGACAGGCCGGCCACGCCGCTGCCCATCACGAGGAGATCCGGCACGAGGAGATCCGAGACGGGTTCGGCCATGGAGGAGTATGACTCGGGGGGTCGACGCCGAGTTACGGCGCGACCTCGCGGACCGACTGCATCGTGGGCTGGTTGTGCTCGTCGACATGGACGACGCGTGGCTCGTGCTTCGCGAGCTCCTCCTCGTCGTATTGCGCGTAGGTGATGACGATCACCTTGTCGCCTGGGTGCACGAGACGTGCGGCCGCGCCGTTGAGGATCACGTCGCCGGGTCCGCCGGGGATGACGTAGGTCTCGAACCGGGCGCCGTTGTCGATGTCGAGCACGTGGACCTGCTCGTGCTCGCGGATGTCGGCGAGCTCCATGAGGCGCGTGTCGAGGGTGATCGACCCGATGTAGTTGAGGTCGGCGCCGGTGATGGTGGCGCGGTGGATCTTCGACTTCATCATGATCCGATGCATCAGTGGTCTGCCTCCTGCATTCCGGACGATGCGGTGAGCACGCCGAGGTCGGGGGTCGGGACGCCGGCCGGGAAACTGATCGTGACGTTGTCGATCAATCGAGCCTTGCCCACGAACGCGGCCAGTGCAACCAGCGTGTCGGTGGTGAGGTCCGCGACCGGTTCGAGCGTCGCGGCGTCGACGACTTCCACGTAGTCGAGCCGCACGCCGGGCGCCTGGCCGACCGTGTCGACGATCAACTGACGGACGGCGGCGGCGTCGCGCTGGCCGCGCACGACCGCCTCCGACACGAGGTAGAGCGAGCCCGAGAGGATGGTGGCACCTTGGCGGGCGTCGGCGTCGAGGTACACGTTGCGGCTCGACAGGGCGAGCCCGTCGGTCTCGCGCACGAGCGGGCAACCGACCACCTCGACCGGGAGATCGAGGTCGGTGGCCATGCGCCGGATCACCGCGAGCTGCTGGGCGTCCTTGCGCCCGAAGTAGGCGCGCGACGGTCCGATGATCGAGAACAGCTTGGCGACGACTGTGGTGACGCCGTCGAAGTGACCGGGCCGGCTCGCGCCGCAGAGCCGTTCGGTGAGTCCGTCGACGTGCACCGTGGTGCGCGCACCGGCCGGGTACATCTCGTCGACCGTCGGCAGGAAGAGCACGTCGACGCCCTCGGCCTCGGCCGCGGCGGTGTCGCCATCGAGGTCGCGCGGGTAGGCGGCAAGATCCTCGTTGGGCCCGAACTGCGTCGGGTTCACGAACAGGCTGACGACGACGAGATCGTTGTCGGCGCGCGCGGCGCGCATCAGCGAGCGGTGCCCCTCGTGGAAGAACCCCATGGTGGGGACGAACCCGACGCGGCCGCCGCCGGCACGCGCGGCGTCACACGCGGCGCGCACGTCGGCGATCGTGGTGAGCGTGATCACCGCGAGTCACCTTCGTCGAGGCCATCTCCATCGAGGACCGCGCGCAGCGCAGGGTCGTCGCGACCGGTGAGCCGGAGCGCCTCGTGCGCGAGCGCACGGTACGCGGCCTGCTCGTCGACGGGCAGCGCGTGCAGGTGACGTACGACAGTGTCGACGTCGCCGCGCGCGACCGGACCGGTGAGCGCGTCACCCGCACCGAGTGCTTCGACGTTGTCGACGCTGGCGCGCACCAGCGGGAGCAGCGCCTCGGGCGGCACCCCCGCCGCCTCGGCGACGCGCACCGCTTGCCCGAGCAGCGCGACGAGATGGTTCGATGCGATGGTCGCCGCCGCGTGGTACTGCGCGCGATCACCGGCGGCGACGCGGAACGGGCGCATGCCGAGCGAGACCGCGAGCCGCTCGACCGCGGGAGGTCCGTCGACCGCGCACCACGAGCCGGGCAGCCGCTCGAGGCCGAGCTCGACCGACGGCAGCGACTGGAGCGGGTGCAGCGCGCCGATGTCGACGTCGGGCCGCTCGCGCTGCAGCTTGTCGAGCTCGTCGAGCGGGCAGGCGCCGGACAGGTGCACCACGAGCGCGCCCGGCCGCAGCCCGGGAGCGAAGGCGACCGCGGTGGCGGCGATGGCCGCGTCGGGCGTGGCGACGACGACGAGGTCGGCTTCACGGCCGACGTCGACGACGTCGACGACACGAGCGCCGATGCGTTCTGCCACGGCGACGGTCGACGGCGCGTCGACCGAGCGACCGGCAACCGCGACCGGCGTCCAGCCGCGCGCGGCCAGGGCCACGGTCACGGTGGTTCCCGCGCGCCCCGGACCCACCAGGGCGACGGCTCCCGACGGGAGCTGCGATCGGCTGTGTTGCACCAGGACGTCCTCGCCAGTTGTCTCGCCGCTTCGTTCCAGCCCCGGGAACGGGTGCCGGTCTACTCGGGCGTCGACAATGTTAGACCCGTCGGGCGCACTGCGTCGCTGTCGGCCGGGATGCGCGACCGCCAGGCGGCATCGAGGTCGGCGAGGGGCACGACGACGAAGGCCCGTTCCGCCATCCGCGGGTGCGGGACCACGAGGTCGGGGTCGTCGATCCGCTCGTCACCGACGAGCAGCACGTCGACGTCGAGCGTGCGCGGACCCCAGCGCACGGTGCGCACGCGCTCGGCTTCGGTCTCGACCGCCTGCGCGACGCCGAGCAGCTCGCGCGCGGTGAGCGTGGTGTCGACCGCGACCACCGCGTTGAGGTAGTCAGGCTGGTCGGGACCACCAACCGGTGCGGTCTCGTACACCGACGACACGCCCACCACGGTCACACCGTCGGCCGCCGCAAGCTCGTCGACCGCGAGCTGCAGATAGGCCAGCCGCTCGCCGAGGTTCGAACCGATCCCGAGGTACGCGCGCGTCACTGCTCGATGCGCACCGCGACGAACTCGACCATCGCGCGCACCGGCGGGTGCAGCTTGCGCACCGTGACTGCGACACCAGTGACCCGTTCGTCGACGCGGCAGACCTCGGCGATGCGCGTGGCCAGCCGCTCGAGCAGGTAGTAGCGCTCCGACGTGACCACTCGACTCACCGCTTCCGCGACTGCGGAGTAGTCGACGGTGTCGTCGAGCGCGTCGCTCTCACCCGCCGACGACAAGTCGACGGTGAGCTCGACGTCGACCTCGAACGGCTGGGGTCGGGTCTGCTCTTCGGGCAGCACACCGTGGATGCCGAGCTCGCGCAGTCCCTTGATGACGATGGTTCCCATGGTCAGCTCCGGGAGACGATGCCCTCGTTCACGGTGACGGCGACGATCTCGCGCGCCACCGAGCCGAGCTGGCGGCCGGTGATCTTCTCGATGACGACAGTGGCGTGCGGACCCTCGGTGACGAGTCCCGCGTAGAGCAGGTATCCCGCGAGGACTCCGAGCAGGCGATCGCCGAACTCCTCGTGGTGGATGAGCACGTGCTCCTGCGGGTTGGCCAACCACGACCCGAGCGTGGCGTAGAGGCGCGGCAGGGTGTCGGGCCACTCGTCGTGGCGACCGATGGGCACGTGCGCGTGGGGGATGCCCGCTTCGTCGTAGGCGTGGAGGTTGTGCGGCGAGTCGAGCATCGAGAGGATGTGCGTGAACCCGTGGCCGATGAGCCAGATCAGCTCTTCCTGACGGCGCACCTTGCGGTGGTTGCGCGCGAAGCCGCCGGGGCGCTCCGACGCCGCCAGGCGCTCCTTGATGATCCAGCAGAACGCACGCGGTTCGAGCCCCTGGGCCCACCGTCCCTTCACGCCACGGCCTCCGCGTCGATCGAATCCATCACCGCGAGCAGGTCGAGCGCGTCGGACGCGGCGCCGGCGTCGTGCACGCGAACGATGCGCGCCCCCTGGTCGACGGCCCACACTGCGGTGGCGAGCGTGCCGTCGTCGCGGGCGACGAGATCATCGCCGAGCACGCGCGCGATGAACGACTTGCGCGACGGTCCAACGAGGACCGGGACGTCGAGGCGCGCGACCAGTTCGCCGAGTCGCGCCAGCAACTCGACGTTGTGCGCAGCGGTCTTGCCGAAGCCGAGGCCGGGGTCGGCGCAGAGCGACGCGGTGTGGATGCCGGCGGCGCGCGCGGCGGCGAGGCGGTCGAGCAGGAAGTCACCGACCGCGACCACGACGTCGTCGTAGTGCGGGTCGGCCTGCATCGTGCGCGGCTCGCCTTGCATGTGCATCAGGACCAGACCGGCGCCCGCGGCGGCGACCACGCCGAACATCTCGGGGTCGGCAGCGGCCGCGACGTCGTTCACGACGGTGGCGCCGGCCTCGAGCGCAGCCGCGGCCACGCCGGCCTTGCTGGTGTCGATGCTCACCGGGACACCACCTTCGGCGGCGAGACGAGCGACCACGGGCAGCACCCGGCGCAACTCCTCCTGCTCGTCGACGGGGTCGGCCCCCGGGCGCGTGGACTCACCGCCGACGTCGAGGAGATCCGCGCCTGCCGCCACCAGGTCCAGTCCGTGGGCGACGGCGGCGTCGGCTTCGAGGAAGCGCCCGCCGTCGGAGAACGAGTCGGGCGTGACGTTCACGATGCCCATCACGGCGGGGCGTTCCCCACAGAGCTCCGACCAGGCGAACATTCGGGCAGGATATCGGGGCCGGGTCGCAGGCGTAACCGTCCCGTACGGGAGGTTTGTCGCTTACAGGCGGTTTCCGGGGTAGGTGATCAGGCTCATCGCCTCCGAGCGCGTGGAGGCATTGGTCTTGAACAGCCCGCGCACCGCCGACGTGATCGTGAGTGATCCCGGCTTCTTCACGCCCCGCATCGACATGCAGAAGTGCTCGGCCTCGATCATCACCAGCACCCCGGCCGGATCGAGCACATCGACCAACGCGTCGGCGATCTGCGTGGTGAGGCGCTCCTGGACCTGCGGGCGCTTGGCGAAGCCGTCGACCAGGCGGGCGATCTTCGAGAGCCCGGTGATGCGGCCGTCGGCACCGGGGATGTAGGCGACGTGCGCCCGCCCCGCGAAGGGGACCAGATGGTGCTCACAGACGCTCGTGACCGCGATGTCGCGCACCATGACCATCTCGTCGTGGTTGGCCTCGAACGTGACGGTGAGGTGGTGCGAGGGGTCTTCGGAGAGCCCGGCGAAGATCTCTTCGTACATGTGCGCGATGCGCGCCGGGGTGCGGACGAGCCCGTCGCGTTCGGGGTCTTCGCCGATCGCCTCGAGGATCTCGCGCACCGCGCGCTCGACGCGTTCGGTGTCGATCGGTGACGCGTCGACCGCGGGCACCGACTGCAGTGGACTGGGATCGGTCACGCGGACCCTCCGGAGCGACGGGTGGTGTCGGACTGGGTGGCGGCGGCCGCGTTGTTGCGACTGGCCGCCGGTTGCGAGCCCGGTGGGCGCCGGGTGGTGCGTTCGCCGCCATCGGCGGTGGCGTCCCACATCTGCACGTCGGCGAACAGCTCCTGCACCCGCTCGGCTTCGAGTGTCTCGTGCCGGATCAACTCCTGCGCGAGTTGGTCGAGGATCTCGCGGTTGTCGGCGAGCACCTGCTCCGCGGCCGCGTGCGCGCTGTCGATCAGAAAGCGCACCTCGGCGTCGATCGAGGCCGCGACCTCTTCGGAGTAGTCGGGCGTGCTGGTGAAGTCGCGCCCGAGGAACACTTCGCCTTGAGGGTGGCCGAAGCGCATGGGGCCGAGCGCGTCGCTCATCCCGAACTCGGTGACCATCTGCCGCGCGATGGTGGTGGCGCGGTCGATGTCGTTCTGCGCGCCGGTGGTGGGTTCGGTGAAGATCAGCTCTTCGGCGGTACGACCGCCGAGCAGCATCGCCAGCTCGTCGACCAACTCGCTGCGGGTGACGAGGAACTTGTCCTCGGTGGGCAGCGTGAGCGTGTACCCCAGGGCGCGGCCGCGCGGGATGATCGAGATCTTGTGCACCGGGTCGGTGTTGGGCAGCGCGTGCGCGACGAGTGCGTGGCCACCTTCGTGATAGGCGATGACGCGCTTCTCGCGCTCGGAGATGAGGCGGCTGCGCCGCTCGGGGCCGGCCATCACCCGATCGATCGCCTCTTCGAGCTGCGGCAGTCCGATCGACTCGAGGCGGAAGCGCGCCGACAACAGCGCGGCCTCGTTCATCAGGTTGGCGAGATCGGCACCGGTGAAGCCGGGCGTGCGGCGGGCGATGACGTCGAGGTCGACGCCGGGCGCGAGCGGCTTCTGCTTGCCGTGCACCGCGAGGATCGCCTTGCGGCCCTCGAGGTCGGGACGGTCGACGACGATCTGACGGTCGAAGCGACCGGGACGCAGCAGCGCAGGGTCGAGGATGTCGGGACGGTTGGTGGACGCGAGCAGGATCACGCC
>DASXXX010000166.1:0-35904 GCA_036502765.1 Acidimicrobiia bacterium | reverse complement strand
CGAGCTCGACGTGCTCTTGACCCTCCAGGAGCACGACTCCACTCTCGAGCGACTGCTCCACCGCCACCACACGCTCCCGGAGCGCGATGCCCTGCGCGAGGCCGAGGCCGCCGCCGCCGTGATCGACGCGCGCCTCGTCACCACGCGCGCGGAGCGCGACAAGGTGGCGCGCGAGGAGCAACAGCTCGACGATGAAGCCCGCTCGCTGGCCGACAAGGCCAAAGAGGTCGAGAGTCGCATGTACTCGGGCGAGATCAGCTCGCCGAAGGAACTGCAGGCGATGCAGGCCGACGTCGAGCAGCTCCGCAAGCACCAGGGCACGATCGAGAACCGTGAGCTCGAGCTCATGGAGCTGCGCGAGCCGCTCGACGCCACCGTCGCCGACTTCGAGCAGCAACGCGCCACGCTCGGCGTCGACGTCGACGGGCACGCGGCCGCGCTGGGCGCCGCCGAGGCCGAGATCATCGCCGAGATGCAGGTCGAGCGGGCGGCGCGCGACGAGACCGCAGGCAGCATCGACGCCGCGCTGGTGAAGGAATACGAGCGGTGTCGCACGCTGGCCAAGGGTGCGGGCGTCGCTCGTCTCGTGGGCACCACGTGCCAGGGGTGTCACCTGTCGATCCCCGCCGTCGAGGCGGAGCAGATCAAGCGCACGGGTGGTCAGCCGCTGGCGCACTGCGACAACTGCGGCGCGATCCTGGTTCCCTGATGCTCGACGAGGTGGTCGTCTACTTCGACGGTGGCGCGCGCGGCAACCCGGGTCCCGCCGCGATCGGTGCGGTCGTGTTCGACCCGTCGAACGTGCCACCGACCCGCCTCGCGGCGGTGAGCGAATGCATCGGTGAGACCACCAACAACGTCGCCGAGTACCGCGCGCTGATCGCGGGACTCGAAGCCGCGGCCGCCACGCCGTCGCGTGCGGTGAAGGTGCGCGGTGACTCCAAGCTCGTGATCGAGCAGGTCGCCGGGCGGTGGAAGGTGAAGCAGCCGCATCTCCGACCGTTGGTCGACCGGGTACGTGAGCTGCTGGCCGGTTACGACCACGTCGACCTCGGGCACGTGCGTCGTGAGTTCAACACCGACGCCGACGCGCTGGTGAACGCAGCGCTCGACCTGCCCTGAGCCGATGTTCTTCTGGTACATCGGCCTGTCGGTGTTCGGTGTGGCCACCATCTTCCGCAGCGTCGGCATCGACTACCGCCTGATCGCGGGCGGGTCGCTGCTGCCGCTGGTGCTCGACCTCGGGTTCGGCTACCGCGCCTACGGCTACACGCTGCTGTTCGCGGTGGCGCTGCTCGTGATCGTGATGGTGGGCACGATCGGTCGACCGCGTCTCGTGCGGCGGCGCTGGCTGTGCCTGCCCATCGGCGTGTTCTGCGGGCTGATCCTCTCGGGCGCGTTCGCCAACACCGAGCTGTTCTGGTGGCCGTTCCTCGGCAACGACTTCACCCACGACGCGCTGCTGCCGTCATGGTGGATCGTGGTGGTCGAGGAGGTCGTCGGGCTCTTCGTGTGCTGGGTGGTCGTCGGCCAGTACGACCTCTACCTGCCTGGCCCCCGCGCCGAGTTCTTCCGCACCGGTCGTCTCACCGCATCGACCGTCGACTGAAACGTCTTTACTCGGCGCGGACGGGGATGCCGACGCGCACGGGCTTCGGTGCCTGCGCAGGTTTCGCGTGGGCGCCGTGGGAGTCGACGACGAAGCGACCCTCGCCGGGGCCGTCGGCGACGGGCATCCCGAGCGCCTCGAGCAGCGCGTGGTCTTCTTCGGGCGGACGGCCGGTCGACGTGAGGTAGTTGCCCACGATCAGCGCGTTGGCGCCGGCCAACAGGCCCAGCGCCTGCAGCTCGCCGAGCACGTACTCGCGACCACCGGCGAGGCGCAGCCACGCGCTCGGCAACACGAGCCGGAACAGCGCGATGGCCTGGAGCGCCTCGCGCGGACTGATCATGCGCTGGTCGCCGAGGGGCGTGCCGGTGGGGAGCAGGAAGTTGATCGGCACCTCGCACGGTTCGAGCTCGGCGAGCTCGAACGCGAAGTCGACGCGCTGCTCGAGCGTCTCGCCCATGCCGAGGATGCCGCCGCAGCACAGCTCCATGCCGGCGTCGATGGCGAGCTTGGCCGTCTCCACCCGGTCGTCGTAGGTGTGCGTGCTCACGATCGACGGGAACAGCGCGCGCGGCGCTTCGAGGTTGTGGTTGTAGCGCTTGACGCCCGCGGCCGCGAGGCGCTCGGCCTGCTCGGGGGTGAGGAGCCCGAGTGAGCACGCGACTTCGAGCCCCGTCTCGCGCTGCACCGCGTCGACGGCCTCGATGACGCGCGTCAGCATCCGTTCCGACGGCCCGCGCACCGCGACCACGATGCAGAACTGCGTGGCGCCGGCTTCGCGCGTCGCGTGCGCGGCCTCGAGCACCTCGTCGAGCTGGAGGAGCGGGTACACGTCGACGTCGGTGGAGTAGCGCGCCGACTGCGAGCAGAACGCGCAGTCCTCGGGGCACGCACCCGACTTGGCGTTGATGAGGCTCTCCAGCTCCACCTCGGCACCGCAGTAGGCGAGGCGGACGCGGTGCGCGAGCGCGACCAGATCGGGGAGCTCGTCGAGCGGCACCGTGGCCACCGCGAGCGCTTCGTCGCGTGTGAGCGGTCGGCGGTCCTCGAGCAGCGCGGTCTCGGCGACCAGGAGGGCGTCGTGCATGGCCGAGAACTCTAGGGCCGAGGCGTGGGGCCCGAGGCACTCGGTGGCCGGCGCGAACCAAGGCGACGCGAGCGAGCGCGAGCGAGCGCGAGCGAGCGAACCGTCCGAGGAAGAGCGCCCACCCGCCGCCAGACGTCCCGTCCCCCCAGCAGGGTCGACGGCGGCCGGGTGGGCGACCGGCCGCCAGCATGCCCGCTCGCCACCGGAAAACGCGCGCGCCCCCGTAGGCTTGCCTGCTGGTGGTGGCGAGCGAGGATCGACCGACGCGGGCTGCGGCGCGCATGAGCGTCGCCACGCTCGCGTCCCGCGGGGTGGGATTCGTCAAGGTCTGGGTGATCGCCGCCGTCCTCGGCGCCACCTACCTGGGCAACACCTACCAGGCCTCCAGCTCGGTCTCCAACATCCTCTTCGAGCTCATCGCCGCCGGCGCCCTCTCGGCGGTCCTGGTGCCCACGTTCGTCGATCTCTTCCGGGCGGGCGACGACCAAGAGGCCGAACGGCTGGCCTCGGGCGTCCTGGGCATGGCCCTGGCGATCATGGCCGTGGTCTCGGTCGTGGGCGTGGTGTTCGCCGAGCCCATCGCCCGGATCCTGTCGAGCAGCGCCCCCAACGCCCAGATCGAGTCGCAGCAGGTGGCGCTGTCGGCGTTCTTCCTCCGCTTCTTCGTGCCCCAGGTGCTCCTCTACGCGGTGGGCACGGTGGCCACCGCGGTGCTGTTCGCCAAGCGCCGCTTCGTGATCGTGGCGGTGGCCCCGATCGCCAACGCCATCATCCTCGTGACCACGATGGCGATCTTCCGTGCCCTGCACGGTCCAAACGCCGACCTTGACATCACCACGGCCGAGAAGCTGGTGCTCGCGATCGGTGGCACCCTCGGTGTCGTCGGCTTCGTCGCGGTGCCGACGATCGCGCTCATGCGGAGCGGGTTCCGTCTCCGCGCGACGCTCGGCGCGGTCGACCGCAAGCTGCGACGGCTGCTGTTCCTGTCGGCGTGGGTCGCACTGCAACCCGACGTCGCAGTGCTCCTCGGTGCCGCGCTGGTGATGGGCAACCAGGTCGCCGGTGGTGTGGTCGCGTACCAGTTCTGCTTCGTCGCGTTCCTCGCGCCGTACGCGATCCTGGCGCAGCCGATCCACACGACGATCCTGCCCGAGCTGACCCACGACGTCGCCAGCAACGACATGCCCGCGTTCGCCGGCCGGCTCCGGTGGGGTCTCGACAGCATGTCGCGCCTCCTGCTCCCGGTCAGTGCGGCGTACGTCGCGCTCGCGCTCCCGGCGATGCGGGTGCTCGCAGTCGGCAACAGTCGTCACGAGGCTGATCTCTTCGCCGCCGCGCTCGCGTCGCTCGGCGTGGGCCTCTTCACCTACGGCACCTTTCTCTTCTTCGCTCGCGCGATGTACGCGCTGGGCGACAGCCGCACCCCGGCGATCATCGCCGGCGTGAGTGCGGTGGTCGGTGCCGGCGTGATGATCGTGGGCGGCCTCGCGTTCGAGTCCGACACCGCCAAGGTCGCGGCACTCGGTCTCGGCCACAGCGCGGCGTACTTCCTCGGCACCATCGCCCTCGGCGTGGTGCTCCGCAAACGCGTGGGTCACGGCTTCTTCCCGCACGCGTTCTTGCCGTCGCTCGGCGCGTCGGTCGCGCTCGGCGGCGTGGCGTGGTTGGTCGAGCACCTCGTGGGTCCGACGGGTCGCCTCGCGAACGTCCTGGTGCTCGCGATGATCGGCGTCCTCGGCCTCGCGCTCTACCTGCTGCTCCTGCGCATGCTCCCCAAACACGGTGACCGGCCCGAGCGGGCGTTCGAACCCATCGATCCCGACCTCGCGGTGGAGCCGTGATGCACGCTCTGACGAAGCGCATCACCGCGGCCGTCGTCGCGACGCTGGCGGTCGCGCTGGTCGCCCAGATCGCGGCGCCTGGGGTTGCGAGCGCGCAGACCCAGGACACCAAGGTCGATCGGGTGCTCCTGATCTCGTTGCCGGCCACGTCGTGGGGTGACGTGCAGGCCGGGGACGACCCCAACCTGCAGCAGCTCTTCACGCAGTCGGCGGTCGCCGACATGATCACCCGCACCGCGGGCCGGAAGAGCTCGATCGCGGCCGGCTACACCGCGCTCGGTGCCGGCGGCCGGGCGTCGGCCACCAGCCTGCTCGCCGGCCAGGCGTTCGAGACCACCGAGGCCTACGGCGACAGCACCTCGGGCGCCGTCTACCGGCAGCGCACGGGGGTGGAGGCCACCGGCGGCATCGTGCACCTGGGGCTCGAAGCGTTGGTCAAGGAGAACGCCGACGGCCTGTACGACCCCACCATCGGGGCGCTCGGTGACACGCTCGAGCAGGCCAAGGTGCCGCGTGCCGTCGTCGCGAACGGCGACGGTGCCCAACCGCTGGTCGACGACCCGTTGCAG
Source organism: Acidimicrobiia bacterium (assembly GCA_036502765.1). GTDB lineage: Bacteria > Actinomycetota > Acidimicrobiia > IMCC26256 > DASPTH01 > DASUAS01. The sequence goes on along the minus strand of DASXXX010000166.1, from coordinate 30,798 downwards.
CCCGACCAACGCGCCGCGGTCAACGCGCTGATGGACAGCACCGGGCGCGTTCCCACGGGGAGCGTGAGCGACGACCTCCTCGAACCCGACCCGCACGCGCCGTTCGGACTCCGCACGAACAACGACGTCGCGTACCGTGCCTTCTCCGACGCGTGGAAACAGGGCGGCGTCGTCCTCGTCGAGGGATCCGACCTCCTCCGCGCCGACCTCTACTCCGACTTCCTCACCGACGACCAGGCGCGGCTGCAGAAGAAGGCCGCGCTGCACCGCGTCGACGAGCTCGTCGGGCGCATGCTCGCCGACGTCGATCCCGCGCACGACGCGGTGTTCGTCGTCAGCCCGGCGTCGCCCCGACGCGGTTCGGGCCTCGCGGTCACCGGCATCCGCGCGCCGGGCATCCAACCCGAGTTCCTCCGGTCGGCCACCAGCCGCCGCAACGGCTTCGTGTACGTGATCGACATCGCACCCACCATCCTCGACCTGCTCGGCATCAACGTGCCGAAAGTGATGGAGGGTCGTGCCATGGAGGTGGTGAACGGACCGCCGCACGACCAGCGCGTCACCACGCTCGTGCACGCCAACGAGGACGCGGTGTTCCGCGACTCCAAGGTCGGGCTGGCGAACAACATCGCGATCGCGCTCGCGGTCGTGCTCGCGCTCGTCGCTGCGTTGGTCGCATGGCGTCGACGCCGCGGCGAAGGCCTGGTGCGCTTCTTTGCGCTCGCGGTCCTCGGGTTCCTGTTCGCGACCTACGCCGCCGAACCGTTGCACTTCGGTCGGAGCGACAACTCCGCCGCGTACCTGGCCTTCCTCGTGGTGGGGTCGCTGGTGTTCGCGGGTGTGTGCCGATTGCTCGGTGGTCGTCACCCGTACCGCCCGCTCGCGCTCGCGCTCGCCATCACCGTCGTCGTGCACGTCCTCGACCTGCTCGCCGGCGCGCGGCTCGAGCTCAACACCGTGTTCGGCTACTCGGCCACCGTCGGCATCCGCGTCGCCGGGCAGGGCAACATCACGTTCTCGCAACTCACCGCCGCGGTGCTGTTGCTCGGCGGCCTCGCGGTGTGGCGACGGCCCGGGCGACTCACGGTGTACGCGGTGATCGCCATGCTCGGGTTCACGCTCCTCGTGATGGCGGCGCCGCCGTTCGGTGGTGACTTCGGAGCCGCCATCGCCGGCGCCCCGGGCTTCGGGCTGTTCGCGTGGTTGCTGCTCGGCAAGACCGTTCGCTTCCGCACCGTGGCCATCCTCGGTGTCGTGCTCGTGGTCGCCGGCCTGGTCGTCGGCTTCGCCGACTACCTGCGTCCGCGCGACCAGCAGACCCACGTCGGGCGCTTCTTCGACGAGTTGCTCAACGGTGCGTCGGGCGACTCCTTCCTCACGATCCGGCGCAAGCTCGACGCCAACCTCGCGTCGTTCGGCGGCACCAAGCTGCTATGGGTGCTGCCCGTCGTCGCGCTGCTCGCCTGGTTCCTGTGGCGGGCGCGCGGGAGCGTGATCCGGCCGCTCTACCGCTCGGTGCCCGCCATCCGCCAGACGGTCCTCGCGCTCGCGGTCGTCGCGCTGCTCGGGTACGCGCTCAACGACTCCGGCGTCGCCATCCCCGCGGTGATGGCGCTGGTCTTCGAGTGCGCTCTGGTGTTCGTCGCCCTCACCCCCAACCCCGTTTCGGCATCGGGGTGGCGCGACTACTCGCGTCCGGTGACGCCAGAACGTTCGTCGGAAGGCGCGAGCCAGTCGGGGAGCGCGATCCCCGCGTCGGTGAGCTGCTGAGCGAGCCGCGCGTTCGGCTCCTCGTAGCGTGCCGCGAGCTCGGCGCGCACCGACTCGGGGATGTGCTCCTCGGTCGGACGGCCGTTGAGTCGGTAGTAGAACGCGCGCAGCTTGCGCTTGGCCTCGGGATGACGGCGCAGCACCCGCTCGAGCTTGTCGTTGCCGACGAGCGCGACGCGCTGGAGGCCCTCGCTCTTGAACCCGGTGGTGCGGTTCTCGGAGCTGAGGGCGTCGGTGGGGAAGCGCGCCGGATCGAGGCCGAGCCACGACGCCGTGTCGTGCAGCGTGGTGACCTGATCGCCCACGAGCTGATCGAAGTCGATGATGCGCACATGGTCGGTGCCGAGGACGTCGAACCAGCCGGGGAGGAACTCGGCGTAGCAACCACCGCGGAACGCCATGTACTTCTCGTTGTCGGGATCGTCGAAGTCGGCCGCGGTGAGGGCGTCGGCCGTGGCGAGGTAGTCGGTGACGGGGTAGTCGGCGGGGAACCGCAGGCGGATCTTCTGATAGCTGAAGAACGAGAGCGCGCGGCTCACCGGCTCGCGCAGCACGACGAGCGCTCGCGGATCGACCAGTCGCGACCGCAGTGCTTCGGCGACGGCCGTGCTTCCGTAGAAGTACGACGGTGTCGCCTCCAGGTGGACGGGCCGGGCGCCGGCGTCGGTGAAGTACGCGTCCCACTCCTCGGCCGGCGGCAGCGGCTGGCCGTAGCGCGCCGGGAGGAAGAAGCGCGTCTCCTTGACCGACGAGGGCGCGACGTCAGGGTGCGTCGACAGCGACACGAACAAGGAGGTGGTGCCGGCTTTGTTGACTCCGGCGATGATGGCATCGGTGCGGCCGCGCGCCACGGGGAACCTCCGACGGAGAGGCTGACTGCTGCGACCACCCTAGGCAGCGAACCTGAGGGATCGATGAGCAGCGTGTTCGCAGCCTGTGAACGTCGGTGTGAACGGGCGAGGTTCGCGCCGAGGATGCACGCCGCGCGTACGGGTGCGAGCTAGCGTCCCCGTTGCCTTGATCACCAGGACCGTCTACGTCGTCGACACCTCCGTCCTCCTCGCCGATCCGTTGGCGGTCACGCGCTTCGCGGAGCACGAGGTCGTGCTCCCGCTCGTGGTCCTCACCGAGCTCGAGGGCAAGCGCCACCACCCCGAGCTGGGCTGGGCCGCCCGCCAGAGCCTGCGGTTCCTCGAAGAGCTGCGCACCCGTCACGGGTCCTTGCTCGAGCCCATGCCCGTCAACGACGAAGGCGGCACGCTCCGGGTCGAGCTCAACCACCAGGAGCTCGAGGCGCTGCCCCCGCCGCTCACGTCACCGGCCAACGACCACCGCATCCTCGCGGTGGCCGTGAGCCTCGGGCGTGAAGGCCGCGAGGTCGTCGTGGTCACCAAGGACCTCCCGCTGCGCCTCAAGGCCGGCGTGGTCGGCATCGAGGCCGACGAGTACCGCAACGAGCTCGCCACCGACTCCGGCTGGACCGGCTTCGTCGAGCTCGACGTGTGGAGCTCGGTGATCGACGAGCTCTTCGAACAGAAGGTCGTCGACCTCGAAGCCGCACGCGAGCTCCCGTGCCACACCGGGGTCGCGCTCCACTCGGGATCGCAGTCGGCGCTCGCACGCGTGCACCCCGACAAGCGGCTGCACCTCGTGCGCACCGACCAGGCCATGTTCGACCTGCGCGGCCGTTCCGCGGAGCAGCACATCGCGATCGACGTGCTGCTCGACGACCAGGTCGGCATCGTGAGCCTCGGCGGCAGCGCGGGCACCGGCAAGAGCGTGCTCGCGCTCGCGGCGGGTCTGGAGGCGGTGCTCGAGCGGCGCACGCACCAGCGGGTCGTGGTGTTCCGCCCGATCTACGCGGTCGGAGGTCAGGACCTCGGGTACCTGCCCGGTTCCGAGAGCGAGAAGATGTCGCCGTGGGCCGGTGCCGTCACCGACGCGCTGGAGTCGATGGTCGGGCGCGAGGTGATCGACGAGGTCATCGACCGCGGCCTGCTCGAAGTGCTCCCGCTGACCCACATCCGGGGTCGCAGCCTCACCGACAGCCTGGTGGTGATCGACGAGGCGCAGAACCTCGAACGTTCCGTGCTGCTCACCGCGCTCAGTCGGCTCGGCCGCGGGAGTCGGGTCGTGCTCACCCACGACGTCGCACAGCGCGACAACCTGCGGGTCGGGCGCCACGACGGTGTCGTGAGCGTGATCGAGACCCTCCGGGGCCATCCGCTCTTCGCGCACGTGACCCTGACGCGATCGGAGCGGTCAGCCATCGCCGCCCTGGTCACCCAGGTGCTCGACGGCTGACCGCTCCGAAGCGGTCCTTCAGCGAGACGCGTTCAGTGAGACGCGTTCAGCTGGACTGGGCCTGCGAACGGCTGGTGAGCGTCACGTCGACGGTCTTGGACTGACCGTCGCGGGTGTAGGTGACGCTGAGCTGGTCGCCACTCGCCTTGGCCTGCACCGCTGCACGCACGGCTTCGGGGTCGGTGACGTCCTTGCCGTCGAGGGCGGTGATCACGTCACCGTTCTGCAGGCCGGCCTTGGCCGCCGGGCTGTTCTGGGCGACGTCGGTGACCTCGACGCCCTTCGAGTCGGTGCTGGCCTGCACGCCGACACCGAGGAAACCGGCGTCGCTCGTGGTCGTGCCGCCCTGGCTGTCGCTGCCGTTCCCGCTGCCGTTCCCGTTGCCGTTGCCGTTGCCGTTGGGCAGCTGGCCGCCGTTGGGGAGCTCACCGTTGCCGGGGAACTGACCACCGCCGGGGAGCCGCTGGGTGCCGTTCCCGTTGCCGGTGCCAGGGAACGCGCTGCTCGCGTTCCGGGTGGAGCCGGAGTCCGACGAGTCACCGATGGCGTAGCCGATGCCACCGAAGATCAGTGCGGCCACGATCGCGGCCGCCACGACTCCGAGCCACTTGGGGACGAAGATCCCCGCGGGGCGGTCGGCCGGCGCGCTGGTCGTGGCTGCGACCGGAGTGGCCGCGGTGACGGGCTCGGCAACCGGCGCCGCTTGGGTCGGTGCCTCGGCCGCGGGCGCGGCGCCTGACGGGGGTGGCGCGGGTGCGACGTCGTCCTCGTCGCCGGCTTTCGCGACCGCGTCTTCGTAGGTGAAGGGCTTGTTGGCCGCGGTGGGGGTCTCCTCGGGTGTCGCCGGTGACGGCTCGCCCTCGGATTGTGGTGTCTCTTCGCTCATGGTTCCGGATCCTCCCGGGGTCGACTCTCCCGACGCTCATGGTGGTGCGCCGGGGCTGAGAGGTCCCTGAGCGTGGTGCCGACGCCCGGGAAGTCGTGCCCCGGTTACGTTGACGCACATGACGATCGACCTCGGGCTCACCGGGAAGCGGGCCCTCGTGACCGGGGCCGCGGTGGGGATCGGCCGGGGCATCGCGCGCTGGCTCGCAGCTGCGGGGTGCGACGTCGTGATCGCCGACAAGGACACGGCCACGCTCGCCGAGGCCGCCGACGAGGTCGCCGGTGCGGGCACGAAGGTCGTCGCGGCGACCGCCGACCTGCGCGATCCCGACGCGGTGCGGGCGCTGGTCGCACGCATGGTCGTCGACCTCGGTGGCATCGACATCGCGGTCAACAACGTGGGTTCGCTCGCGGGGCGCATGCCCGCGGCCTTCGTCGACCTCGACGACGACGCCCTCCGCGATGTCGTCGAGCAGAACCTGTTCGTCACCATGTGGTCGTGCCACGCGGAAGCGCGCGCCATGGTCGCGGCGGGCACGGAGGGTGTGATCGTCAATGTCACCTCGGGCGAGACGACGCGTCCGTCGCTGCGCATGGCGCACTACGGCGCGGCCAAGGCCGCGGTCAACCACCTCACCGAGACGCTCGCGGTCGAGCTCGCACCGCACGGGATCCGCGTGCTCGCGGTCGCGCCGGGCACCACGCTCACCCCCGTCGTCGCGGCCGCGCTCTCCGACGAGCAGGTCGCGGCCCTGGTCGACGCGCACCCGCTCGGCCGGCTGGGCGAACCCGACGACCTCGGCCGACTCGTCGTCGCGCTGGCGTCCGACCTCGGGCGCAGCGTCACCGGGCAGGTCGTGTTCGGCGACAACGGCGCCCAGCTGTCCCGCAACCGCCCCGCCCTCTGAGTCGAAGACGCGACCCGGGCGCGCGAGCGCCCGATCTCGCTAGGGTGCCCTCGTGATCGTGGTCGTAGCTGCGTTGAAGGGCGGGGTGGGCAAGACCACCACCGCGGTGTACCTCTCGGCGGTCGCCGGCGGCGGGAAGCGGTCGGTCGCCCTGGTCGACAGCGACCCTCAGGGCAGTGCGGCCGACTGGCTCGAGCACGCGGCCGACGAGGTCTTCGAGTCGATCGACGTGGTCGAGGCACCCACCGAGCGTCTGCTGATGCGGACCCTCGACCGGGTCGAGGCCGACGACGTCGCGGTCGTCGACACGCCCCCGGGCCACGAGCGGCTCCTGGCCAAGGCGCTGGAACGTGCCGACGTGGTCGTGATTCCCACCCGAGTAGGTGGGGTCGAGACCGCGCGGGTGGAGGCGGTGCTCGACATGGTGCCCAAGCGCCTCCCGGCGGGCCTCGTGTTCTCGTCCGCCCGCACCTTCACCCGTGACTACCAGGAGACCCTGGCCATGTGGCAGGAAGCGGGCGTCCCGGTATGGGGCACGATCCCGGAACGGGTGGGCATCGCCGCCGGGCCCGACGGCTGGCTCTCGGCCGAGGGACTCGAGCTCTACGGCGAGGTCATGCGCCGAGCCCGACGCGCAACACGCCCGTAACCCGCCTGACGGAAATGGGTTCCCCTGGTGGGGCTACCGTGGAGCCATGGACGTAGGACCTGTCGAACTGTTGATCGTCCTCGCCGTCGTGCTCCTGCTCTTCGGATCGAAGAAGCTGCCGGAGCTGGCGAAGGGGATGGGTCAGGCCGCCAAGGAGTTCCGGAGCGGGCTCCACGACGAGGCCGAACCCGTGACCACCACGCCCGCGGTGGAAGCCGCCGCGGTCGACGCGACTCCGGTCGAGACCCCCGCGGTCGAGGCCACCCCCAGCACGACCACCTGAACCGGTGAGGCCGCGCGCCTCAGCCGGTCGTGTCGCCGCCTGACCGCATCCGGCCGTCCGCCGTATGGTGACGGTCATGGCCGACACCGACCACAACCCACACGCCGGTCGTCCGTTCACCGACGACGACGTGACCATTGCTGCCGCGCTCGACGACCTGAGCGTCCCGGCGCTGCTGTGCTCGATGGTGCACATCACCGGCGACCCGCAGTGGATCCGCAGCGACCTGCGCCCGCGATCGTCGATGCTCAACGACTACACGGGCGGCATGACCGAGGACCAGCAAGCCGCGGCGCGCGCGTGGGCGCTGCCGGCGATCCTCGCGTTTCGTGACCGCGGCTGCGTGCTCCCGCCCGCTCCGTCCGACGAACTGATCCGCGAGATGATGGCGTTCCTCGCGACCGCGCCGCTCGACGACGACGTCGTGCCGATGTTCCTCGAAGACCTTCACCTCGACGGCGCCGACGCGCGCGCGATCACGTGGGCCGACGAGATCCCGGACGACGTGCGGGCCGACTCGCACGTGGTCGTCATCGGGTGCGGGGAGTCGGGGTTGCTCGCGGCGCTGCGCCTCGCGCAGGCGAACCTCCCGTTCACGGTGATCGAGAAGAACGGCGGTCCGGGCGGTACGTGGTGGGAGAACCGCTACCCGGGCGCGCGCGTCGACATCGGCAGCCACTTCTACTGCTACTCGTTCGAACCCGCCGACCACTGGACCGAGTACTTCTCGCAGCATCCCGAATTGCGCGCGTACTTCCGCCGGGTGCTGGAGGCGCACGACCTCGAAGCGCACTGCCGGTGGAACACGCGTGTCGACACCATGACCTTCGACGAGGCCACGGGACGCTGGGCCGTCGAGGTCACCAACCCCGACGGCAGCACCGAGACCATCGACGCGCGCGCGGTGATCAGCGCGGTCGGTTCGCTCAACTCGCCGCGCCTGCCCGACATCCCCGGCATGAACGACTTCGAAGGTCCGTCGTTCCATTCCGCGCGCTGGGACCACTCGGTGGAGTACGCGGGCAAGCAGGTCGCGCTTGTCGGCGCGGGTGCGAGCGGCTTCCAGATCGCGCCGACGATCGCCGACGACGTCGAGCAGCTCACCGTGTACCAACGCACCGCGCAGTGGGTGTTCCCCAACCCCAACTACCACCGGGCCGTGCCCGACGGTGAACGGTGGGCGATCCGTCACCTGCCGTTCTTCGGGCGCTGGTTCCGCTTCCTCACCTTCTACCCGGGAGCAGGTCTGTCGGTGGACCGCAACCGCATCGACCCCGAGTGGGACGACGGCGGTCATTCGGTGAGCGAAGCCAACGCCGCCACTCGCGAGCTCTTCGCGGCGCTGATGCTGGCGCAGCTCGGCGACGACGAGGAGCTGCAGGCGAAGGTCATGCCCGACTACCCGCCGACCGCGAAGCGCATGCTGCAGGACAACGGTTCGTGGCTGGCGTGTCTGCGCAAGGACAACGTGGAGCTGGTGCGCACCGGCATCGAGCGCATCGTCGCCGACGGCGTGGTCACGGTCGACGGCACGTTCCGGCCCGCCGACATCATCTGCTACGCCACCGGGTTCCGGCACAACGACTTCCTGTGGCCGATGCACATCGTCGGACGCGACGGCGCGGTGCTGCGCGACGAGTGGGGCATCGAGCCCGCCGCGTACCTCGGCATCACCATCAAGCAGTTCCCCAACCTCTTCTGCCTCTACGGGCCGGGGACGAACCTCGCGCACGGTGCGAGCCTCATCTACCAGTCGGAGAACCAGGTCGACTACGTGATGCAGGCGCTGCACGAGCTGCTCACCTCGGGGCACCGCGCGTTGGAGCCGCGTCCGGAGGTGCAGGACGACTACACCGCGCGCTACTCGAGCGAGATCTCGCAGATGGTGTGGGCGCACGAGTCGGTGAAGCACTCGCACTTCAAGAACCCGGAGGGCAAGATCTTCACCATCTCCCCGTGGCCCATCCCCACCTACTGGGCGTGGACGAAGACCTTCGACCCGAAGGACTACGTCTGGGTCTGAATGCGGGTCTGAATGCGGGGAAGCGGCTCAAAGCGTGATCGGGCGGTTGGTGAACCGCCGCGCCGAGGGCGACCAGAACCAGCCGCCGCCGGTCTTGGTGCCACCGTCGACCGGGACGTTGTGCCCGGTCACGTAGGCCGACATGTCGGACGCGAGGAACAAGGCGACGCGCGCCTGGTCCTCGGGCCAGCCGAGACGCCCCACCGGCGCCCACGACTCCCACATGTCGTCGTGCTCGCTGACGGGGGAGTAGTCGACCTGGGGTGTCTGCGTGAGGTCGGGGCCGATGCCGTTGACCCGGATGCCGTTGCGCCCCTGTTCAGCGGCGAGACAGGTGGTGAAGTGCGCGACCGCGCCTTTCATCGCGCCGTACACCGGCTCACCGGGGTAACCGCGCATGCCCTCCACCGAGTGGAAGTTCACGATCGACCCACCACCGCTGTCGATCATCGGCTGCAGGAACGCGCGCGTGACGGCGAAGAAGTGGCGCAGGTTGATCTGGTACATCGCGTCCCATGACTCGGGCGTCGACTTCGCGAAGCGCACGAGCGGATGGAAGTCACCCACGTTGTTGACGAGCACGTCGACGCGCCCGTCGTGCGCGCTCGTGACCGCGTCGGCGAACGCCGCGACCTGGTCGTCGTCCCGCACGTCGACGACGAGCGCACGTGCCGTGCCGCCCGCGGCCTCGATCTCGGCCTGCTTCGCCGCGGCGCGCTCGGGGTCGATCTCGGCGATCTCGACGCGCGCGCCGTGCTGCGCGAACAGGCTGGAGATGGCGCCGCCGATGCCGTCACCACCGCCGGTGACGACGGCGACCTTGCCGTCGAGGAGGCGCTGGTAGTCGGGGATCGCGGGGACGTCGCTGGGTTCCTGGGCCATGGCCGGCACCCTACCGAAGTTGTATACATTCTGCCGGTGACCGACGTGTACTGGGATCCGTTCGACACCGGCATCGACACCGACCCGTACGACACCTGGCGACGCATGCGTGACGACGCGCCGCTCTACTTCAACGAGCGGTACGACTTCTACGCGCTGAGTCGCTTCGCCGACGTCGAGGCCGCGCACCGTGACCCGCGCACCTACTGCTCGAGCCACGGGACCGTGCTCGAGTTGATGGGTCCCCAGGCGTTCGACACCGGTCAGATGATCTTCATGGACCCGCCCGACCACACGCGGCTGCGCACGCTGGTGTCCCGCGCGTTCACGCCGCGTCGTGTCGACGCGCTCGAGGATCGCATCCGCGAGCTCTCGTGCGACTTCCTCGACCGTCTCGCCGACCGCGACTCGTTCGACTACGTCCAGGACTTCGCCGTGTACCTGCCGTCGATGGTCATCTCGTCGCTGCTCGGCGTGCCGCTCGGAGACCAGGAGATGCTGCGAAAGCTGATCGACCAGGTGTTCCACATCGAACCGGGCGTCGGCATGGTGAACGACGTGTCGCTGACCGCGCAGATCGAGATCAACGCCTACATCCGGTCGCAGCTCGACGAGGTGTTGGCGCATCCGCGCGACGACATGCTCACCGACCTCAGCGTGGCCGAGATCACCGACGACGAAGGTGTGACCCGTCGGCTCACCGTCGCGCAGGGCGCCGACTTCGCCAACCTGCTGATCAGCGCGGGCACCGAGACCGTGGCGCGGTTGCTCGGCTGGGCGTCGGTCGTGCTCGAAGCACATCCCGACCAGCGCGCCGAGCTCGCCGCCGACGCGTCGCTGCTGTCGAACGCGGTGGAGGAGCTGCTCCGGTACGAGGCGCCGTCGCCGGTGCAGGGTCGGTGGACGACGGCCGACGTCGAGCTGCACGGCGAGACCGTGCCCGCGGGCTCCAAGGTGTTGTTGCTCACCGGATCGGCCGGGCGCGACGACCGCGCCTTCCCCGACGCCGACCGCTTCGACATCCACCGCGACTTCGACCTGCACGTGTCGTTCGGGTACGGCGTCCACTTCTGCCTCGGCGCCGCGTTGGCACGGATGGAAGGCCGCATCGCGCTCGAGGAGACGCTGCGCCGATTCCCCGAGTGGGAGGTCGACCACGACCACGTGGTGCGGCTGCACACGAGCACGGTGCGGGGGTTCGCGCAGGTACCGATCCGCGTCTGAGGCTCCGGGCACTGTTTCCCGCTTCCTCCGAGAGGGAACGCTCGCAAGTGCGGGCGGAGGATGCGAGGACGACGGACCGATGACCACAGGAACTGACGAGCGCGATCGCGCCGATCCGGCGCGCACCATCGAAGACGCCGACACGCTGACCGACCTCGGAACCGTCGTACCGCGAGAGCTGCTCGAAGCGGCGCGCGCGGAGCTGGTCAATCCGGGCGACGAGACCGACGAGGGCTGACCGGGCGGGGAACCGAGTGACGAACTGGGCCGAGGAGGTCACCGCGATCGCGACCACCGTGCTCGCGGTGGGCGCCGTCGCCGCGATCGGTGCGGCGGTGTTCGCCGGACAACAGGTGCGGGAGGCGAGAATCGGTCGGCAAGCGGAGGTCGCCGCCGACTTCTTCCGGCGGTGGAGCGAAGCGCCGATGATGGAGACGCGGCGCCTCGTCGCGTCGTACGCGTCGCCGGAGTCGCTGTGCGACGGGTTTCAACAGCACATCGCGGGCAACGACGTCGAGGCGTACATCCTGTTCCGCGAGCTCGACTACTTCGAGCAACTCGGCGCCATGGAGGAGCACGGTGGCTTCGACTTCGGCCTCATCGAGGCGTTGCTCGGTCAGAAGCTCATCGAGCGGTGGGAGCTCTGGCGACCGTCGATCGATGCCATCGGCGGTCGTGCGGTGTACCCGAACTTCACTCGCCTCGCGGAGAAGATGCGCGCTGCGATCGGTTGACGTGCGAGGCTCCTCTCGATGGCGCGTCACGACCACGACGCCGGCGGCGATCCCGAGCTGCTGGCCGCGAAGGCGGTGCTGCGCGAGCACGTGTGGGCCGATCTCGATCAGCCCGGCATCGCGCGGTTCCCGAGACCGGTGAACCGCATCCCCAACTTCGTCGGCGCGGAAGCCGCGGCCAGGTTGCTCGCGGAGACGGACGAGTGGCGGGCGGCGTCGACGGTGAAGTCGAACCCCGACTCGCCGCAGTGGCCGGTGCGCACGCGTGCACTGCAGGACGGCAAGGTCGTGTACATGGCGGTGCCCCGGCTCGCCGAGGCCGACCCGTTCTTCCTGCTCGATCCCGAACAGCTCGCCGACGACCCGCGGAAGGCGAGCTCGATCAAGGGTGCGACCCGGAGCGCACGCACGGTCGGCGTCGACGAGCTCGAGCCCGTCGACCTGGTGGTGACCGGCTGCGTGGCGGTCGACGAGTCCGGCGCGCGGCTCGGCAAGGGCGGCGGCTTCAGCGACCTCGAGCTCGCGCTGGCGGCGGAGGCGGGCCTGGTCGACGCGCACACGGTCGTCGTCACCACGGTGCACGAGCGTCAGGTGCTGTCGGCGGGCGTCGTGCCCACGACGGGGCACGACATCCACGTCGACGTCATCGTGACGCCGGATCGGGTGTTGCGGTGTCGACGGCCGCGCGGGTGGAAGCTGCCCGACGTGCGGTGGCGCGAGCTCACCGACGAGAAGATCGCCGCCATCCCACTGTTGGCGCGACTCCGGCCCGGAGCTGCGTGACGCGCGGCTGTGATTTGGGCTGTGATTTGGGCGGCAGTGACTAGGCGGCGGGGCCGCGGACGTGGTCGGCGATCCACGCATTGAGGGGACGGGCGGCGTCGAGCGTGGCGACGACGCGTTCCCTCGCCTTCTTGGTGCCGAGCCATCCACCCACTGGCCACGCCTTCGACATCACGATGCCCTTGCGCTGTAGCAGCTCGATGCGAGGATGGTCCTTCGGGTAGCCGCGCGGCGCGGTCTTCAGCGTGTCGTGCGCGCCGACGTCGTACTTCGCCTTGCGCAACGTGGCGACGATGGCCTCGAGCTCGGTGCCGCTGCGGTCGGCGTCGATGGCGGCGCGGAAGCGCTTCAGGTCGTCGGGCATCGGCATGTAGAGCCCGCTGCCGGCGAACAGCTCGTCGGCCGACACCGAGATGTACCCGCCGGTGAGCTGCGCGGCGCAGTTCAGCTTGTACGGCGTCTTGTCGTTGCTGAATCGGACGTCGCGGTTCGGGCGGAAGACCCGACCCGGTCCGAAGTCGGCCTCGAGTTCGGCGAGCAACGCTTCCATCGGGCCCTTGACGCACTCCGCGTAGACGGTCTTGTGCGCCTGCCAATAGGCACGCGAGTTGTCGTCCTCGAGGCCTTCGAAGAACTCGATCGCCTCCACGGGCCAGCCGGTGAACGCCACCGCGACACCGTATGCTCCCGCCTCATGGACCTGACCAAGTACCGCCACTCCGACTCCATCGACATCGCCGCGTCGCCCGAGGCCGTGTACGCGCTGGTGGCCGACGTGACCCGCACGGGTGAGTTCAGCCCCGTGTGCAAGTCGGCGCAGTGGCTCGACGAAGACCACACGACGTTCACCGGCGACAACGTGCTGCCCGACATGCAGTGGTCGACCACGTGCCGCGTCGACGTGGCCGAGCCGGGCAAGGAGTTCACCTTCACCAACCTCGGGATGGACGCGTCGCGCGAGCTCGTGCGCTGGTCGTACACGTTCGCCGCTTCCGATGACGGCAGCGCGGTGAGTGAGCACTGGGAGGTGCTGCCCGGCTACGGCGACTTCTGGGGCAGCGTGGCGCCCGACTCGAACGTCGAGGACTACCTCGACAGCGTCGTCGATCGGACCCACTCGGGCATGGCCGAGACGCTCGCGAACCTCAAGGCCGCCGCCGAGGGGTGATCGATCGCCGGGATCTGGGTACGCCGGAGGCATGACCGAACGTGATCCCGACGACCTCGCGCACGACGTGGTCGAACCCGATCCCGACCAGCCGCCCGGCCCGGTGCCCGACGACGAGCGCGAGCAGCCCGTCGACGACGCACCCGACCTCGGTGACTTCGAGGGCAACCTGAACGCGTGAGTCGGTCGTCGATCTCGCGCCTGCCTACCCGCGCCTGCCTACCCGCGCCTGCCTAACCTCGAGGGCATGACGCACGGACCGACGAGCGAGTGGGTCGCGGCCACTCCCGCACCTGCGCTCCGCCCGTTCGTCGACGGGTACGTCGGGTATCGGCTCGCGGGGTTCGCGCCGGGCGTCCACCGCGGGTTGCCGTCGCGGCACATGACGTTCATCGTGAGCATCGGGGCGCCGATCGACGTCCTCGCACAGAGCAATCCCCGGCAGGCCCCCGACAGGTACCGCTGCACCCTGGGTGGGCTGCAGGAGACGCACGCGTTGATCGTCGATCCCGGCGCACAGGAAGGCGTCGCGATCGACCTGACGCCGCTCGGTGCGCGCGTCCTCTTCGGCATGCCCGCGCGCGAGCTGTGGGACACGTCGATCGAGTTCGCCGACGTCGTGGGCGGTGCGGGCGACGAGCTGTGGGAGCAGGTGCAGATCGCGCACGGTTGGGACGCGCGGTTCGCGGCGTGCGACGACGTGTTGGCGCGCCTGGCCGTGCACGATCCGGTCGCGATCGAGCTCTCGGTGTGCTGGGAGCTGCTCTCGGCCTCCCACGGCACCGTGACGATCGCGGCGCTGGCGGCCGAGACCGGCTACAGCCGCCAGCACCTGACGAGGCGGTTCCGCGACGAGTTCGGGCTGTCGCCCAAACGCGCCGGTCGGGTCATGCGGTTCGACCGGGCGCGGCGGCTGTTGGCCTCACCTGACCTGACCGTCGGGCGCGTCGCCGCGCAGTGCGGATACGCCGACCAGGCGCACCTGGCGCGTGACGTCGCTGCGTTCGCCGGCTGCACGCCCAGCGAATTGCTGCTCGATCATGTTCCATTCGTTCAAGACGAGGTGACCGTCGGCGGTTGACACTGTCCGCATGACCGAAACCTCGCTCACCCACGTCTGGCCCAACCTGACCTCTCGCAACGCACGTGCCGCGATCTCGTTCCTCGTCGATGCATTCGGCTTCGTCGAGGTCGCCACCTACTCACGCGACGACGACGCTGACATCGTCGAGCATGCCGAGCTCCGCTGGCCTCCTGGTGGTGGGGTCATGCTCGGCACCGCGGGCAAGGACGACGGGCCATTCGGACAACGGCTCACGGGCAACGACGCGGTCTACGTCGTCTGCAGCGATCCCGAAGGCCTGCTGGCGCGTGCGTCGGCGGCCGGCGCCACGCTCGTGCGTGGCCTCGCCGACGAGGACTACGGATCACGTGGGTTCACCGTGCGCGATCCCGAGGGCAACCTCTGGTCCTTCGGTACGTACGCAGGGGAGACGACGTGAGCTCGCGACAGGAGTTCGACGCGCTGCTACAGGAGTGGTCGGCAGCGATCGTCGCCAACGACGCCGTCGCGATCGACCGTTTCGCGATGCCCGACTGGGTGCTCGTCGGCGCGACCGGCGTGTTTCCGCGGGCGGCGTTCCTCGATGCGGTGACGTCGGGGCGGCTCACCCACGACGCGATGACCCATGAGATCCACGAGGTACGGGTCTACGGCGACGTCGCGGTGGCGCTGAGCCGCGGTCGGAACCACGGGACGTTGCTCCGCGAGGAGTTCACGAACGACGAGTGGATCAGCGAGGTGTTCGTCCGCGGGCCCGACGGCTGGCGCTGCAGCGTGACGCACCTGACCGCGGCCGTCGAGGCCTGACCGGTCTCAGTCGTCGGCGTCGCGGCAGTCGCGGCACGCGCCGCCCATGAGGTGCAGCGGTCCGACCTCGACGATCAGCGGCGCGAGCGTCGGCGTGAGGATCTGCTCACCGCAGAGGTCGCAGCGACGGTCGGCGGGAGTGCCGCTGATGCCGGCCTGGTAGAAGTCGAGGCACGTGCTGCAGAGCACGCGCGGGTTGCCGAACGCGAGGTACGCGGGCGCCGGCTCGCGCAGGTGCGCGCAGCTGC
Source organism: Acidimicrobiia bacterium (assembly GCA_036502765.1). Lineage (GTDB taxonomy): Bacteria > Actinomycetota > Acidimicrobiia > IMCC26256 > DASPTH01 > DASUAS01. The sequence continues at coordinate 15,067 of DASXXX010000166.1, read as the reverse complement.
GACCGCGCTTCTCCATCCACGCGTCGAGGGTGGCGTCGACGGCCACGTTCACGGGGTCGAGGGTGATGACGCCGGTGCCGGCACCGACCGCGGCGAGCGCGTCGGCGCGTTCCTTCCGGGCGGCAATCACCTGCGGAGCGAGCCACGTGGGCATGTCAGCCATGGACCAGATGTCGGCACCGGGCACGACCGGCTGTAGCACGACCGGCTGGAGCACGACCGGCTGGAGCACGACCCGCTGTAGCACGATGGTGCGATGACCGAGCTCGCGGAGTTCCAGCGCACGATGGACGTCGTCTACGGCGAGCGTGACCGCGCCCGCGGCGTGCCGGCCACGGTGGCGTGGCTGGCCGAGGAGGTCGGCGAGCTGGCCAAGGCGGCGCGCAAGGGCACCGTCGACGAGCAGCTGCACGAGCTCGGTGACGCGCTCGCGTGGTTGGCGTCGCTGGCGAACCAGCTCGGGCTGTCGCTCGAGGACGCGGCGGCGCGCTACTCGTCCGGCTGTCCGCGATGCGGCGCGTCGCCGTGCGCGTGTCCGTGAGCCTCCTCATCGAGCCCGTGGCGGCGCGAGGCGCACGCGCAAAACGGCCGGGGTGCTCTCCTCGGGCAGGTGAGGAGAGCACACCCAACCCACGCGGTGGTCCGTGCCCCCACAGACCGGCCCCTCCCGCGCGTCCGGAGCGAACACTGCCGCAACCGGTGTTGCACCGCAATGGCAGTGTGACGGACGTCTCTTCAGCCGGTCAGAAGTTCGGCTCGATGTTGTGGTCCGCCGCGATCATCCTCGCCCTGAGCAGCGGAACCGCCGGGTTGTCGCTCACCCGGACGAGACGACTCGCGCCGTTGCTCACCTTCGTGATGATCGGGCTCGCGCCCTGGACGAGGGCCTCCGAGGGGACGCGGAACAGATCACCGGTGACCTCTTCCACGTAGGCGCCGGGCTGGGTGAGCTCCTCCCACGTGGTCTGCATCAGGGAGCTGCGATGCTGCGGCTGTATCGATTGGCTCTGACGTGATTCGGCCATCTGCGGCCTCCTTCGTTGCGTGAACGCGACGTGCGAGCGCACCCGAGGTGGGGATCCGTCGGATGACGATCTCTCGCGTCTTCCCGGGGCTTCGTGTCGCGCGCGTCCAGTCGAACCTCGCAGCGCGCCGAAGTCAACGGTGCGTCCGCGAGTTCTGTCGCTGTTTCCCCGTGGTTGAGAACCGCGTGAAGAAGAACGTCGAGCGACGCTCGCGATCGGAGGAGTGACAGGGAATTGATGCGCGCATGAATTGGGAACGGCTGATGACGCTCGGCCGCGAACGCGCGCAAGATTCGACAGTCGACAGTCACGAGCTCGTGACACGCGCGCGCGATGCGCCTCGGCAAAGTTGCGCGTAACACCGCGCAGACGGCGTTCGGTCGATACGCACGCGCACGCGGTCGTGCCCGACGACAGCGCCGCGTTTCGCGCGGTCGGGGTATTCGGCATGTTCCGCTCGCGCGCTTCCACGAGCAGTCGCGGCGCGTGTACGTTCCTCGGCCAAGAAAGTTGCCAGACCTTCGGTCGCGTACGCCAGCCCCCCGGCGAGGACGACATGAGCAATGCACGCGCAACCATCCGCGCGCCGCCGCGCACCGTGACAGCCCGTCAGCGTGCTCGCCCGCGCCGCCATCGCCGGTCACGCCATCCCGTCACCCGATTGCCCCCGTCACGCGATCAAGGAGAACGACGCCCGTGCGACTCGACATCGTCATTCCCGCTCACAACGAAGAGCACCGAATCGATCGCACGTTGCGTGCGTATCGCGCGCACTGCAACGACCCCGACACGACATTTCTCGTCGCCCTCGATCGTTGTACCGACGACACGTCGTCCGTTGTCGCGATGCACGGGCGCGAGGACCGTCGCGTCCGCGTCCTCAGCTTTCCGAAGCTCGGCAAGGGTGGAGTCCTGGCGGAGAGCTTTCGTCGGTGTTCCGGTGACGTCGTCGGCTTCGTCGACGCCGACTGCGCGACGCCACCGGCCGAGCTGTTGCGGCTCGTCGACGTGGCTGAGCGTTCCGACCTCGCGATCGCCAGCCGTCGACACCCGGCGTCGGTGCTCCCGAGCCGGCGTCCCTTGACGCGGCGCGCGATGAGCGCGGGGTTCGCCTTCGGTGTGCGACGACTGTTCCGCCTGCCCTATGCCGACACGCAATGCGGCGCCAAGGCACTGCGGCGTGAAGTCGCGGAACAGTGCGTTCCGTTCGTGTCGTCGCGCGACTTCCTGTTCGACGTGGACCTGCTCCTCGTCGCTCGCCGACTCGGTTTCGAGGTCGCAGAGGTGCCGACAGTCTGGGTGGACCAGGCGGGCTCGCGGCTCCACGGCGGCCACGACTCCCTCCGGATGGCGGGTTCCGCGATGCGCCTCTGGCTCCACCACCGGATCATGCCGGTGGACGGCGCGCCGGCGGAGCGTCCCGCAGTCCACTCGCACGACGTCATCGACCTGCAGGAGGCCCGTCGTGCGAGCGCCTGACGTCACGCTCGTCGCCCCCTACCCGGCCGACGGCGTGCTCCACGCCGGCCGGAGCGGAGTGGCTTCGTACACGGCCAATCTCGCCCGGTCGCTGGACGCACAGGGTGCCCGGGTGGTCGTGATCGCCGATCGTGCGCCTGGTCAGCCATCCCGGAGCCACGACGGCCGGATCGGCGTGATGCGGACGTTCCCGCGCGGTCCGCTCGCGCTGCCGCGGGCGCTGGTCGCGGCGCAGGGCACGGGCGCGCCGGTCGTCCATCTGCAGCACGAGCTGTTCCTCTACGGCGGGGCATCCTCGATTCCTGGTCTGGTCCCCGGCCTCATGGGCATCCGCGCACCACTGGTCGTGACCATGCACCAGGTCGTCGACCCGAGCGCAATCGACGGCGACTTCACCCGGCTCCATCGCGTGCGCGTGCCAGCCGGCGTGGCGCGGCTCGGCATCAGCGGCGTCCAGACCGTCGTGCGTGCGCGGGCCGACACCGTCATCGTGCACGAGCCGATGCTGGCGGCGCAGATCGACGGCGCCATCGTGGTCCCGCACGGCGTCGAGCGCGTCCAGCGCGTCGAACGCAACGAGGCGCGAAGGGCACTCGGGCTCGGCGACGAGTTCATCGTGCTCTGCTTCGGCTACGTCGCGCCGTACAAGGGGCTCGACGCTGCGATCGCAGCTGCGGCCGTGACGGCGTCGCGCGTGCGCGTCGTCGTCGCCGGCGGTGAGCATCCTCGGCTGGCGGGTCGCGACCGCTATGCCGACGGGATCCGCGCCTCCGCCGGTGATCGCGTCCGGTTCACGGGCCATGTCCCCGAGGACGACGTGAGGTTGTGGTTCAGCGCGGCCGACGTCGCACTGCTGCCGTACCCGCGTCCATACTCGAGCAGCGGCGCGCTAGCGCTCGCACTCGCATACCGCACGCCCGCGTTGTTGTCGCGCGAGTTGGCGGAGTGCATCGGTGCAGCTTCGGCGATGACCGTCGACCGCGAGCCCCGCGCGCTCGCCGAACGACTGGACGCGCTCGCGACCCGGCCGGAGCTGCTCGCCGAGGTCGCCGACGCGACCGCGTCCCTGGCGCGCGACCGCTCGTGGCCGCTCGTCGCGGCTCGTCATCTGGACGTCTACGAGGAGGTGATCCGTGGCCACGGTGCTACTGGCAGGCGCGTTCGGGCAATGCAATCCGGGTGACGAAGCGCTGCTCGGAGCGTTCGTCGACGAGTTGGCGGAGCATCGGGTCATCGCGACCAGCGCCGACCCGGGGTCCACGAGGTCACAGCACGGGTGCGACGCGGTGTCGTCGGCCGATGTCGCCGCCGTCGCCACCGCCATGCGGCGGGCCGATGCCCTCGTCATCGGCGGCGGCACCGTCTTCAAGACCCTGCACCCGTCGACCGGCCGCTCCGCCCACGGGCTGCTGCGGAATGCCGACCTCCTGACGCTCGGGGCACGCGCGACCGCGAAGCCCGTGCTCATGGTCGGCGTCGGCGCGGCTCCGCTCGTCGACGCTCGCGCCCGGCGCCTCGCTCGGAGGCTGGTCCGCCGCGCCGATCTCCTGGTGCTCCGGGACCCGGTCTCGGCCCGCCTGCTCGCGGACGCGGGCGCGCCCGCGCCGTTCCGTGTCGGTGCCGATCCGACCTGGGGATCACTCGGGAACATGCCGTTCGTCGCGCCCGCGCCGGAGGATGTGGTCGTCGTCACGGTGAGCCGGTTCGCCGGTTCGCCTGATCTCGCGGCGCGGTTGGGTCCGGCGCTACGAGCCGCGGTGGATGCCGGCCTTCGGGTCTGCGTCCAACCGTGGCAGGTGGGGGAAGGCGGCGCCGACGACCTCGCCCTCACCCACGCGCTCGCCACCGAGGTCCAGGGCCCGGTCGAGCTGGTCGACCCGCCGGCCGACCTGCAGGAAGCGAAGCGCCGTGCCGCGTCCGCCCGGCTCGTGATCGGGATGCGGTTCCACTCCCTGGTCGCGAGCGCGGCGGCGGGCACCCGTTTCCTCGCGATCGATCACGAGCCGAAGCTCGGCGCGCTGGCCACGCAGTTCGGGCAACGTGCCGTCGATCCACGCGCGCCGGCGGCCGAGTTCTCGGTCGCGGTGACGGACGCGCTCGCGGGCCCACCACCCGCGACCGAGGTCGCTCGCGAGCAGGTCGCGCTGGCCGCGGAGGGATTTCGCCTGTTGCACCTGATCCTGGCGCGCGGTGAGTCACCCGACACCGGCGAGCTCATCGGACTGCCGTTCGAGCCACCGTTCTCCGAGCGGTCAGCGTGACCGACGCGGTGGGCGTCGGCCACGCAGGCCCGGCCCCGGAGACGGAGACGGTGACGGTGACGGCGACGCGAGAAGCGACCGCGCCCCGCATCGTCGGGCGCGCGCCCGCCCTCGCCCCCGTCACGAGCGCGCGCACGATCGCGCGCGAGCAGGTGCTGGTGACCGGGGGTCAGTTGGTCGCCGGCGTCGGCAACCTCCTGTTCGCGCTGGTCATGGCGCGGGTGTTGGACCGGCGCGAGTTCACGGAGCTCGCGACGTTCCTCGTGTGCTACCTGTTGTTGCACCTCCCCGGCGCGAGCTTCGGTGCTGCCAGCGCGCTCGTGCCCCGGGTGGCACACGCGGTCCGCCGGCGGGCGTTGATCATCGCGGGCGCCGCCGCGGTCGTGCTGGTCGCGCTCTCGCCGACGGTGGCCTCGGCCTTGCACCAACCGCTTGCTGTGCCACTGCTCCTCGCGGCGGCCACGCCGACCGCGGCGCTGCTCGCGCTGGAACGCGGCCGCCTCTACGGGACCGGCAACCTCCCGCCGCTGGTCGGCAGCCTCGTCGCCGAACCGGCGGGAAGGCTCACCGTGGGCCTGGCGTTGGCGTTCGCCTTCGGCGCAACCGGTGCGGCGCTGGGTGTCGTCCTCGCCGGGTACGGCGCGCTCGCCGTGGCGCGACGTGCGCGCGGAGGGACCGGTGAGGGCGTGGTGCGTGACCTCCGGCCGCACGCGGCCGTCGTCGCGTTCTTCCTGCTCGCGCTCTTGCAGAACGAGGACCTCCTGCTCGCGGCGCGGCTCCTGCCCGCGGGCGAGGCGGCGCGCTTCGCCGCGCTCTCGACGCTCGGTGGGGTCGCCGCGTTCGCGACCGCGACGGTCCCGCTCGTGCTGCTCCCTCGGGTCGCCGTCGACCGCAAGGCGATGCGGGTCGCGCTGGCGGTGACGGTGGCGGTGGGCGGGAGCGCGGTACTAGCGCTCGTCGTGGCCGGCCCGGCGCTGGTCTCGCTTGCATTCGGCCCGGCGTACTCGTCGATCCAGCCGCTCGCGGCGCCGTACGTGCTCGCGATGGCGTTGCTCGGTGTGGTGCGGGTCGTGGTCGCCGACGCCACCGTCCGTTCGTCGGCCAAGACGATCGTTGCGATGCTCGCGGGAGCCGTCGTGCTCCACGTCACGTCGATCCTCGTGCTCGGCCGTACCGCCGATGCCGTGATGGTCGCGACGCTCGTGACGATGGGCGCGGTCACGGCCTGCACCGCGACGGCGACGGTCGTGCGCCTGCCGCGCGTCGTGGAGTGGCGCTCACGGATCGCACTCGCCGGACGGCTCCCCGCGCTCGTGCCGATCGCCGGTATCACCGCGGGCGCGCTCGTGGTCCGGCTCCTGGTGACCCGCGGCATCTGGGTCGACGAGGCGATCAGCGTGTCGCAGGCGAAGCTGCCGTTCGGCGTGATGCTCGAGCGGCTGCAGATCGCCGACGTCCATCCGCCGTTGCACGCCAGCCTGCTCTGGGGCACCATCCGCCTGTTCGGTACCGGCGAACTCTCGATCCGGGCGCCGTCGATCCTCGCGGGAACGCTCGTCGTGCCGATGCTGTTCGTCACCGGTCGCGAGCTGTTCGACCGGCGGACCGGACTCGTCGCCGCCGCGTTCGGTGCGGTGTTCCCATTGGCGATCTGGTACTCGCAAGAGGCGCGCATGTACGCGCTGTACATGTTGTTCGCGATCGTCGCCATCTTCGCCCAGGCCCGCGCACTGCGACAGGGACAGGCGCGCTACTGGGCGTTGTACGGCGTGGCGACAGCCGCGCTCCTCTGGACGCAGTACCTCGCCGTGCTCGTCGTCATCGCCCAGCAGATCGTCTTCGTGGCGGCCTTCGTGCGCCGGCGACGTGCCCGAGAGCCGGTCGGTCGCGCGGTGGTCGGCTGGGTCGCGTCCCTGGCCCTTGCCGCGCTCCTGCTCGTCCCGCTCCTGCCTTACCTGGCGTCGCAGCTGGGCGCGTACACGCAACGCGGAGCCGGGCTCGGCGCAGTGCCCGCGCAGGCGGGAAATGCGGTCTCCCAGCAAGTCGGACTGTCGGTCTACTCGATGATCGCCAACCTCGTCTGGGCCGTCGGCGGCTACCACGCCGACGACACGATGGAGCAGCTGGCCGCGTTGTGGCCGCTCGCGATGGTGGGTGCCCTCGCGCTGCTGGGTCGGCGGCGGTCGACGGCGACGGGCACCCTCTGGGTCCTCGCCGGCGTACCCCTCGTCGCGCTCTTCGCCATCGGCTTGCGGCGGCCCGACCTGTTCGAGGTGCGCTACGTCGCCGGGGTGGTGCCCGTGCTCACCCTCCTCGCCGCCCGCGCCACCACCGCGCTGGCGGCCGGCCGGCGCGCCACCCGCGTCGTCGCCGGGGTCCTCGTGGTGGTGCTCCTGGGTGCGCTGGCCGATCAACAGCTGAACGGGGCCAATCCGCGGCTCTACGACTTCCGGGGCGCGGTCCGGGAAGTGTCGGCGCAGGCGGGCCCGGGCGACCACGTGCTCTACAACCCGGTGTACCTGGAAGCCGTCGTCCACTACTACGGCCCCGAGCTGCACCTCGTCCCGGTCGGCGACTGGCGCGCCGTGGCCGACAGCCGCGGGCGCGTCTTCGTCATCGGCAGCTTCTTCGACAAGCGCGACATCTCGGCCCGCACCGGTGCCGTGTTGGCGAAGCTCGAGCGCACGCGACGACTGGTCGCCACATTCCGGCGGCCACAGATCCGGGTCTGGGTGTTCGAATGATCGATCGTTGTGGTCCGGGTCACGACCTCCGGCTCGACCGGGTGCGATGGCAACCGGCGACGGACCGGCGCGTCGTACGGCGGGTGCGGCTGCTCGTCGCCGCCAACGTGGCGTTGGCGGTCTGGTACTTCGGCTGGCTCGTCCGGCCGGATCGGATCGGGAACCCCGTCCTCTTCGCCCTGCTGATGCTCGCGGAGGTGTTCAATCTCGTGCAGGCGGTGGGGTTCTGGTGGACGGTCTCCCGAGGGCAACCGCGCCTCGACGTCGAACCGTGGGCCGACACAGACGTCGCGGTCGACGTCTTGATCCCGGTGTACAACGAGCCACTCGACGTGGTCGAGCTGACCATCGCCGCCGCCGCGCGACTCCCCGGCGCACGGGTGCGGGTCGCGGTGCTCGACGACGGGAAGCGGGCGACGTTGGCGGCGATCGCGGAGCGGTACGGCGCGCGCTACCTACGACGCGGTGTCAACACCGGTGCGAAGGCCGGCAACCTCAACCACGCCTTGGCGCGCACCGACGCGGAGTTCGTCGTCGTGCTCGACTGCGACCACGTCCCCGGTCCGCGGCTCTTGGCGGCGACGCTGCCGCACTTCTGCGACGCGCGCGTCGCCTTCGTCCAGGCGCCCCAGTACTACGCGAACGCCGACGCGACGCCCGTGGCCGCCGCGGCTTGGGCGCAACAGTCGCTGTTCTTCGGTCCCATCGCCTGCGGCAAGGGGCGCATGGGAGCGATGTTCTGCTGCGGGACCAACGTGGTGTTCCGTCGTTCGGCGCTCGACGCGGTGGGCGGGTTCCCCGAGGACTCGATCACCGAGGACTTCGAGCTGTCGGCGCGACTGCACGCAGCGGGGTGGCGGTCGGAGTACGTCCCGGAGGTCGTCGCCCGTGGCCTCGGCCCGGAGGACATGGCGTCCTACGTCAGCCAGCAACAGCGGTGGGCGAAGGGCTGCCTGTCGACCATCCCGAGGTTGCTGCGCTCGAACCTGCCGTGGAAGCTACGCGTCCAGTACCTGCTGTCGGCGTCCTACTTCCTCACCGGCTGGACGATCCTCGTATACATGGCGCTGCCGGTGGTGCGGATCCTGACCGGAGCCCAACCGCTCGCGGGGGCGTCGGCCGACCAGTTCCTCGTGCACTTCGCGCCGTACTTCGCCACCGCACTGCTCACCGTCGCGACGGTCGGGGGCGGCGGCTACACCTACGCGGCGTTCTGCCTGGCGACCGCGAGCTTCTGGATCCACGTGCAGGCGACGCTGACGAGCGTGTTCCGCCGCCGGCAACGGTTCGTCGTCACCCCCAAGCGCGGCAGCGACCGGCGCCAGCCCCGGGCGGTGCTCCCCGCGCTGTTCGCGATGGCGGTGCTCTTCCTCGCGGTCGTGGTCGGTCTGGCGCGCGCGTGGACACCCGCCATGCTCAACAACGTCTCGTTCGCCGCGCTTCACCTCATCGTGCTGGGGACCGGCGTCGCGCCAGCCTTCCGCCGGCGGGCGCGCGTCGCGGTCGCGGAAGCCGACGCCGACGCCGACGCGCGCGAGGCCGCGTGAGCGGCGACGTGTCCGTCAGGCTGCGCATCGCGATGGTCGCGATCGTGGTGTTGCTCCCGCAGTCGGTGGCGTCGCCGTCGTCGGTGCGCGCGCAGCTCGATGCCCGCGGGCAAGCGGGCGCGGCGGCGCGATCCTTCCTCGACACCTACGTGGACCCTGACGGTCGCGTCGTGCGACGCGACCAGGGGGGCGACACCGTGAGCGAAGGACAGGCGTACGCGCTGTTGCTCGCGGTCGCCGTGCGAGACAAGACGCGCTTCCAGCGCGTGTGGTCGTGGACGACGGCGAACATGCAGCGACCTGACTCGCTGTTCGCGTGGCGCTGGAGCGACGGTCACGTGGTCGACTGGATGCCCGCGAGCGACGCCGATCTCGACATCGCCCGGGCCCTCGTGGTTGCCGCCGACGCGTTCGCGGTGCCCACCTATCGGAGCGCCGGGAATCGCGTGGCGGCGGCGGTGCTCGCGGGCGAGACGGTCGACATCGGCGGTCGGCCGGTGCTGGTCGCCGGGCCGTGGGCGCGGGGTGCTCCCGGCGCGCCGGTCGCGGGGATCCTGAACCCCAGCTACTTCTCGCCGCGCACCTACGACGAGGTGTCCCGGTCGACCGGGGATCTCCGGTGGGGGCTCCTGGCCGCCACGGGCCGGGACGAGGTCGCGCAACTCACGCGGACGTCGCTCCCGCCCGACTGGGCAACGGTCGACGGCGCGGGGGTGGCGAAGGCCAGCGCATCGCCCGATGGCCGCCCGCCGGGCTACGGCCCCGACGCGGCTCGGCTCTCGGTGCGCTACGCCGAGGCGTGCGACGCCCCGAGCCGGTCGCTCTCGGCGGCGTTGTGGCCCCAGCTGCACTACGCCCAGCACCGCAGCACGATCGGGTACGTGGGAGCGGCCGGTGCGGCGTCGGCCGCCGGCGCGCTCGGCGAACGTGACCAGCTGCTCGCCCACGCCGAAGACTCGGAGACGCAGCACCGCACCTACTACGGCGCGGCGTGGGTCGGCCTCGCCCGGGTGATGCTCACGACCACTCTCTTGCGCGCGTGCTGAGCGCGACGGGCGGTGAACTCCGGAGGCGACGGTCGAGGTGCAGCGAGTCGGCCTGTACGCCGGATTCTGTTCGGACCGAGGTCCGTGGTGACCATCCATCTGGGCCGCCGGTTGCCCGACGGCTCGAGCGGCCTACCCGGGTTCAGCGGACGGGCCGTCCTCACCCTGCTTGGCCTTGCTCCCGGTGGGGCTTGCCGAGCCGCCCGGGTCACCCCGGGCGCTGGTGCGCTCTTACCGCACCGTTTCACCCTTACCTGTGCGCCCGGTCCGAGGACCGTGCGCCATCGGCGGTCTGCTCTCTGTTGCGCTGTCCTGCGGGTCGCCCCGACTGGGGATTACCCAGCACCGTGCCCTGTGGAGTCCGGACGTTCCTCGAACCAGTCACGCTGGCCCGCGGCCACCCGGCCGACTCGCTGCGCCAACCAGTCTAAAGGGTCGCGGAATTCACCGCATGCGGTGAAAAGCGCGCAGGTTTGGCGCCGAGCGAGGTCAGGAGCGGGCGCGGGTGATGGATCGGGCGCCGAGGAAGCCGCCGAACATGCCGAGCGCGGCCGCGATCAGGAGATGGCCGAAGATCTGGCCCGGGCGCAGGGCGGGGGAGTGGCCGGAGAAGAGGGAGCGGTTCTCGTCGCGCACCAGCCAGATCACGATCCGGATCGGGATCCACAGCACGAACGCGCCGATGCCGGCGAGGAGACCGTTGCTGAGCGCGGCGTCCGGCACCAGGCGCCCGGCCCCGAACCCGCCCAGCGTGTACCCGAACAGGATCAGCACGAACAGGGGGTAGATCCACCCGCTGTCGCTGAACGAGTCGATGTTGCGGTCGAGGAGCGCCTCGATGACGCTCGCCAGCACCAGGAAGAACAGGCCGGCCGTCGCGCCGCGGAAGACCGCGTTCCAGTGGATGACCGGAGCGTTGTCGTCGGAGGCGTCGTCGGCGGGAACGGGATCGCTGGGCACGGTCACGATCTTGCCTCGTCGGGCGCCGCTTCGTGGAACAGTTGGTCGACGGGCACGACGAGACCGTCCCGCACCAACGGTTTCAGGTACGACCGCTGCTGCACCAGGAACACCGCCGCGAGCACCAGGTACACGACCCCGACGATGATGCGCTCCCATTCACGCAGTCCGTCGGGCAGCACGCCACCGAGCACGAACTGGCCGATGAAGAGGCCGAAGAGCATCCACGCCTCACGCACGCTCACGCTCCGGTTGGCGAGCACCGCGATCGCGAACACCGACTGCGCGGCGGTGAGGAACAACTCCTCGCGCTGCAGCGAATCGAGCGGCAACCCCGTGAGGTGGCCGGCGGAGATCGCGTAGACGATCGGCAGTGAACCGACGAGCAACGTCCACTGGTTCACCTTCGACGACAGCAGGGTGCCGAGGCCCGCGCTGGTGTTGAGCCGCCACGCGAACAACCCGGCAACGACCAGCTCGGGCGCCTCCGACGCGAGGGGCGCGACCCACTGCACCAGCAGGAAGGTGCTCACTCCGGCCTGCTCGCCGAGGTGGACGAGCGACGAGGCGAACGGCTCCGCGCACAGGAAGATGACGCCCGCCGCGTACGCGAGGAGCGCGCCCACGACGATGCGCCGCTGCGTGGTGGGGAGCGCGCCGATGAGGCGCGCGGGACCGACGAGGTGCGGTTCCTCCGCGGGCGCGCGCCAGAGCCGGTACACGAACGCGAAGAAGATGGCGATGAGCACGACCGAGTCGAAGATCGTGAGCGTGTGCTTGAACGGCAGCGTGAGCGAGTAGGCCGTCGCCAGCGCGAGGAAGGTGATCTCGATGGCGTGCGGACGATCGAGGTGCACGTCGGTGTCGAGCTCGCCGGTGTAGCCCTTCTTCTTGGCGATGCTCTTGATGCGCCACGCAGCGACGAGCACGACCATCGACCACCCGATGCCGATCAGCAGCCGGTTGCCGCCGGTCATGTTGGCCAGCGCGAGCGGCGCGAACTTCTCCGGGTTCTCGCCCGCCTTGTAGGCGAAGGTGAAGTCGACGGCGTACTCGGGCAGCACCGCGATGAGGGCGAGCACGGTGAGGGCGAGGCCCTGGGACACGTCGAGCTGGAGGGTCTCCGCGGCCCAGGCGAGCAGGAAGGCCGAGCCGAGGATGGCGAGGCCGAACACCACCGGCGCCACCACGTCGCCCAGGGCCACGCCACCCACTCGGGAGATCACCCCGGGGGCGGTGGCCAGGGCCGCCAGCGACAGGGCCAGGACCTGGCCCCTCGGTCCCCGGAGCGCGGCAGGAGTGCTCTCGGGGGCCGTCGGCATCACCGACCCCATGCTACGGGGCGGGTTTCCGGGCCTCTGGGCCTCCCGACCTGCTCCCGAAAGGCGCCCCGACGGGTCGTCCGACGGCGATCCACCGACCGGCGAACAGCGAATGAACTCTCAGGAACAGGGGAAGAACAGCCGAAGTTCACCGTGTTGGATGAGGTTGAGCAGGCCCTCTCCCCAGGGCGGAGTCCAGAAAGCACGAGACCGATGACCAATCACTGGCGCCAATACGCCCGCTGTCTGGGCGCCGACCCCGAGCTCTTCTACCCGCCCTCCGAGTCGGACGACGGGTCGTTCGAAGCCAAGGCGATCTGCGCGGTGTGCCCCGTGCGGGAGCCGTGCCTGGAGCATGCGCTCACCTATCGCGAGAAGCAGGGCGTGTGGGGCGGCCTCGACGAGCGTGAGCGCCGCCGCCTCGTCCGCCAACGCCGCAAAACTGCGTGACCGGAGCCGCTTCATGCGGCTCCCATGCGTGCTCTCCCCGGTACTATCCGGCGATGGATCCAGCGTTGTGGCCCGACGTCATCGGGCGTCTGCTCCGGCGCGAGGACCTGCCCGACGATCTGATCGCCAACGCGATGGCGGTCATCCTGGCCGGTGACGCCACCGACGCCCAGATCGCCGCGTTCGCGGTCGGCCTGCGGGCCAAGGGCGAGACCGCCGGCGAGCTCGCCGAGCTCGTGCGCACGATGCTCGAGTTCGCCGACCACGTCGACCTGAGCGACGTCGACGCACCGCTCGTCGACACCTGCGGCACGGGCGGCGACGGCGCGGGCACGGTGAACGTGTCCACCATGGCCGCGATCGTCACCGCCGCGGCCGGTGCGCGTGTGGCCAAGCACGGTGGACGCGCGGCGTCGTCGAAGTGCGGCTCGGTCGACGTGCTCGAGTCGCTCGGTGTGGTGATCGACCTGGGGCCTGAGGGCGTGGCCCGCTGCGTGCGCGAGGTGGGCATCGGCTTCTGCTTCGCCCAGCGGTTCCACCCGGCGATGCGCTTCGCCGCGCCGGTGCGGCGCGAGCTGGGCACGGCCACCACCTTCAACTTCCTCGGGCCGCTGGCCAACCCGGCGGGTGCCTCTCGGCGCACCGTCGGCGTGTCCGACCCGGTCATGGCCGAGCGGGTCGTGCGGACCCTCGCCACCCTCGGGGTCGAACGGGCCCTCGTGTTCTTCGGTCACGACGGGCTCGACGAGCTCACGGTCACCACCACCTCCACCGTCTACGAGCTCGAGGCCGGTGAGGTGCGCATCTACGACGTCGACCCGCGTGACGTCGGCATCCCCCATGCCGAGATGGGCTCGCTCGCCGGGGGCGACGCGGCCGGCAACGCGCAGGCCGTCCACCAGGTGTTCGCCGGGGCCCACGGCCCGATCCGCGACATCGTCACCCTCAACGCCGCCGCCGCCCTCGTCGTGGGCGATGTGGCACCCGACCTCTCCGTTGGGGTCGAGCTCGCCCGGGCCGTGATCGACGACGGTCGCGCCGCCGCCACGCTCGAAGCGTTCGTGCGGGTGAGCGTCGCCGCTCGCGAAGCAGGACTCGGCTGATGGCGCGCGCGCTCGAGTGTCCGGCCTGCGGGCACCGTCACCGGCTCGACACGATCCCGGCGTCGGCCACGTTCCGCTGCGAGCAGTGCGGCCAGGTGCTCAAGTCGCCCGCCGCGGTGAGCTCACAGCCCGGTGCCCCGGCGCCTCCTGCGCGAGATGCGGGTGGCGCGGGAGGTGCCGGTGGTACCGGCGGTGCCGGCGCACCCGTTCGCACCGGCGCGCCCGCGCCGGTCGCGCCGCCGCCCCGACGCACGGAGAACGCCCCCGCCGACGACGGCGCCACCCGTGCCGCGCCCGTCCGCACCGCCGCTGCAGTTTCCGCCACCGTTGCCGCCACTGCACCACCCGAGGCCGCCAACGGATCGGGCGGCGACTCCGGACGCGGTCGCCGGTCGAAGCTGGTCCCGTCGGCGCCCGCCCCGGCCCCGGCGAAGCGCACGAAGGTCCACTGGTACTGGCGGGTGCTGGCCTGGATCGTGGCCGTCCCGTTGGGTTGCCTCCTGACCGCGTGGCCGGCGTACCGGTTCGGCCTCATCGAGAAGGACGACCTCCTCGACATCTTCGTGGGGACGGGCATCGGTCGCTACGTGCGCCTGGGCATCGTCACCCTGGTGTGGGCGGTCGTCACCGCGTTGCTGGTGCAGCTGCTGGTCGAGGGAGGTCGGGCCTGGTCCAACCGCCGCCGACGGGCCCGCGCCGCGGCGGCATGACCACCCGGTTCCGCTGCTCGGCCTGCGGGAACCTCACCCGCTTCGACATCGTGGCGTCGCGCCGCACCCGCGCCTTCCACCATTTCAGCGTGGGCGGCGAGCTGAGCGTCGAGGACGAAGAGGTCCTCGACGAGACGATCGAGGCGGTGAGCTGCCGCTGGTGCGGGGCATCGGGGCCGGCGATCGAACAGCAGGCCATCGAAGAGCAGGGGATCGAGCAGGTCGCGGTGGAGGCTTCCTTCGACGAGGCCGATCCGGCTTAACTGTCACACCCCCGCGTCAGAGTGGTCGCATGTTGACCATCGACTGCTTCGAGTGTGTGATGCGCGCCACCGCCGCCTGCGACGACTGCGTGGTGTCGTTCGTCGTCGGGCGGGAGCCGGGGGAGGCGCTGGTGATCGACGCCGACGAGGAGCGGGC
>DASXXX010000165.1:0-12024 GCA_036502765.1 Acidimicrobiia bacterium | reverse complement strand
CCGCACTCGAGGCGATGGCGCAGGAGACGCCGGTGCTCTGCTCCGACATCCCCGCGCTCCGTGAGGTCGCGGGCGACGCCGCGCGCTTCGTGCCTCCCGACGACACCGACGCGTGGGTCGCCGCGTTCACCGACCTGCTCGGCGACGCAGCCGCGCGAGCGGCGCTGGTCGCGGCGGGGACGGCGCGCGTCGCGAACTACTCGTGGGAACGGTGCGCGCGCGAGACGGCCGCGGTGTACCGCGAGGCGCTCAGCGGGTGAGACTGCCTACCGCGTGAGACTGCCTACCGTGTGAGCACGGCGACACCGTCGTCGGTGACCAGGACGGTGTGCTCGAACTGCGCGGTGCGCGAGCCGTCGGACGTGGCCGCGGTCCAGCCGTCGGACCAGATGACGGGCTGGATGCTGCCCATCGTGATCATGGGCTCGATGGTGAACACCATCCCCGGTTCCATCAGGGTGGTGAGCGCACGCTCGTGGTAGTGCGGGATCTGTGGCGGCCCGTGGAAGACCTCGCCGATGCCGTGGCCGACGAACGCCCGCACCACATGGAAGCCGGCGGCGTGGGCGTGGACCTCGATCGCGTGCCCGATGTCGGAGATCGGCGCGCCCGGCCGCACGGCCTCGATGCCGTGCTCGAGGCACTCCTCGGTGACCTTCACCAGACGCCGCGACTCGGCGTCGACCGTGCCCACGCAGAACGTCGCGTTGGTGTCGCCGTGGACGCCGTCGACGAACACGGTGACGTCGACGTTCACGATGTCGCCCTCGAGGAGCGCGCGGTCGTCGGGGATGCCGTGGCAGATGACCTCGTTCACCGACGTGCACACCGACTTCGGGAAGCCCTTGTAGCGGAGCGGGCTCGGGTACACGTTGCGCGCCAGGTGGGCCTCGTGCGCGACGCGGTCGAGCTCGTCGGTGGTGATCCCGGGTGCGACGGCCGCGCCGGTCTCGTGCAACACCTCGCGCGCGATGCGACACGCGACGCGCATGCGCTCGATCACGTCGGGCGACTTCACCGCGGTCTCGGTCGTGCGCACCGACGCACCGGGCGTGGCGTAGTCGGGACGAGCGATGCCGTCGGGCACCGCGCGCTCGGGACCCACCGCCCCGGCGCGGATGAGAGCGGGCTTGTGGCAGCGCTTGTACTTCTTGCCGCTGCCGCACCAGCAGTCGTCGTTCGCCCGCAACATCGTGGAGGTCACGCCGCCTCACCAGCCACGGTCCACCCATTCCT
The DNA here is from genome assembly GCA_036502765.1 of Acidimicrobiia bacterium. Lineage (GTDB taxonomy): Bacteria > Actinomycetota > Acidimicrobiia > IMCC26256 > DASPTH01 > DASUAS01. The sequence continues at coordinate 10,788 of DASXXX010000165.1, read as the reverse complement.
GGAGGTGCGGCCGCTCCGTGCCGATGGTGGTGTCGAGGCCGTGGCCGGGGAGCACGAGCAGGTCGGCGGGCAGCGTGAACAGCCGGCGGTCGATCGACTCGATGATCTGGTCGAAGTCGCCACCCGCGCCCTTGGTGTTCCCGGCTCCACCGGGGAAGAGGGTGTCGCCGCTGAAGAGGATCGGGTGGCCCTCGAGCAGGAACGACGTGGACCCGGCCGTGTGTCCGGGGTTGTGGATGGTGCGGAGGCGGAGGTCGCCGACGGTCAGCACCTCGTCGTCGGGGAGCACGAAGTCGTAGGCCGGCAGCATCGAGGCGTCGTCGGGCGCGATGCCGACGTCGATGCCCGCGTTGCGCATCGCCGTCACCGCCTGGATGTGGTCGAAGTGACCGTGCGTGGTGAAGACGCGGTGCACGCCGGTGGCCTTGCTCACCTCGAGCAGCAGCTCGTGCTCGTTGGCGGCGTCGATGATCACCGCTTCACCACTGCCCTTGCACCGCACGACGAACACGTTGTTCTCGAACGGCCCGACGACGAGCTTCTCGATGCGCACCGTGGGCGTCTCGTAGTGGGCCGGGCGGGGCATGCGATCAGGGTACCTCCGACCCCTCCCGATTCGGCTCGAACGAAGCCCGGCGGCCTGGCCCGACGCGATGCCGGTCCGGTAGCGTTCGCGCCACCTATCCCAGTACAGCCGGGGGCCCAACCGTGAACTTCGCCTTCTCCGACGAGCAGGAGCAGCTGCGCGACGCCGTGCGTCGATTCCTCGAGGCGAAGTCGCCGTCGACCGAGGTCCGGCGCCTGATGGAGACCACCGAGGGCTACGACCCCGCGGTGTGGGCGCAGATGGCGAACGAGCTCGGCCTCCAGAGCCTGCACATCCCCGAGGAGTTCGGCGGCCAGGGCTTCACCTTCGTCGAGCTCGGCATCGTGCTCGAGGAGATGGGCCGCGTGCTGCTCTGCGCCCCCTACTTCTCCACCGTCGTGCTGGCGGCCGACGCGATCATCAACGCCGGCACCGACGACCAGAAGGCCAAGCTCCTTCCCGGCATCGCGGCCGGTGAGACCATCGCTGCCCTCGCGTTCACCGAGCCCAACGGCAAGTGGGACGCCAACGGCATCGAGATGGTGGCCAAGGGCTCGGGCGACAGCTACACGCTCGACGGCACGAAGATGTTCGTGATCGACGGCCACACCGCCGACCTCATCGTCGTGGCCGCCCGGCTCGAGGGCACCAGCGGCGAGGACGGCATCTCGTTCTTCACCGTCGACGCCGGCGCGTCGGGTCTCACCCGCACCGCGCTCGCCACGATGGACCAGACCCGCAAGCAGGCCAAGCTCGAGTTCGCCAACGTGGCCGCCACCCCGCTGGGCGAGCCCGGCGCCGGCTGGGCCGCGCTGTCGAAGACCCTCGACCAGGCCGCGGCGATGTCGTCCAACGAGATGGTCGGCGGCGCCCAGAAGGTCCTCGACATGTCGGTCGAGTACGCCAAGGTGCGCGTGCAGTTCGGCCGTCCGATCGGGTCGTTCCAGGCGATCAAGCACAAGTGTGCCGACATGCTGCTCGAAGTCGAGTCGGGCAAGTCCGCGGCGTACTACGCGGCCTGGGCCGCAGGCGAGGACAACGAGGAGCTGCCGGTGGCGGCGAGCCTGGCCAAGGCCTACTGCTCCGACGCCTACTTCCACGCTGCCGCCGAGAACATCCAGATCCACGGCGGCATCGGCTTCACGTGGGAGCACGACGCGCACCTCTACTTCAAGCGGGCGAAGAGCTCCGAGATCCTCCTGGGCGACGCCACGTACCACCGCGAGCTCCTCGCCCAGCGCATCGGCATCTGAGCCGCGACATCTGCGCCCGGGCGCCCCGGAATCCGGGGTGACGGTTCGCTAACGTTCCCGGGGTGGCAGTCCTGGTGGTGTTGCTGGCGGTTGTCGTCGCGCTCCTCGCGCTGCTCGTCGCCGGCCTCCTGCGCAGCCACGCCGAGATCCTGCGGGCTCTGCACGACCTCGGTGTCGACATGGACCCCGCGCGTGCCGACGACGGCAACCGCGCGAGCACCCCGGTCGGCGCACCGACGACCCGTTCGTCGCCCATTCGATCCGCGGAGGTGCCGAAGCGCCCGTCGCGCGGTGCGGTCGATGTGGTCGGCACCACGCCCGAGCACGACGCGATCAGCATCGCGGTGGTCGGTGCGCAGCACCTCACGCTGCTCGCGTTCCTCTCGAGCGGCTGCGGCTCGTGTCTCGCGTTCTGGGACGTGTTCCGCGACGGCGGCCCGGTCGAGGTGCCCGGTGACGCGCGCCTCGTGTGCGTCAGCAAGGACGCCGGCGAGGAGAGCGTCTCCAGCATCAAGCGACTCGCGCCGTTCGACATCCCGACGGTCATGTCCAGCAAGGCATGGGCCGACTACGACGTCCCCGTCGCGCCGTTCTTCGTGCTCCTCGACGGCGACTCGGGCGAGGTGATCGGCGAGGGTGCGGCCAACGACTGGGGTCAGGTGCAGTCGCTGCTGCACACCGCACTCGACGACGCCGGCATGCTCGACCGCAAGGGCAAGCTGAAGGCCAACCTCAAGGGTGCGCGCCGGGGCAAGCCCACGGCCGACCTGCTGCGCGAAGCGCGCGCCGACCGCGACCTGCTGGCGGCCGGCATCCATCCCGGTGATCCCAGCCTGTACACGCTCCCGAGCACCGGGTCCCCCGAAGGTGGTGGCCATCCGTGACCGATCTCGTTGCGCACGGCATCGACGTGTCGTTGCCTGCGGGTTGGGAAGGGCGGCTGTTCCGTCGACCCCTCGACGGTGAGGTCGCGTCGGCGGACGCCAGCATCGAGGGTGAGCCCGCGGCGCCGCAGGAGACGACCAACGCGGTCCTGCACGCGTCGACCATCGCGATCCCGGCCGGCGTGGGCGACTTCGCCAGCGGCGCGGTCGACAAGCTCGGCGACGACGACATCTTCGTCGTGCTGTTCGAGTACGACCCCGCGAGCGTCGACACCCCGTTGTTCGAGCGCGCGGGTCTCCCGCGCACGCTCGCGGCCGACGATTTCAGCCCCAACGTGATGCAGCGCGCCATCCGAGGCCAGGCTGGCGTGCAGCGGTTCTTCAACGACCAGGGCCGCGCCTTCTGCCTGTACGTGGTGATCGGTTCCTTCGCCCGCCGCCGCGACCTCGTGAAGCGAGTGAACACGGTGCTGGCCACGCTCACGATCGACCCGCTCGACGCCACCGCGGGCACCACGCCCACCAGCACCACCGTGCCAGCGACGTCGAGCGCGCCCACCACGGATGCGCCCACCACCACCGTGGCGCCCACGACCACCACCCCGCCCGACGGCGACGCCCCGTGAGCGTGCTCGCCGGTCCGTTCGCGATCGCCGCCGTGCTCCTCGCCGTCGGCGGTGCGGCGAAGGCGATCCGCCCGCGCGACACCGCGCTCGCGCTCAGCGCCGTCGGCATCACGTTCCCGCGCGTCCTCCCCGGGCGTGTCGTGGTGCGCATCGGCGGTGCGGTCGAGGTCGTCATCGGTGTCGGTGCGCTGCTCGTCGCCGGTCCCGTGCTGTGCGCACTCGTCGCGGTGAGCTACCTCGCGTTTGCAGGTTTCGTGATGGTCGCGTTGCGCACCGGTGCGCCGATCAGCTCGTGTGGGTGCTTCGGCAAGGTCGACACCCCACCGAGCATCGTGCACGTCGTGCTCGACTTCGCCTTCGCCGGGGTCGCCGGGGTCGCCGCATTCACCGGCGACGTCGCCCTCCCCGACGTGCTCGACCACCAGCCCCTGCTCGGCATCCCGTTCGTGATGCTGTTGGTGATCGGGTGCTCGCTCGTGTTCCTCGCGTTCTCGTCGCTGCCCAAGACGATGGCCGCCGTCCGAGAGGTTGCTGCATGAGCGAGTTCTCGAGTGGGAGTCCGGGTGGGAGCAAGGGCGTCGGCTTCACGAACTGGCTCGTGAACAAGGCCGCCGGCGTCCTGGAGCGCAAGTCGAGCCGCCGTGGCTTCATCCTCGGCTCGGCCATGGTTGGTTCCGCGGTCGCGGTCGCGGGGTGCGCGCCCGGCACGCAGCCGGGCTCGCCGTACGCCCACATCACCGACTGCGGGGGCGGGCTCTGCACCGACGGCTACACCGAGTTCTGCTGCACCATCAACAACGGGATCAACGCGTGCCCTCCCGGCACGTTCGTGGCCGGTTGGTGGCGCGCCGACTACTCCTCGTTCTGCAACGGCACCCGCTACTACATGGACTGCAACGAGTCGTGCTGCGGTCCGAACCTCGGCAACGGGTTCTGCGCCGGCTGCCACGAGGCCACGTGTGGCGGCGACTGCAACGCCCGGCGGATCTACGCCAACTACTTCCGGTACGGACAGTGCCACCAGGAGATCGGGGCCCTCGGTCCGATCGCGTGCCGGCTGGTCACGTGCACCCCGCCGTACACGGTGGCCGAGTACGCGTGCACGACCGCGCTCGCAGTCGACAACGACACCGCCGAGCACGCGCCCGCGTACGGCTGCACGCCACCCCCGCCACCCCCGCCACCCCGCACCACCGCGTACGTGTTGCCGGCCACGGGTGCGGTGGTGGAGACCACACCGGGCCACCTCGCGGTGTTCGCGCGCCGCAGCGACAGCGGCGTCAACCTCCGCGCGTTCGACGGCAACGGGTGGAGCGCCGCGAGCATCCCAGCGGCGTCTCTCTCGTCGGGGCTGGCGACCGCCAAGGCCGGCTCCGACGTGTACGTGTTCCACCGCGGCAACGACAACGGCATCTGGGCCAACCACGGCGCCGACGCGGCGAGCTGGGGCTCCTGGCAGTCGATCGGGGGCCTCAACTTCTCCGACCCCGCCGCCGCGAACGATGCCAGCGGCGTCTACGTGTTCACGCGCGGCGCCTACGACGTGCTCTGGATGAACCGCCTGACGTTGCTCGGATGGTCGGGTTTCCAGTCGCTGGGGGGGCCGGCGATCGACAGCGATCCCACCGCGGTAAGCCATTCCAGCGGCATCTACGTGTTCGTGCGCGGCCCGTCGAACGCGTTGTGGTTCCGGCGGATCGTCAACGGCAACCTCGGGCCGTGGGCGTCGGTCGGCGGTCCCGTGCTGTCGGACCCGGTGGCGTGTTCGACCGCTGCTGGCCCCATCGTGGCCATCCGCTACGGCTTCAACACGATCGCCGTGCGCTATCTCCAGAACGGCGCGACCGTCGGCGACTGGCAGGTCGTCGGAGTCGGAGGTGGCGCGACGTCCGACCCTGCGCTGTGCAGCGGCCCGTCGGGCACCTTCGTGTTCGCGCGCGGGTCCGACAACACGATCTGGTACACCAAGTACAACGGCGGAACGAGTTGGACTCCGTTCACGTCGATCGGTGGATCCGCGCAGTCGACGCCCATTGCTGTGAGCGACTCCTCGGGCGTATCGGTGTTCTACAAGGGCAACGACTCCGGTATCTGGACGCGACGCTTCAGCGGCGGATCGTGGGGCGGCGAACAGAGCATCGGCGGTGTCTACAACCCGGTGCGAGGTAGACCCTGATCGCTCGACGCGGGCATGGCTCGGTCCTGTGCATCGCAGTCGTCGCCGCATCCTGGATCGCGGCCGCGGTGGCCGGCGCCGCCGGTACGACCGTTCCCGGCGCCGCCGGTACGACCGTTCCCGGCGCGCCCCAGGGCAACGTCACACCGTCGACCCAACCGGCGACGGGCGTCGCCGTGGTCGCGCAGTCGGCCCCGGTCGACGGTCGGGTCGCGCTCCTGGTCCACAACGGCACCGCGAAGCCCGTGCGCGTCGACCTCGTCGCCGGGGTGGCGACCAGTGCCGACGGCGGACTCGCCGTCCGTGCACGCGCGGTGAAGACCTTCCCGCAGGTGCTCGCACCCGACGAGCTCGCGCTCACAGAGGTGACGTTCCGTGGCAAGGCGCTCGCCGCCGACACGAAGATCACCGTCAAGGTCCGGAGCACACCGGTGTCGACATCGCGCGCCCAGCGGGTGCTCTCGGTCGGCGCGCTCGTGCTCTCCGCGCCGATGACGGGTGCAGTCGCGCAGATGATGCAGGCGACCCTCACGAACGGGACCACCTCGTGGACCGCACAGCTCCCCGAGGTTGCCGTGATGTGCTTCGGCGAGGCCGGCACCCCCACCACGTTCTCCAGCGCGCGAGCGTCGGTCCGCCGCGTGTCGCCGGGGACGACCGCGCCGGCGACAGTGCCCCTCACCTCGCTCTGCCCCACATACCTGGTCGCAGCCCGAGCGTCCTAACGTTCGGCCCGTGGTCTGGGTCATCGGGTTTCTGGTGGTGGGGATAGCGATAGGCATCGCCGCGTTCTTCGTGACGCGGGAGGCGACGCGCATCGCGCACGCGCCCCCGCCAGCGCTCTACCACATCGACGATGCGCTGGCGTGGGTGGTCGACAACCTGCCCGAGGACATCGCCGCGACGGTCACCGTCGACGACGTCCGCCGCATGCTCGAGTTCCAGATCGAGTTCTTCAAGCGCAAGGGCGTGTCGTCGAACGGCACCACCGCGTACCCGGCGGGTCCGGTGGTCATAGGTGGCTCCGAGACCGTCGAGTACGTGGTCGAACGCTGCGCGGCGACGGGCGAGAGCTATCTGCCCGAGCAGGTGTACGGCGTGATCGACACCCAGTTGAATTACCTGCGCGCGATCGGTGCCATCGGTCCCCCGGCCGAGAGCGATCCTGATCTTGGGCCCGACTCCGGAAATTTCCCCCCGCGCTGACCGCCTTCCGTGGTACAAGTTTCGGTACCAGAGAAAGGAGGTGGTCCAACGCATGCATGATCAACATGGGACCCTGGAGGTGCGCGGCCGCTGAGGCAGCCGTCATCCTTTGACAGCAGGACCGCCTTGCGGAATCCACACTGCCGCACCGGCGCCACAGAACGGTTGGGAATTTGGTCCCACCCAAGGAACCCGTTCGGCGTTCAACTCAACTGATTTGACGGAGGGCGCCTCGGCGCCCTCCGTCGCGTTTCCGGCCGACGAGCGCGTACTCTCACCGGCGATGAGTCGACCGACGCGCTTCGAAGAGTTCCGGTACCTGGGCGACAAGCGCAAGCAGGTCGTCTTCGATCTCGACACCGACGACGCCGACGCCCAGGAGGCCATCGCCGAGTTGCTGGCGTCGGAGCAGTTCGCGGCGTTCTCGCCCGACACCCTGGCCGAGGCGCGCAACCGCGGCTACCACCCTCACCCGAGCGCCCGCGCAGCCGTCGTGGTCGACTGAGGCCCGCTCTGTCGACGGCTCGCTACGCGAGATCGGCGAGGGAGGGCAGGGCGTCGACGCAGCCCTTCAGGCGCGCCGCGAACGCCACGTCGGAGAGGGCGGGTTCGCTCGGGAGCGACGCCGGGTCGTCGGGGAGCCCGGCGAGCTCCACCCACGAGGTGCAGCCGCCGTAGCCCGCGTCCCACGTGACGGTGACCGGCTCGAGCAGCCGGTGGACCCGCAGCGCCAGCACCCACAGCGGGTCACGCTTCTTCCATCCGAGGCGGGACGCGGCGTAGTCGTCGGTCCAGATCAGCTTCGACGCGATGGCGTCGAGCTCGTCGCCATCGGTGACGGTCGCGAGCTTCACGACGTCGGCCCAGCCCTCGATCGTGATCGGCTCGCCGACCGGGGCCGCGTGCGCGAGCTCGATCCAGTGCCGGTAAGGCTCTTTGAGCAGCTCGGGCTTTTGGTGCTCGGCGGTGGGGTAGAGCCAGAACCGGGTGGACTGCACCGAGAAGTGCCGTCCGTCCTCGCGGATGCCGCCCTTGCGCACGTCGAGGAGCTGCTCGCCCTCGAGCAGCGCGTGCACGACGGCGGCCCATTCCTTGCACGCCGGTGCCATGTGTCCACAATAGGCGGGCCATGGACGACTCGATCCTGTCCGGAGACCTGAAGCTGTCGGCCCACGTGGCCGTCCCGAACCCGCCGCTCCCGAGCCTCGGCCTCGTGCTGTGCCACGGGCTCCCCAACCCGCCGCGGGGCGCGGTGACGGTCGGCACCACCTATCCCGACCTCGCCGACCACATCGCCAACGAAGCCGGCTGGACCGTCCTCACCTTCAACTTCCGCGGCACCGGGACGTCGGAGGGTGACTTCTCGGCGCACGGTTGGCTCGACGACCTGCGCTCCGCGGTGCGCGCGTTGCACGCGCGACCGAACGTGCGCGGCGTGTGGGTCGCGGGCTTCGGGCACGGCGGAACGTTCGCGGTGTGTGAAGCGGCCGACGACCACCTCGTGCGCGGCGTGGCGACGATCGCGGCGCCGAGCACGTTGCGCGACTGGGCGCAGGAACCGGCGCGGCTGCTGGTGCACGCGCGCTCGATGGGGATGATCCGCAGTGAGGGCTTCCCGTCCGACGCGACGCGTTGGGTGCGCGACATCGGTCGGGTCGACGCGGTCGCGGCTGCGAAGCGCCTCGATCGTCGTCCGCTCCTTGTGTTGCACGGGGTGGAGGACACCGAGGTACCGGTCGAAGACGCGCGGGCGCTCGCCGACGCCGGTCGGCCCAACGCGGAGCTGCGGCTCGTGCAGGGGGCGGGGCACCGGTTGCGCCACGATCCGCGCGCGATCGCCACGCTGCTCGGCTGGCTGGCGCGTCAAGTGCCGAGCGGCGCGTCGACCGACGTCCCTGTCAGCGGCGAGTGAGGCCCGGCCTTCCCGTCTTCCGACGTCGGAGGTGCAAAGATGCGCTCGGGACTGAGTTGGCAACAGGGGGCCCCGAAGTGCGCAGCCGCGAAACTCTCAGCCGTCACCTCGTCGGCGAAGGCATCGAGGTCGGGCCGGGCAACGTGCCTTTCGTCGTGCCGCCGGGGGTTGCGGTGCGCTACGTCGACCGGCTCTCCTCCGAGGAGCACTCGGCGCTGTTCTACGAGCTGCCGCTCGTCGACTTCGTCGAACCCGACATCGTCGCCGATCTCGACACCGACGGGCTGAGGGCGATCGACTCGCAGAGCCAGGACTTCGTCATCTGCTCCCATGTGCTCGAACACCTCGCCGATCCACTTGGGTTCCTCGAAGAGGCTCACCGCGTGCTGCGGGTCGGGGGAGTGCTCCTCATCCTGTTGCCCGACCGGCGGTACACGTTCGATCGTGACCGGGAACCGACTCCGCTCGACTGCCTGATCCGCGATCACGCGGCTGGTGCGACGACCCCCGACGACCAACACATGCTGGAGTTCCTGCTGGGCGCCGACCAGGGACCCGACTTCACCGTGCCCGAGGACGAAGCGGAGCGCGAGGCGCTCTTCACCTGGCATCGCAACCGGTCGATCCACGTCCATTGTTGGACCGATGGTGAGTTCCGGGAGGTGCTCCGGTACTGCACCAAGGAGTTGGGCCAGCACTGGGAGGAGGTTGACCAGCTCGCGGCCGAGGAGACCGGCATGGAGTTCGGGTACGCGTTGACGCGCACGCTCGACACCCCGAAGAAGCGCAGGTGGTACTCCTCCGCCCGCGCCAAGGCGCGCGTGGGCTACTGACCGCGCGCGTCGGCGAGCACGTCGTCGAGCGTGTCGTCCAGATCGTGCTGCGGCTGCCAGCCGGTGGCGGCGACCAGCTTGGCCGGATCACCGACGAGCACCGGCACGTCGACCGCGCGCACGAGATCGGTGGCGGTGACGACGCGTAGTGGACGCCGCGCACGCGCGAGCAGTCGTTGGGCGACGTCGCCGACGCGCACACCGCGTCCCGAGCACACGTTGTAGGCCTCGCCGGCCACGCCGTGCTCGGCGAGCAGCGCGTACGCGCGCACGACGTCGCGCACGTCGCTGAAGTCGCGCACCGGATCTCCGTTGCCGAGCGTGATCTCGTCGGTTCCTGCGCGCTTGGTGTCGGCCTGCTCGGCAGCGGCGATGCGCGCGGCCAGTCCAGGCACGAGGAACGCAGGCGACTGCCCTGGTCCGGTGTGATTGAACGCTCGCGTACACACCACCGCGAGACCGTGCTCGCGATGGGCCTCGAGCGCGACCATCTCGGCCGCGACCTTGCTCTTCCCGTACGGGCTCACCGGTCGGCACTCGGTGTGCTCGTCGACCGGAATCGACGCCGGTGCGACGGTGCCGTACTGCTCGGCGCTCCCGACCACGAGCACGCGCGCGACTCCCGTCGCGACGCACGCGTCGACGACCGCGCGCGTTCCTCCCACGTTCACGTCGGCGAGCGCGTCGCCGTCGGTCCACGATGCACCCACGTGGCTCCGGGCCGCGAGGTGGTACACGACGTCGGGGGACTCCTCGGCGATCCGGCGCGCGACACGGTCGCGGTCGGTGATGTCGACCGGCTGCGCGTCGTCGACGTCGAGCGACACGACGTCGATGTCGAGCTCGGCGAGGTGGCGGGTGAGGTGGCGTCCCACGAACCCGCGCGCACCGGTGACGACAGCCTTCACGAACTGGCCTTCACGCCCGCACCGCTTCGTACACGTAGAGCAGCTGGTCGACGGCCCGGGTCCACGAGAAGGCGCGATGGCGCGCGCGCCCGCGCTCGATCAGCACGCGGCGGACGCCCTCGTCGGTGAGTGCGGTGGCGAGCGCGCCAGCGAGGGCGTCGACGTCCTCGGGTTCGACCAGCAGCGCGGCGTCGCCCACGACTTCGGGCACCGCACCGGCGCAGCTGGTGACCACCGGGACACCGGCGGCCATCGCCTCGAGCGGCGGGAACCCGAAGCCCTCGTAGTGCGACGGGAACGCCAACACCGAGGCACCGGCGAGCAGGTCACGCCGGTCGGCGGCCGACACGTAGCCGGGCGTGCGCACGCGATCGCGGTGGTGCGCGGCCGTGACCGCGGCGTCG
>DASXXX010000164.1:0-4376 GCA_036502765.1 Acidimicrobiia bacterium | reverse complement strand
CCGGCCCTGATCACAGCCCTGCGCCACACCTGACGCGTACTCTGCACCGGTGACCGTACGCCGGCGACTCGATGCCGAGCTCGTGCGCCGGGGGTTGCTGGGGAGCCGCCGCCAGGCGGTCGAAGCCATCGCCGCCGGGCGGGTTCGGGTGGGGGGCAGCCCCGCGCCGGGGCCGACCCGGTTGGTGGCCGCCGACGAGCCGATCCAGGTCACCGGCGATCCGCCCCGCTTCGTGTCCCGCGGGGGTGAGAAGCTCGCCGCCGCGCTCGACCGGTTCGACCTCGACGTCCGGGGCCTCCGCGCCCTCGACGCGGGCGCGTCGACGGGGGGGTTCACCGACTGCCTGCTCCAGGCGGGGGTGGTGCACGTCGACGCGGTGGACGTCGGCCGGGGCCAACTCGCCTGGTCGCTGCGCGACGACCCCCGGGTCACCGTGCGGGAGCGCACCAACGTGCGCCACCTCGAGCCCGACGATCTCGGAGGTCCGGTCGACCTGACCGTTGCCGACCTCTCGTTCATCTCCCTCGTGACCGTCGCGCCCGCGCTCGCGCGCTGCACGAAGACCGACGGCGATCTCGTGTTGCTGGTGAAGCCGCAGTTCGAGGCCGGCCGCGCCCGCATCGGCAAAGGGGGAGTGGTGCGCGACCCCGCGGTGCACCGGGCCGTGCTCCACGAGGTGCGCGACGGTCTCCGCGACGCCGGCCTCCATGTGGTCGACGTGATCGCGTCGCCGTTGAAAGGTGCCGACGGCAACGTCGAGTTCCTCGCGCGCTGCGACGCCCGCGGCCCCGCGCTCGACGACGACCACCTCGACGACGCGGTGCCACGCGTGGACGACGCGCGGTGAGCGTGCGCCGAGTCCGTCACGTCGGCCTGGTGCCGCACCCCAACCGCGACACCGCCGCACAACTGGTCGCGCAGGCAACCGCGCGCCTGAGCGCCGACGGCATCGAGGTGCGCTGCCCGAGGAGCGAACGCGGTACCGATCTCGACACCACCGACCTCGACGTCGTGATCTCGCTCGGCGGCGACGGCACGATGCTCCGGGCCGTCGACACCGCCTACGAGGCCGGGGTGCCGGTGCTCGGCGTGAACGTCGGGCAGATGGGCTACCTCACCGAGGTGGAGCCGTCGGAGTTCGGCATCGCGCTCGATCGCCTGGTCACGGGCGACTACGAGGTGGCCGACCGCATGGTGCTCGAGATCACGGTCGAGTCGGCCGGGTCGGCGGCGGGCCGCTGGTTCGCGCTCAACGAGGCGGTCCTCGAGAAGGTCCACACCGGCCGCCTGGCGCGGCTCGAGGTCGACATCAACGACACCTTCTTCACCACGTACGCCGCCGACGGCGTGATCATCGCCACGCCGACCGGCTCGACCGCGTACTCGTTCTCGGCGCGCGGGCCGATCGTCTCTCCGCGCCATCGCTGCGTGCTGCTCACGCCGGTGTCGCCCCACATGCTCTTCGACCGGTCGCTGGTCCTCGCGCCCGAAGAGATCCTGCGTTTCACCGTGTGCGACGACCGCAGCGTCGTGCTCACCACCGACGGGCGCGAATTGGGCGAACTGGCGGCGGGCGACACCGTGTCGTGTCGCGGCGGCGACCGCTCGGCGCACATCGTGACCTTCGGACCCCGCGACTTCCACCAGATCTTGAAGGCCAAATTCGGCCTGGCCGACCGGTAGCCGCTGATGCTGGTCGAACTGCACGTCGTCGATCTCGGGATCGTCGCCGACCTGAGCCTGGTGCTGGGTCCCGGGCTCACCGCGATCACGGGGGAGACCGGCGCCGGCAAGACCCTGCTGGTCGAAGCGGTCGACCTGCTCGTCGGTGGCCGCGCCGACGCCGGCCTCGTGCGCGACGGCGCCTCCGAAGCGCGGGTCGAAGGCCGGTTCTCGCACCCCGAGTCCGGTGACGAGACGGTGCTCGCGCGCGTCGTCCCGCGCGACGGCCGGAGCCGCGCCTACGTCGACGGTCGCCTCGCGACGGTGGGTGAGCTGGCCGAGGCGGGCCGGGCCCTCGTCGACCTCCACGGTCAGCACGCGCACCAGTCGCTCCTCGATCCCGCGGTCCAGCGCGGCGCACTCGACCGCTACGCGGGAGCACCCGCGCTCGACGCGCTCGACGCCTACCGCGCCGCGCGCGCCGCGGTGCGCGCCCTCGACGCCGAGCTGGCGGCGCTCGGTGGCGACGCCCGCGCCCGCGCCCGCGAGATCGACCTCCTCCGCTACCAGGTGCAGGAGATCGCCGCCGCGGCGGTGGAGGATCCGGCCGAAGACGTGGCGCTCGAGGCCGAGGAAGCACTGCTCGCCGACGCGGTCGCACACCGCGACGCGCTGACGCGCGCGTACGAAGCGTTGGAAGGTCCAGGGCTCGACGCCGTCGGTGCCGCGCTCGCCGCGCTCGACGGCCGCGCCCCGTTCGCCTCACTCGCCGCGCGCCTGCGGGGGGCGCAGGGCGAGCTGGCCGACATCGAGCAGGAGCTGCGGCGCGAGGTGGAGCGAGTCGACGAGGACCCCGCGCGCGTCGAGACCGTGCGCACCCGTCGTCACCAGTTGCACGAGCTCGGCCGCAAGTACGGCTCCACCCTCGCCGACGTGATCGCCTACGGCGCCGAGGCGGCGGCGCGCCTCGACGAGCTCGAGCGCTACGAGGAGCGCGCCGCCGAGCTCGAAGCCCGCCGCGCCGCGCACGAACGCGATGCCACCGCGGCGGCCGCCGACCTGTCGAGGGCCCGGCGCGCCGCCGCCGAGCCCCTCGGCACCGCGGTGGGTGGCCATCTCCGCGAGCTGGCCATGCCCCACGCGGTGGTCGAGATCGACGTGGAGCCGGGGCCCCCGACCGACGACGGCCACGACCAGGTGACCTACCTCCTCGCTGCCAATCCCGGTGAGCGGGCCCGGCCCCTCGCCCGGGCCGCGTCCGGCGGCGAGCTCTCCCGCGCGATGCTGGCGGCGCGAGTGGTGCTCTCGGAAGCGCCTCCGACGCTGGTGTTCGACGAAGTCGACGCCGGGATCGGTGGTGAGGCCGGAGCCGCGGTCGGACGCCTGCTGCAGGCGCTCGGGTCGCGGCATCAGGTGCTGTGCGTCACGCATCTCGCGCAGGTGGCCGCGTTCGCCGGAACGCAGGTCGTGGTGGAGAAGGCTGTGGAACGGGTCGACAGGGCAGAGCGCACCGTGGCACACGCCACCGTGGTGGACGGCGACGAGCGCGTCGCCGAGTTGTCGCGCATGCTCGCCGGCGTGGGGGAGTCGTCCCACGCTCGGCGCCACGCGGCCGAACTGCTCGAGACGGCCGGAGCGTCCGCGGGCACGTCCGCGGGTGCCGGCGCCCGTCGAGGTCGGCGCTGATGGCCCGGCTCCGGCTGCGCAAGCAGTCCGACGCCCCGTTTGCGATCCAGGGGCCGGCGCACGCGGACCGGCGCACCAAGGACATGATCCCGCGCCTGCAGGCCGGCGACATCGCAGTGATCAACCATCGCGACCTCGATCGGGTCGCGGCCGACGGTCTCATCGAGAAGGGCGTCGTCGCGGTGATCAACTGCACGCAGTCGATCTCGGGGCGCTACCCCAACGGTGGGCCGATCCGGGTCGTCCAGTCCGGCATCACGCTGGTCGACGACGTCGACCCCGCGTTCATGGATCTCATGCAGGAAGGTGACGTCCTCCGCATCGAGGACGGCGAGATCTGGCGCAACGGCGAGCTGCTGGGCCGCGGCCGCGTCCTCGACGAGACCGGCATCGAAGTGGCGATGGAGGCCGCGCGCGCCGCGATCGGCACCGAGCTCGAGCGCTTCGCCGCCAACACGCTGGAGTACATCCAGAAGGAAGCGCGCCTCACGTTCGAGCCGCTCGAGCTCCCCCCGTTGCACACCAAGTTCGCAGGACGTCACGCGCTGGTCGTCGTGCGCGGGCACGACTACCGCTCCGACCTCGCGGCGCTGCGCCCGTACATCCGTGAGTACCAGCCGGTGCTGATCGGGGTCGACGGCGGCGCCGACGCGCTGCTGGAACACGGCCTGAAGCCCGACATCATCATCGGCGACTTCGACTCGGTGTCGCCCAAGGGACTCGCGTGTGGCGCCGAGCTCGTGCACCACGTGCACCCCGACGGCCGCGCGCCCGGGCGCGAGAACCTGCTCGAGTGGGGCGTCGAGTACCTCGAGTTCGTGGCCGAGGGCACCAGCGAGGACGTCGCCATGCTCCTCGCCTACGAGTCGAAGGCCCAGCTGATCGTTGCGGTGGGCACGCACGCCACCATGGTCGAGTTCCTCGACAAGGGCCGGCCCGGCATGGCGTCGACCTTCCTCACCCGGTTGCGTCTCGGGCCCATGCTGGTCGACGCGAAGGGCGTGAGCCGCCTCTACGAGGGCCGCGTG
>DASXXX010000163.1:0-5969 GCA_036502765.1 Acidimicrobiia bacterium | reverse complement strand
GGTGTGGTGCACGCCATGGGCGGCATCGCCGGCCTCGCCGGTGCGCTGGTGCTGGGTGCTCGCATCGGCAAGTTCGGGGCGGACGGCAAGCCGCGCACGTTGGCGGCGCACAACATCCCCATGGCCATGCTCGGCACGTTCATCCTGTTGTTCGGGTGGTTCGGGTTCAACGCCGCGTCGACGCTCGCGGCCACCGACCTCCGCTTCACCGTGGTCGCGGTGAACACCGCCATCGCGGCAGCGTTCGGTGCGACGATCGCGATGTTCTACTGCATGAAGCGGATGGGCAAACCCGACCCCGGCATGATGGCGAACGGCATGCTCGCCGGCCTCGTGGCCATCACGGCACCGTGCGCGTTCGTGCAGCCATGGGCCGCAGCCGTCATCGGTTCCATCGCGGCGGTGATCGTCGTCGAATCTGTGTTCTTCTTCGAGCGCAAGGGCATCGACGACCCGGTGGGCGCCATCTCGGTGCACGGCGTGTGCGGGATCTGGGGTGTGCTGACGATCGGGCTCTTCGCCGACGGCCGGTACGGTTCGGGGTGGAACGGCACGACCGGTTCCACGACCGACGGCAAGGGCGTCACCGGCATCCTCTACGGCAGCGGGAAGTTCCTCGGCAACGGCTCGTTCGGGAAGCTCGGCTTCGGACAGCTCGGGTCGCAGGCGATCGGCTGCCTGGTGATCATCTTTGTGATGGGCGGTTTCGCCTTCGCCTTCTTCAAGCTCCAGGACAAGCTCATGAAGGGCGGCATCCGTTCGGAGGAGGCCGACGAGATCGCTGGCCTCGACCTGCCGGAGATGGGCGCACTCGCCTACGACAACCTGCAGGTGCGAGAGCTCGACGTCGTCGGCGTGGAACAGGAGATCGTCATGTCCGGCGGTGCCTCGCAGGAACCGACGACGGGTCGATGAGATCAGTGGGCTAGGGCTTACGGGCGGGCGGCGGATCACCTCGGTCCGCCGCCCGCCAAGAAATGGTTGCACCATGAGCCAGGAACTCAACGTCAACGAACCCGACGTGGTCATCGTCTTCCTACCAGAAGGTGCTGCAGAGCTAGGGCGCCTCAGGAGGGCGAGGATCCCTCGAATCGTTGTGGTGGGCCTCAACGCGCCGCCGCCAACCGAGTGCGACGACCTCGAGGAATGGGTCCGGTTCCCGGAAGACGCTTCGGACTTCCTCAGCCGGCTCAACGAGTTGGAGACGCGCCTTGCTTCGGAGTTCAGGCCTGTGCCGCAACTCGACGCAGAGGACGCGCTCCACCTCGGGAGACAGTTCGTTCACTTGTCGACGCGTGATGCGGGGCTCTTGAAACCGCTAATCGAGCACTTCGAGGACGTCGTCCCACGCGAGGAACTTCTCGCCACACTTGCTGACGGTGCGCGCATCGCTGCCTTGCCTGCCTACATCACGCGGCTGCGAAAGCGCCTCTGGCCCTTCGGGTTGACCATCGCCTCGATCCGCTCGGCGGGTTACATGCTCGGATACGGGCGCGTGCCAACCCCCGACATGTGACTCGACAAGCAAGATGTCGAGCACGGCAGGCCATGAAGACACAGGAACGACGCGTAGAACGCTCCCCCGGGCACCGGGACGGGCCGCTCCGAACAGCACATCGGGCGTTCTCGAAGCCGCTTCGCGCTGAGCCGACTTGACGCGCCCGATTGCCCGGTCGGCACAGCCAGTGCGCCAGTTATGCAGTTGCCCGTGGAACGTCCAGCCAGACATCGCCGACGTTGTTGGAGCGAGTCAACTGAATGTGCCAACACCCAGGGGTGCCGAAGCGAAAGCCGGTGCCCCACTCGTCGCCCGGACGCTGGTAGCTGCTCCCAGCGCTGTGAGCCACCGGCCCGAACGCGAGCGGTCTCTTCTTGCCGTCGGGGCCTGTGAACTTGACCTTGAGCGGACCCTTGCCGGTCATGCGCCAGACGATCTTGAGTTCGTCGCCAGCCCTCGGTGGAACGCGCTCGCCGAACAGGAGTCCAAAGAGGGTGCCGTTCCGCGTCGCTCCCTCCACCTCGTTGTCAGCGTCGGGAGTGAACGTCGAAGGCGCTCGGCACTCACCGCCTTTGCCGGCGCGCGCCTTTGCGCCCGACATCTCCGCCGCTGCCGCCGAGGACGACGCGCCTGCGAGGGCAACCAGAACGCACGCAACGACGGCGTATCGGCCCCCAGACATCGGCACATCTTGCCTCGGTCCACCTGCGCCAGGGCGGGAGATATGGAGTGCCCGAGCGGTGTGACGAGTTTTACCTCCGTCCTAACGTGGGTGCAGTGACCGACCGGACCAACAGCCGCCCCGGCATCGACGACGAGCCTGCGGGCGTCAACTACCCGCACCCCCTTGGCCGTACGGGAAAGAAGATCGGCGAAGAGCTGGACCGGCTCTTCGGAGAATGTCGTGCGCGAGGAGAACACCACCTGGCGACCCGCGTCCCGCCGTACGAGGGGAACATCGTCTACCGGAGAGTCACCGACACGAGCGGGTGAGCGCCGTCGTTGGTGAGTGCCGCAACGACCCGTCCGAACCAGTCGCCGAGCGCCGCTCGCGATGCTGCCGAGTGAACCCACACGACCATCAGCGGCTCGTTCAAGTCGCGGAGGTCGTCGACGAGCGCGTCAAGGTTCCGCCCGCCGTAGTCAGGAATCAGACCCGCTGTCGCGTGGAAGAAGGCCGAGTAGAAGTCGGCCGGTTCGCTGATCGAATCGCCATCGAGGGTGATCGTCGCCACACATTCATCATGGCGTGCGCCACGTGCCGAGCGGCAGATCTGGCGCGGCAGCAAACGGTAGAGCTCGTCGGTGCTATCCGACCGTGACTCGCCCCGGGAGGTCGTGCCAGAACGGTGGCCATCTCCCCTCGTACGTAGCGTGCATGCCCAATGGCATCCCGGTCCTGACGTCGTAGGCGATAACCCCCCATGGGTATGTCAGGGCCCCCGCAAATTCCGGGACAACTGTTCCCGCCGCAGCAACCACGATGACGGCCCGCCCAGCAGACACCCCGGGCATACTCGCATCGGGCTTCGCCTTCACGTACTCGAGAAACGTGCACTGCTTCGCTTCGATGCGCGTCAGGCTTGGAAACTCGAGTGACGAGGATCTCACCTTCGCGATTGCTTCCGTCGGTGTGAGATCGACGATGGGCTGACCGGCGAAGAGGTCCGGAACCGTCGTCGCAGTGGCCGCCGCCTCCCGCTCGGTCTGCGTGCAATCGTTGTTCGTGCCGAGACAGGCACCAGCGTTTGCGGTTTGGAGCGGCGGATTCGGATCCTTCGTTTCCGTGGGGGTACTCGACCCGTTGGCCGCGGTCGAGTCTGGCGGGGCGCTTGTCGAGCTGGCCGCAGCCCGTGACCCGGGCGACGCGCTGGATTCCGTGGGCGCGTTCGATCCGCTGCCCCTGAACGCAAGCGCGCTGCCTCCAACTGCGGCAGCAATGATCACACCTGCTGCGATCCACACCCTTGTCTTCACGTGTGCCTCATGGCCGCCTCGACGTTCGAGGCGACGGCACGTTTTCGCGGTTCCGCACCGCGCCATATTGCCCTGATAGAGGATCGCCGTGGTTATGGAGCCGGCGACAAAGGCGAGCGGCGCGCGCCGCGTCGTTCGCGACCCGGTCTGCCTCGGTCGAATCAGGTGAGGTCGACCTTGAGGGTGAGGACGCCGTCGGTGAAGTCCCAGGTGGCGTCGCCGATGATGGCGAAGTCCTGGAAGTCGCGCTGGGCCTGTTCCACGAACCGCTGACGTTCCGCGCCCGCAACCGGCGGCAGCGGACGGTCGCGCACCGCGGCGGCGCGCTCGCGGAAGCGGGCGATCATGGCGTCGACATCGAGCTCGTCGGCCACGGCGATCAGCCCAGTACCCGGTCGAAGAACGCGTCGATGCGTTCGTTGGCCCGCTTCGCGAGCTCGGTGGGGAACGCGTTGAAGGCGTGGATGCAGTCGGGGTACACGGCAAGCTCGGTGTCGTTCCCGAACACCTCCCAGCGTGCCGCCATGAACAGGCTGTCGTCGAGGAGGTGGTCGGCGCTCCCGACGGTGAAGAGCGCGGGCGGCAGGTCGTGCAGGTCGGCGTAGAGCGGCGAGATGCTCGGGTCCTTGCAGTCGTCCGGCGTGCGACCGGGCACGAAGCAGGCGTTGACGAACTCGCCGAGGCCGTCCTCGAGGATGTCGGGGACGTCGGACGGCCGGGCGCCACGGAACGCCGGAGCACCCGACAGGTCGTAGACGCCGAACACCAGGTTGGCGCCGACGACGCGGTCGATGGCGTCGAGCTCGTCGCGGATGCGCAGGGTCGTGAGCGCGGCGTAGTAGCCGCCGGCGGATTCGCCGCCGATCAGGACACGCGGCGTGCCGAACTCGGCTTCGCCGTGCTCCACCACCCAGCGCGCAACGGCCAGGCAGTCGTCGGACCCGGCCGGGTGCGGGTGCTCGGGTGCGAGGCGGTAGTCGACCGACACCACCGCGAGGTCGAAGCGCGACGACAGGTCGGCGTTGGCGACGTCGTTCATCAACGGCGAGCCGAGGATCATCGCCCCGCCGTGGAAATGGAGATAGACGGCACGCGCGGGGCGTTCGGGACGGAACACGCGACACGGCACGCCGGCGAGTTCCTGGTCGACGCCGGCGGGTGACACCGCCTCGAACGCCTTCATCATCTCCCGCTGCCCGCGCACGCGCTCGTCGCGATCGGTCGACACCGCTTCCTTCGACGCGGCGGCGCCGAACATCTCGGCGATCGCGGTCGCAGTCGCGCGCGCTTCAGCGCGCATCCCCTCGTACTCTTCCGGCCACAGCGTCATGCGGCGACGCTATCGCGGTCAGGCGTTCGGCTCTCGTGGCCCGACCGTTCCCTGCACTCGCGCCACGAGCACCCGGGCGCGGCCGACGAGATCCCGATCGACGCGCACGTCGTCGAAACCGGCGCCGGTGGCGAGCTCGTGGGCGCGGTCGGCCTGGTGCGGCGCGAGCTCGAGCACCAGCGCGCCACCCGCGGGGTCGAGCCACGCGGGTGCATCGGCGATCAGCGCCTCGAGGGCCTCGTAGCCGGTGGGCCCGCTCACCAAGGCGGCGCGGGGCTCCCACTCGGCGACGTCGCGCGGGAGATCGGTGACTTCGTGCTCGGCCACGTACGGAGGGTTGGAGACGATCACGCGCAGCTCGCCCCGCAACTCGGACGGGAGTGCGTCGTACCAGGATCCGCGCGCGACGCGCACGCGCGTCGCCGCCGACCCGACCCCCGCGACGTTGGCACGCGCGACCACGAGCGCGTCGTCGCTGGCGTCGGTGGCCCACACCACCGCGTCGGGCAACTCGCGCGCCAACGCGAGGGCGATGGCGCCGGAACCGGTGCCGAGGTCGGCCACCGCATACGCGGTGTCGGCGGCGAGCCAGCCGTCGTGCTTGCCCCGACGCGCACCGAGGCGCTCCGCCTCGAGGATCGCGGTCTGGGCCACCACCTCGGTCTCGGGTCGCGGCACCAGCACGCGCGGGTCGACGAGCAGGTCGAGGCCGAGGAAGTCCCATCGCCCGAGCACGTACTGCAACGGCTCACCGCCGACGCGGCGGTCGAGCATGTCGGCGAGGTGCAGCACCGCAGGCGCGGGCGCGAGTTCGCGCTCGTTGGTGATCAGCTCCGTACCGTCGTAGCCCGACACGCGCTCGACCATCCAGCGCGCCTCGTTCTCGGGACGGAGCGCGCTCGCGTCGCGGAGGCGTTCCTCGGCGCGCACGCGCAGGTCGGCCCACGTCGTGGCCGCCGCGTTCACGGCGCGTCGTCGCCGAGTTGGCGCTGGCGTTCGTCGGCCATCAGCGCGTCGGTGAGATCGTCGAGCTGACCCGCGAGCACCTGGTCGAGGGAGTGCAGCGTGAGCCCGATGCGGTGGTCGGTGACGCGGTTCTCCTTGTAGTTGTAGGTGCGGATCTTGTCGGAGCGACCGCCGCTCTTCACCTGCCCGCGCCGCGCC
>DASXXX010000162.1:0-6816 GCA_036502765.1 Acidimicrobiia bacterium | reverse complement strand
TCGGGGTGAACGATCACCTGACCATCGGGATGCTCGGCGCGGAAGGCCGCGATGTGTTCGGGCCGGAAACGCTGGTGCACGGAGCAGTGGCCCTTCCAGAGGAGCAGCGTCGCCTCCTTGACGTCGCGCTCTTCCAACCCGCCGAGCTCGAAGCGGGGGTTCCACACCCGCATGTCGGCCTCGTCGTAGCCCATGTCGAAGCCGGTGTTGCGCCCGAGGTGCTGGTCGGGGAAGAAGAGCACCTTGGAGCCCTTGCCCAGGGCCCAGTCGAGCACCGCGCGCGCGTTCGACGACGTGCACACCGCGCCGCCGTGCTCGCCCACGAACGCCTTCAGCGCGGCGGAGGAGTTCATGTAGGTGATGGGCACCACCTGGGAGACGTCGGTGACGTCGGCCAGCGCGTCCCAGCACTCCTCGACCTGGTCGATGTCGGCCATGTCGGCCATGGAGCAGCCGGCGTTGAGGTCGGGGAGGATCACCCGCTGGTGGTCGCCGGTGAGCACGTCGGCCGACTCGGCCATGAAGTGCACGCCGCAGAAGACGATGTCGGTGGCGGCGTCGTTGTCTGCCGCGAAGCGGGCCAGCTTGAACGAGTCGCCGCGGGCATCGGCCCACTTGATGACCTCGTCGCGTTGGTAGTGGTGTCCCAGGATGAGCAGTCGATCGCCGAGCGACGCCTTGGCGTCCTCGATCCAGAGGTCGAGCTCATCGGGCGTCGCCAGGGTGTAGCGATCCGGGAGCGGAGCCTGCAGTCTCAGCATGTGCGGTTCCCCCGAGGGGTGTGGAGTTCCGCTCTGGCCGGCGGGGACAGCCTGGTCGCCCACCGCGGGGTTGTCGGCCACGGAACCGATGTGTGTGCCGGAATTCCAGGCCGGCAACTCAGCACAATAGCGCCGTTGCCGGGCGCGACAATGGAGGGGTGCAACGGCCGGTGCCCTCGACCATCCCCGACAGCCCCGGCTCGTACCAATTCAAGGACCGCGCCGGGCGCATCATCTACGTGGGAAAGGCCAAGAGCCTGCGCAGCCGGGTGATGTCGTAC
Organism: Acidimicrobiia bacterium; assembly: GCA_036502765.1. Taxonomy (GTDB): domain Bacteria; phylum Actinomycetota; class Acidimicrobiia; order IMCC26256; family DASPTH01; genus DASUAS01. Next base: position 5,774 of record DASXXX010000162.1, on the reverse strand, counting down.
TTCTCCACCGGCCTCTCCGAGCGCACGGCGCAGATGGTCAGCACGGCCGACTCGGTCGAGTGGATCACGGTGCGCAACGAGGTCGAGGCGCTCTTCCTCGAGTTCAGCCTCATCAAGAAGCACCGGCCCCGCTTCAACATCCGGCTGAAGGACGACAAGTCCTACCCGTACCTGGCCATCACCCTCGACGAGGAGTGGCCCCGGGCCATGGTGATGCGGGGGGCCAAGCGCAAGGGCGTCAGGTACTTCGGGCCCTACGCGCACGCCTACGCCATCCGCGAGACGCTCGACCTCCTCCTGCGCACGTTCCCGATCCGCACGTGCACGAAGAACAAGTTCGACCGCCACGCCCGTTTGGGGCGTCCGTGCCTGTACGCGCACATCGAGAAGTGTGTGGCGCCGTGCGTCAATGCGGTGACCCACGAGGAATACATGGCGCTCGTCGCCGAGCTCATCGACTTCCTCGACGGCGACACCGCGCCGGTCCTCGATCGTCTCGACAAGAAGATGCACGAGTCCAGCGACGCGCTGGAGTTCGAGCGTGCGGCTCGCCTGCGCGACCAGATCGTGTCGGTGCGCAAGGCCATCGAGCGCCAGCAGATGGTCGACGCCAAAGAAGAGGACTACGACCTCATCGGGATGGTCGACGACCCCCTCGAGGCGTCGGTCCAGGTGTTCCTGGTGCGCAAGGGGCGCGTCGTCGGCCGCAAGGGACTCGTGGTCGACAAGGTGGAAGACGTCGGACGGCCGGAGCTCGTCGGCCGGCTCGTCGAACAGCTCTACGGCGACCTCGAGGGCACCGACATCCCACGCGAGATCCTCGTGCCAGAGCTGCCCGACGACCCCGATCTGTACCAGGAGTTCCTCGGCCTGCAGCGGGGGAGCAAGGTGCGGGTGCGGGTGCCGCAACGGGGCGCCAAGCGCCAGCTCATGGACACGGTCACGCAGAACGCGCAGGAAGCCATGGTTCGCCACAAGCTCAAGCGCGCGTCCGACCACAACGCACGGGCCCGCGCGCTGATCGCGTTGCAGGACGCGCTCGGCCTCGCCGAGGCGCCACTGCGCATCGAGTGCTACGACATCTCGAACCTCCAGGGCACCGAGATCGTGGCGTCGATGGTGGTGATGGAAGACGGCCTGCCGAAGCGCTCCGACTACCGCCGCTTCAAGATCCGGCACACTCCCACGCAGGACGACTTCGCGTCGATGGAAGAGGTGCTGACGCGCCGCTTCCGTCGCTACCTGCAAGATCGCGACGAGGGCGCGCGCAGCGGGAAGCGCTTCGCGTACCCACCCAACCTCGTGCTCATCGACGGTGGCAAGGGTCAACTCGGTGTGGCGGTGCGGGTGCTCGAGGAGATGGGCCTCGAGGACATCGCGGTGGCCAGCCTCGCCAAGCGGTTCGAAGAGGTGTACGTGCCCGGACAGTCCGACCCCGTGCGCATCCCGCGCGACTCCGAGGCGCTCTACCTGCTGCAGCAGGTGCGCGACGAAGCCCACCGCTTCGCCATCACGTACCACCGCGAGCTGCGCGGCAAGTCGATGACCAAGTCGGTGCTCGACGACGTGCCCGGCCTCGGGCCGACGCGCCGCGCGCGCTTGCTCAAGGAACACGGCTCGGTCAAGCGGCTGCGCGCGTTGACGGAAGAGGAGATCGTGGCGATTCCCTGGCTCCCCGACAAGGTCGGGCGCGCGGTGTACGCGCAGCTCCACGGCGAGACGCTGAGGACGGGAGTGCGCGCATGACCCTCGACGTCACCATCGTCACCGGGATGTCGGGTGCAGGACGCTCGGCGGCCGCCGACGTGCTCGAAGACCTCGGCTTCTTCGTGATCGACAACCTGCCGCCGGCTCTGGTGCCCAAGGTCGCAGAGCTCGGCCGCGGCACCGACGATCCGCAGCGGTTGGGCCTGGTCATCGACGTGCGCTCGGGCGAGTTCGTCGACGCGCTGGTCGCCGCGCTGGCCGAGCTGCGCGAGATGGGCGCGCGCACCCGGGTGCTGTTCCTCGACGCCGCCGACGACGTCCTCGTGCGCCGCTACGAGGAGAGCCGCCGGAAACACCCGCTCGCCGATCGCGAACGCGTGTCCGACGGCATCGCCGCTGAACGCGCCTTGCTCGAGGATCTCAAGGGCAATGCCGACGTCGTCGTCGACACCACCGACCTCAACGTGCACGAATTGCGCGAGCGACTGCAAGAGCTGTTCGACGACGACGACAGTGCCGGCGAGCTCCAGACCAGCATCGTGTCGTTCGGCTACAAGCACGGCCTGCCGATCGACGTCGATCTCGTGTTCGACTGCCGGTTCCTGCCCAACCCGCACTGGGTCGAGGAGCTGCGCCCGCTCACCGGCACCGACCCGCGCGTGCGCGACTACGTGCTCGCGCAGCCCGAGACCACGCCGTTCCTCGCCGAGCTCGAACGGCTGTTCGCGCTCCTGCTCCCGGCCTACGTACGCGAGGGCAAGTCGTACCTCTCGATCGGCGTCGGCTGCACCGGGGGCCGCCATCGCAGCGTGGTGATCGCGTCCGAGCTGGCGCGGCTGCTGGAAGCACACGGCGTGTCTCCCCGCGTCCACCACCGCGACGTCGACCGTGGCTGACCCGCAGCCGATCCACCCGCAGACGGGTGCCGGCCCTTCGGTGGACGGCCCTTCGGTGGTCGCGCTCGGGGGCGGGCACGGGCTCGCCACCGCGTTGCGCGCCATCCGCCGCTACGCCGGGTCGATCACCGCGGTCGTGAGCGTCGCCGACGACGGGGGATCGTCGGGTCGGCTCCGCCGCGATCTCGGTGTGCCCCCGCCCGGCGACATCCGCCGCTGCCTGGTCGCCCTCGCCGGCGACGACGGTGTCTGGTCGCCGGCGTTCGAACACCGCTTCCGCGACGGCGAACTCGAGGGCCACGCCCTCGGCAACCTCGTCCTGGTCGGCCTCACCGAGACCCTCGGCAGCTTTCCCGCCGCGCTCGACGAAGCCGGCCGCCTGCTCAAGGCGGTGGGTCGGGTCGTCCCCGCCACGGTCGAGCCGGTCGTGCTGAAAGCCGAGCTCAGTGCCCCCGATGTCGACGGCCGTGTTGTCGAGGGGCTGGTGGTCGAGGGTCAGGTGGCGGTGGCCAACAGCCGTGAGATCCGCCGGGTCGAACTGGTGCCTTCCGACGTCGCCGCCACCCCCGATGCGGTCGACGCCATCCTCGTCGCCGACCAGGTCGTCTACGCCCCCGGGTCGCTGTACACCAGTGTGCTGCCGGTCCTGTGCGTGGCCGGTCTGCGCGAGGCGATCGTGGGCACACGGGCCCGAGTCGTGCAGGTCGCCAACCTGCGGCCCCAGGTCCCGGAGACGTCGGGCATGGATCTCGCCGACCACCTGGCCGCGGTCCTCGCACACGGCGCGCGGGTCGACACACTGCTCCACGACACCGGCGAGGGCCTGCCGATCGACCCTGAGCGCCTCGCTGCCCTTGCCGACGAATGGGGCGTGGAAGTGGTCGCCGCCCGGGTCGCGCGGGCCGACGGGCTGGCGCACGACCATCAACAGTTGGCACGGGCGCTCTGTGCTCTGCTGTAGTCAACCGATCTCAACGTCGAGATGTGGAGGGGTCCAATGGCGGTTCGTGTAGGGATCAACGGCTTCGGGCGCATCGGTCGCTCGTTCACCCGGGCGCTGCTCGCCCGCGGTAAGGACGCCGGCGTCGAGCTGGTGGCGGTGAACGACCCGATGGGCGACAGCCAGACGGTCGCCTTCCTGCTCAAGCACGACTCGGTCGGGGGCACGCTCTCGAACGACGTCCAGCCCACCGACACGGGCTTCTCGATCGACGGTCGTGAGATCCAGAAGCTCGAGGTGATGGACCCGGCCGAGATCCCGTGGAGCGACCACGGCGTCGACGTCGTGATCGAATCCACCGGCATCTTCACCGCCCGCGAGAAGGCGGCCGGCCACCTCGGCGGCAGCGTCGGTCGGGTCGTGATCTCCGCGCCGAGCGGCGACGCCGACGCCACCATCTGCATGGGCGTCAACGACGAGGTCTACGACGCGTCGGCGCACACGGTGATCTCCAACGCCTCGTGCACCACCAACTGCCTCGCACCGATGGCGAAGGTGCTCAACGACACCTTCGGGCTCGAGCAGGGCCTCATGACCACCGTCCACGCATACACCAGCGACCAGTCGCTGCAGGACCTCGCCAAGGCGACGCGCAGCGGCAAGCCCGACCTGCGGCGCATGCGGGCCGCCAACCTGTCCATCATCCCGAGCAGCACCGGCGCGGCCAAGGCCATCGGCCTCGTGCTCCCCGAGCTCGCGGGCAAGCTCAGCGGCACGTCGCTGCGCGTCCCGGTGCCTACCGGTTCGATCACCGACCTGTCGGCCGTGTTGTCGCGCGCGGTCACCGTCGACGAGATCAACGCCGCATTCGACACCGCCAGCAACGACAAGTCGTACCGCGGTGTGCTCGAGTACTCCGACGAGCCGCTGGTCTCGGCCGACATCGTGGGCAACCCGTCGTCGTGCATCTTCTCCGCCGAGGACACCATGAGCGACGGCACGCTGGTCAAGATCCTCGGCTGGTACGACAACGAATGGGGCTACTCCAACCGCCTCATCGACATCGTCGCGTTCGTCGGGGAATAGGTGGAGATGCAGCGAAGCGAAATCGACCCGGTGTGATGGACCTGCCTCGATTGGAAGACCTGCCCCTCAAGAAGGGGCAGCGGGCGCTCGTGCGCGTCGACCTCAACGTGCCGCTGAGCGATGGCGTGGTCGAGGACGACCTTCGCATCGCCACCGCGCTCCCCACCATCAACTGGTTGCGTGACCGCGGCGCGGTCGTCGTGGTCGCCGGCCACCTCGGTCGCCCGAAGGGCGTCGTCGATCCGCAGTACTCGATGGCCCCGGTGGCCGAGCGCATGCGGGAGCTCCTCGACTGCGACGTGCAGCTCGCACCCGCGGTCTACGGCCCGCGCGTCGAACCGCTGGTCGCGTCGTCGAGTCCCGGCGACGTGGTGCTGCTCGAGAACCTGCGCTTCGAACCGGGCGAAACCGAGAACGATGCGGCCTTCTCACTCAATCTGTCGGAGCTCGGCGACGTGTACGTGAACGAGGCGTTCGGTGCCTCGCACCGCGCGCACGCGTCGATCGTCGGTCCGCCGCCGATCCTCCCGCACGCGGGTGGACGACTGCTGCACCGCGAGGTCGAGGTGCTGTCGAAGCTTCTCGCCGACGACGTCGGCCGCCCGTTCGTCGCGGTGCTCGGCGGCGCCAAGGTCAGCGACAAGCTCGGCGTGATCGAGGCGCTCCTCAACCGGTGCGACAAGGTGCTCATCGGTGGCGCGATGGCGTTCACGTTCCTGCTCGCGATGCGCACGCGCGTCGGCGACTCGCTGGTGCAGCCCGAGATGGTCGAGGAGTGCACGCGTCTGCTCGAGAGCGGGCGGGTGGAGATCCCCACCGACTTCGTCATCTCACAGGCCGTCTCCGCCAACGCCGAGACCCGCACCGTCAACCGGGTGTCGATCCCCGACGGGTGGAAGGGCCTCGACATCGGCCCCGAGACCGCCGGGACCTACGCCGACATCGTCACCGAGGCGAAGACGGTGCTGTGGAACGGTCCCATGGGCATGTTCGAGCTCGCGCCCTTCGCGGCCGGCACCCGCACCGTCGCCGACGCGGTCGCCGCGTCGCGCGCGTTCACCGTGGTCGGCGGGGGCGACAGCGCCGCGGCGATGCGAGCGTTCGGCCTCGCGAGCCAGGTCGACCACGTGAGCACCGGCGGCGGC
>DASXXX010000161.1:0-18729 GCA_036502765.1 Acidimicrobiia bacterium | reverse complement strand
GCCACCCGCTTCTTCGACCCGATGAGCAGGTTGGAGCGCGTGTAGAAGTCGGCGAGCCGGGTGGCGGCGTCGACGGAGTAGTCGTGGCTGATGCCGAGCGGGCGCCGGATGTCCGCCGCGTGCACGAACGTCTCACCGAGCCAGCTGTCGACCGGGCCGGGCGGGTGGCCGTTCGAGCGCTCGACCGACCGGAACCGCGCCAGCGTCTGCGCAGGCCCGCCCGCGGTCTGGGTCGCGATGTCCTTGCCGATCAACGCGTCGAACCGGAACCCGGTCCCCGCGAAGCGAGCCATCCACTTCGGTGGGTTCGTCGACGCGGCCGCGGTCATGTGACCGAGCGTCTGCTGCACCGTCCAGTCGCCGCACAGCGATCGGGTCTGCCACTGCTCGTCGGTCAGGTCGGCAAGGTCACTCGCCAGCGCACCGCGCTCGGCGTGGATCGCGTCCCACGGGTTCACCGCCGACTTGGTCATTGCCCGGTCTCCGACGCCGCGGTCGCGGCCACGCCCACCTTGTGCCCGTGCGCATCGGCGAACACGCCGAAGCTGGTGCCCGGCACGTGCTGCGCGGGCTGCACGATGGTGCCACCGAGCTCCTCAGCCCTGCGGAGCGTCGCGTCGACATCGTCGACACCGACGAAGAAGAGCACCTCGTCCTCGGTCCCCTGGAGGGGGCTGATGGCGACGTACGTGCCGTTCTCGACGCCCGTGTCGATGAACGTGTAGCCGGGGAACGCGCCTTCCGACGCAACCTTCCAACCGAACAGGTCGGCGAAGAACTCGCGGGTGGCGTCGGGGTCGACGGAACGGATCTCAGCGTGGATCACGGGGTGCGGCATGTGGTGTTCCTTCGTGTGGGCCGATTCGAGCTGTCGACCACACGACGAACCACTCGCGTGAAATCGACAGGGGCCCGCCGAAAAGTTGTGTACCGCCAAAGGTCTGAACCGTCGAAGGGTTCAGCTGCCCGGCATGGTCCCGGCCATCACCATCCACGGCGTCCCGAAGCGGTCGAGGCACATCCCGAACGCGTGCGAGAAGAACGTCTCCGCCATCGGCATCTGCACGGTGCCGCCCTCGGAGAGCTCGTCGAAGACGCGGTGCGCCTCCTCCTTGGTGGGCAGCTCCGCGGTGACGCACATCCCGTGGACCGGTCCGGTGAAGTCGCCGGTCGGGTGGTCGGCGCCCATGAGGAGCGCGCCGCCGTCGGTGGTGAGCGACGCGTGCATCACTGCGTCGGGCTCCGCGCCGTCGGGCGAGCCCCCGGGCGCCTCGGCCATCGTCATCACCTCGAGCGGACCGCCGAAGATCTCCTGGTAGAAGGCGAACGCGTCCGCACACGTGCCGCCGAAGGTGAGGTACGGGTGGAAGTGCATCGGGACGGCCTACCACAGCGACCGAGCATCGTCGCGAGCGGTGTATCTAATATACGAACGATGGACCCCATCAAGATCGGCTGGCTGGGCGCGTGTCTCGACGGCCCTGGCGGCAGCTTCGACAAAATCCACCGCATGGCCTTCGACGAAGCGGTCGAGTCGGGCCTGCTCGACCGTCCGTACGAGTTCGTGCTGCACGCGGAGAACGGGCTCCCCAACGGCTCGGCCCGCAACGCCACCGACGGGTTCAGGTACCTCGTCGACGAGGGCTGCATCGGTGTCGCCGGGGCGTACAGCTCCGACAACGCGATCACGGTCGCGCCGCTCGCCAACGAGCTCCAGGTACCGCTCCTCAGCTGGGCCGGCACCGAGCGACTGCAGGGCGAGTACTGCTTCCGACTCGGCAACGGTGACGTCGGCGGCGACGCCGCGCTCGTCGTCGCGTGGCTCGCGAAGCAAGGACACCGACGCGTCGCGGTGTTGAGCGAGATCTCACCCAACGGCGAGGAGTACTTCCGCTACTTCCGCCAAGAGGCGCGTCGGCGCGGCATCTCCATCGCCGCGGTCGAGTCGGTCAACCAGAGCCCGGAGCATCTCGCCGACAACCTGGATCACCTGCGCCAGGTCGGGCCCGACGCGCTCGTGTACATGGGCTACGGGATGCTGGCGGCGAAGGGGCTGTTGCGCGAAGCGCTCGACGAGCTCGCGTGGGACCCGCCGCGCATCATGGGCACCGCGTTCATGTTCTACCTGATGGGCTACGAGAAGTTCGAGGGTTGGGTCGGCATCGACCAGCTCGATCCGAACAACGCCCTCGTCAACGGCTTCATCGAGCGATACCGCGCGCGCTACGACTCGGATCCGATGATGTGGCCCAACGCGATCCCCGTGCTCGGGTACGACACCGCGCGCGTGTTGGCAGAAGGTCTCTTCCGTGCCCCCATCCTCTCGGGCCCCGGACTCAAGGCCGGGCTCGAGACGATCCGGTTCATGCCCAGCACCACCGGCGGCGCGCACACGCACATCGCGTGCGCACCGTACGAGCACGGCATGTTCCGCGGCGACTGGCTGCTCTACGGCCGCGTCACCGGCGGCAAGCTCGAGTTCGAGGGCCTGTTCGAGCCCTGGGAGTGACGGCACGCCTGCTCACGCAGGCGTGCCTCCTCATGACACGCCTGCTCACGCAGGCGTGAACTCCAGGTTGAGCCGGGTGAGGCCGCGCAGCACCCAGGTGGGCTCGTAGTCGAAGTGTCGGTCGCCCTCGGGGCCGTGGTGCTCCTCTGACAGCCGGATGTCGTGCATCCGCTCGAGGATGCGCTCGATGCTGATGCGACCTTCGGCACGCGCCAGCGGTCCGCCCGGACACGAGTGGTGCCCGCGTCCGAACGCGAGGTGGTCCATCGTGTTGGGACGGTCAGCGCGGAACTCGGCCGGGCACTCGAAGCGCCCCGGGTCGCGGTTCGCCGCGCCGTTGAGCAACATGACCGGCGTCCCCGCCGCGACCTCGACCTCGCCGATCGTCGTCGTGCGACGCGCCAGGCGGAAGTCGGCCTTCACCGGGCTCTCGACCCGCAACGTCTCCTCGATGAAGTTCGGGATGCGGTCGTGGTTCGCGCGCAACTCGTCCTGCAGACCCGGGTTCAGCGCGAGTTGCTTGAGTGCGGACGCGAGCAGTCGCGCCGTCGTCTCCTGCCCGGCTGCGAACAAGAACGTGGACGTGCGCACGACCGCGGTGACGTCGGGTGTGCTCCCGTCGGGATAGGTCGCGAGCGCGAGGTCGGTGAGCACGTCGTCGCGCGGGTTGCGACGGCGGTCCTCGATGTACTCGGCGAACCACGCGTCGAGCCACCCGAGCGCGTTCCCGCTCTGCTGCCCATCGCTCCCGGCGCTGACCTCACCGACCGTGCCCAGCATCCCGAAGCCCTCGCGGAACCGCCGGTGGTCGGCGTCGGGCACACCGAGGAGGTCGGCCACCACCAGCATGGCGAACGGCTGGGAGAACTCGTCGATGAACTCGCAGCGACCATTGGCGACGAACTCGTCGAGCTGCTCGTCGGCGAGGCGCCACATGAAGTCCTCGTTCTCACGCAGGCGCTTCGGTGTGATGAGGCGCATGAGCAGCGCGCGCTCGCGGGTGTGGTCGGGCGGGTCCATCGTCACCATGTGCTCGGCCATCGGGAGCTGGTCGCGGTACTGGTCGATGACGGCGCCGACGTCGTCGCCCTCGAGCGGCACCGGGAACGCGGCGAAGGGCCCGATGACCGAGTTGCACGAGGAGAACGTCGTGGGGTCGCGGTACACCTCGCTGGCCTCGTCGTAGCCGGTCACCGCGACGATGCCGAGGTGGGGCAACGGCAGGACCGGGCACTCGGCCCGCAGCGCCTCGAAGTAGGGGTACGGGTCCTCGACGAGCGACTGGTCGGAGAAGAAGTCGATCGACTCGATGTTCTCCATGTCGCAGGACCTCCGAGCGGTGTTGGGCGAGTGCCCAAACTAGCCCGGAGGACAGCTCACAACACCTTCTCCCTACAACACCTTGGTGCCGTACATCTCGCCGAGGGTGTCCTTGATCAGCTCGAGGCGCTCGCCGTCGGGACCGCTGAAGTAGATCGACGACCCGCTCATCTCCTGGGTGGCGACGCCGGCGGCGGCCAGGTTCTCGCGCAGGTGCTCCCAGCGCTCCGGCGTCACCGAGATCGCGAGGTGGTGCAGCCCGCCGAGCACTTCGGCGTAGCGCCCGAGGTCGAGCCCCGGGAAGTCGAAGAACGCGAGCAGGTTGCCGTGGCCGATGTCGAAGAAGAAGTGCGTCGAGCCCTGGTAGTCGCGGTTCTCGAACAACTCGGTGAGCGGGAACTCGAGCACATCCTGGTAGAAGCGGATCGTCGCTTCGACGTCGCTCGACAGCAGCGCCAGATGGTGCACGCCGCGCGCCGACGACTCCGGACGCGCGTCGGCGGACCGCAGGTGCTGCTCGCGCAGCGCCGCCCACTCGTCGGTCCGGTCGACCTCGGCGCGGCCTGAGTTCACTTGCCCATCCAGGGGTCGTGCCACGGCCCGCAGTCACCGAGCAGGGCCGTCGTGTCCGGGCCCCAACTGCCAGGCGCGTACGTCTTCACCTTGGGCGGCGCGTCGAGCAGCGGCTGCATGATGCGCCACTCCTCGTCGACCGTGTCCTGGCGGGTGAAGCGCACGGTCTCACCGTTCATGGCCGCGAGCAACAGCACCTCGTACGGTGTCGCCCCCTCGCCGCCCTGGTCGGCGAACTCCATGTCGAGCTCGATCGGTCGCGCCGTCGTGGCACCGGCCTGACGCGCCTCCATCTCGAAGCGGATACCGGTGGAAGGATCGATGCGGATCACGATCTGGTCCTGTTGCGAGTGCGCGTCGCTCAGCCCGAATCCGAGCCGCGGCGGACGCTTGAAGACGAGGCGCATCTCGGTCTGCGTGACCGCGAGCCGCTTGCCGGTGCGGATGAAGAACGGCACGCCGTACCAACGCCAGTTCTCGATCTCGAGCCGCAGCGCGGCGAACGTCTCGGTGGTGGAACCGGCCGCGACGCCGTCGATCTTCCGGTAGCCGGTGTACTGACCGCGCACGTAGTGCTTCGGGTCGGCGGGCCGGACGGCGCGGAACAAGGTGGTCTGCGCGTCCTTGAGCGTCTCGACGTCGCCTCCCGCCGGCGGTTCCATCGCGGTCGCCGCGACCACTTGCATGAGGTGGTTCACCACCACGTCGCGCAGCGCGCCGACGGGGTCGTAGAAGTGACCTCGATCCTCCACGCCGAAGTCCTCGGCCATCGTGATCTGCACCGACTCGACGTAGTTGCGGTTCCACACCGGCTCCAGCAGCGTGTTGCCGAAGCGGAGGTAGAGGATCTCCTCGAGTCCCATCTTGCCCAGGTAGTGGTCGATGCGCAGCAGCTGGGACTCGTCGAGGTACTGGTGGATGTCGGCGGCGAGCGCCTTCGCCGACTGCATGTCGTGGCCGAAGGGCTTCTCGACCACGACGCGCGCCGTCTTCGTGAGCCCGGCCCCGGCGAGCCCCTTGATCACCATCGCGAACAGCGACGGCGGGACCTCCAGGTAGAACACCGGCTGCTGCTTACCGGCGATGGCCTTCGCGACGCGTTCGTAGGTCGCGTCGTCGGCGAAGTCGCCCGACACGTACGACATGCGCTTGGCGAGGCGAGCGAAGACCTTCTCGTCGAGCTGCTCCCCCGTCGCGACGATCGACGTGCGCGCGCGATCGACGAGCTGCTCGTGGGTCCAGTCGTCGACCGCCACCCCGACGATCGGGCAGTCGAGCAGCTTGCGCTGCTCCAACCGGTAGAGCGACCGGAAGGTCATCACCTTGGCCAGGTCACCCGTGATCCCGAAGATCACGAACACGTCGCAGGTCATTGCTCGGTCCTTCCCGGACTGACAGCACGCACTGACGCACAGTCTGTCCGCTCTCGTGAGGGTCGGCGGCGCCTGGCGGGCGCGGCGTCGCCCGATCAGCGTTCGTCGATGAAGTCGAGCAACGCCGGCGCCGCGAGCACCCACGGGTCGAACAGGCTGCCCCGTCCTTCGCTGGTCGCCTCGACCGCGCGCTCCCACGCGTCTTCGGGCCACGGCGGTTCGATCAGCCGCGAGCCCTTGATCAACGCGTGCACCTCGAAGCTCGTGCGCTTCGGGTGGTCGTAGTCGTCCTCGCCGCCGCGCACGACCAACGTCGGGCAGTGGATCGTCGCGAACTCCCAGTCGGGCACGCCCGGGATCGCTTCGTTGGGCTTCGGGACGAACGCGTCGAGCCAACGGGTCATCGCCTGCTCGAAGCCCTCGGTCCCGATCGCCAGCAGACGGTCACGGTTGCGCGGGTTCTGCCGGATCATCGCCGCCCAGCTGAACGGGCTGTCGTCCATCTCACAGACACCCTCGATGCCCTTCGTCCGCACCACGCCGAGCTCGTTCAACACGTACGCGGTCGAGAGCAGCATCGTGCTGTACGTGCCGCCGACGATCGACCACACCGCGAGCTTGCGCACGAGGTCGGGCCACATGATGGTGAAGCAGATCATGTCCCGCGCGCCGCCGGACCCGCCGGCGGCGACGACCTGTTCGATGCCCAGCTCCTGCACGAGCAGTCCGAGCGTCTCGGCCCGCATGTGCGACTCCGAGCGGCCGTAGACCTGCACGTCGGACCGACCGCAGTTGGGTCGGTCCCAGAGGAGCACCCGCTTGCCGCCGTCGGCCAGCGCGTTCGCCAGCTCGTGCACGCCGCCGTAGTCCTTGCTGAACCGACCGCCCGGCGTGATCACGACGACCTCGCCGTCGTCGGGACCCACGAACTCGTACACGACGTTGCCGCCGTTGATCTCGATCTCACCCTCGGCCATGTCACTCCTCGTTGTCGTGTGCGTGCGCGAGCAGTTCGTCCTCGAACGCGAAGTCGAAGGCCACGCGATCCGCGATCTGCTGCCGCGTGAACCACTCGTAGGTCTTCTCGACGGTCTCGCGGAACGTGCGCCGCGGCCGCCAGCCGACGTCGCGCGCCAGCTTGTCGATGCCGAACACCACGCTGTCGTCCCAGTGGTGCAGGTGGGGTGCGAGCTTCTGCACCAGGTTCGTGAGTTGGTAGCGCTGCCGGATCGCCATCTCCTGCATGCGGCGCTCGGACTGGGTCGTTCGGATGTCGATGTGCGCACCGGTCGGCCGGGCGAGGCCGAGCTCGAGACGTCCGTGCCACACGTCGTCGACCACGGTCGGGGGCACGAACACCTTGTGCGCCTCCGCGCCCGCCACGTCGGCGCCGACCACGTCGAAGAACGCGTCGACGTAGCCCTCGTCGCTGAAGTACTGACCGCCGGTGAGGTTGTAGCGCTGACCGAACGTGACCGGCTGGCCCATGACCTCGCACAAGGCCTCGGCCTGGTCGTCGACATCGCCGACCTGGCCGAGCGCGGTGCCCCGCCCGAGGATCAACACCGGGCGCTCGCGCAGCAACCGGACGAACATGCGCTGCTCGCGGTCGGGGACGATGTTGCGCGGTCCCATCACCATCGACAGCGCGACGGTCGTCGCTGGGAAGCCCGACGACGCGAACTCCTCGAACAGGCGGTCCTCGCACAGCAACTTGTGGAGGCCGTACTCGATCTGGTACTCGCTCCGGTCGACCGCCGATTCCTCGGTGATCGGCAGCAGCGTCGAGCGCGCGTAGATCACGGTGGAGCTGACGAACACGTAATGGCCGACGCGCCCGCGCAGGAGGTCGATCATGAGCTCGACGTCTTCGGGGTGGTACGCGCACATGTCGTGCACGCAGTCGAACTCCTCACCTCCGAGCACTTCCGCCATGCGCGCACGGTCGGTGCGGTCGGCGGTGAGTCGACGCACACCATCGGGGAACGGCGCGTCGGTGCGGCCGCGGTTGACGACCGTGACGTCGTGGCCCCGTCGCACCAGTTCCTGCACGAGGGCGAACCCGTTGAACTGCGATCCGCCGACGACGAGGACCTTCATCGGACGCGTGTGGTCAGGCGTCGGGACGGGCGTCGGCGGGACCGGCCGCATCGGGGCGATCGGTGTAGATGCCGCCGAGACCGTTGTGGATCTCGATCCACTCCGCGCCTTCGTCGCCCGCGCGCCAGGAGTAGAGCGCGTTGGGCGAGAAGTACCCCATCCCCGGACCGACGCGCTGGTTGCCGAAGAGCAGCTCGCCCCGGAGGACGTAGTTCACCTGGTAGGTGCCGTGGCGGTGCGGCTTCACCTGCTCGCCGGGCTTCGCGCTCTCGTGGTACACGCAGAGCTCGTCGGTCTGCACCAGCACCTTGGTGACGAGGTCGCGGCCGAGGAGCTCGTAGAAGTGCCCCGCCTCGGGCATGTCGCGCATCATCTCTTCGTTGCTGTGGCCCTCGATCTCGGCCACGTCGAAGACGAACGGGCGCGGCGGCGCCGTGCTGTCGTCGGTCGCGGTCATCTCGCACCCCCAGGGATCGGCACTCGGGTCGGACTGTACGCGTGCACCGACCAGTGCACCAGCGCGTCGTTCACCAGCGCGTCGCGCCGCCTTGCGGTACGCCGAACTGCTCGCGCACCTCGACCAAGGGCACGGGCGCGAGCGTGAGGTGGTCGATGTCGGAGAAGTCGCTGGTGCACGCGGCGCCTCGCTTCAGACCGTCGGCCACCAACGTGGCCGCGCCGTCGCGCGCGAGCACCCCGGTCTTGCCGACGAAGGCGTCGCTCGTCGCCAGCGCGAGCTCGTAGGCCGACATGCTCGCGAGCAGCAGCACCCAGTGCGCGTGGGTGTCGGCGAGCCCGAGGATGAACGCCGAGAGCGCGGTCTCCTCCTGACCCGTCGTGCCGTAGCCCGCGATCACATGGTTCATGTCGTGGGCGACGAAGAACGCAGGGATGAACGGGTCGTCACCCGGAAGCGTGAGCCCCTGGCTCCGGTAGAACTCCACGTACTCCCACCCGAGGGTTCCCTCCGGGAGGTCCTGCATCGCGCGCAGGCGGGCGGCGAGCTCGGGGTCGGGCTCGTCGAGAGGGTCGAGATACCGATCGACGAGTGAGGGCTCCGACCACTCGACCCGCACTTCGTCCTTGAAGCGCGTGTAGTCGGCGAGTGCGCGGGCGGTGCCGTCGCGCACCAACGTGCGCGCCATCTGGAGTCCGACACCGTCCTGCTCCATCGCGGTCGCGTAGCGATCGACCAGCGCGACCTGCTCGGCCGTGAGGGGATGACGACACAGCTCCAGCAGGACCATGAACTCACGCACCCGCTGACGCTGCGGGGCGTCGGGGATCGCCGCGGCCGCGGCGTCGGGATCGAGCGGTGCGAGCGTCGCCAGGTCGAGGTCGGGACGGTCCCAGTAGGTGGCGACGAATGCCTGCAGCACCCCGCGTTGCTCGGCGGTGCCGTCGTCGCCGGCGTCGATCGCGCCCAGGAGCGCGCGGACGGCGGGTTCGACGTGTTCCTCGTCGATCACTCGGGGCACCCCAGGACGCTACCCCTCGATCGCACTACGGTCGTCCCGCATGGCCAGCAATCCCTTTGACGCCTACCGCCTCGACGACCGCGTCGTGGTCGTCACCGGCGCCGCGAGTGGGATCGGTGCGGCCACCTGCGAGGTGCTCGCCGCCGCGGGGGCGAGGGTGGTGTGCGGCGACGTGAACGCCGACGGACTCGACACGACCGTGAAGCTCGTGGACCAGGTCGGCGGTCGGGCGCTCGCGGTCACGACCGACGTGACCGTGCGTTCCGACATCGAGCGACTCGTCGGGACTGCAGTCAGCGAGTTCGGCCGCATCGACGCGATGTGCAACATCGCCGGCGCGATGTTCCCGGGATTGATCGAGGACCTCGACGACGAGACGATCGATCGCGGCATCGACCTCAACCTCAAGGGTGTGCTCTACGGCACGCAGTACGCGGTGCGCGCCATGAAGCCGCTCGGTCGGGGCTCGATCGTGAACGTGTCGTCGGCCGCCATCGATGAGCCGTACGCGGGGATCGGCGTCTACGCGTTCACCAAAGCCGCGGTCGCGATGCTCACCATGACCACCGCGCTCGAGGTGGGCGAACACGGCATCCGCGTGAACGCGATCGCGCCGGGCGCCACGCTCACGCCGTTCACGACGTGGCGCCTCCACAAGCCCGACGGCACGCTCGACCAGGAGGCCTACGACGCGTTCGTCGAGCAGTCGAAGGGGCAGTCACCGCTCCGCGCCCTCGGCGAGCCGATCGACCAGGCCCTCCTCATCCACTACCTCGTGTCCGACGCGGCGCGGTTCGCGACCGGCAACATCTTCCGCGTCAACGGCGGCCAGACCATGGCCTGGTGACCCCAGCCTGGTAGCGCCTCGCGTACCATCGGCGCTTCGGATCCAGCGGGCGGGATGAAACCAGATGGCAGAACGCAAGCTCCTCGTGATCGGTCTCGACGGCTTCGAGATCAGTTACGTCGACAAGCTCATGGACGCCGGCGAGCTGCCCGCGTTGGCCTCGCTGCGCGAACGCAGCCGGCGGTTCCTGCTCGACCACGGATCATCGGTGCGCACAGGCCTGGCCTGGGAGCACTTCTCGTCCGGCCTGACCCCCGAACACGCGCACCGCACATCAATGGTCGAGTTCGTCGGCAGCGGGTACGACGCGCGGCAACGCGGCGCGCGGTTCACGCCGTTCTTCAGCGCGCTCGACGCGCGCGTCGTCGTGTTCGACTCCCCGTACACCGACATCGCGCGTGCGCCCGGTGTGCGCGGGATCGTCTCGTGGGGCGCGCACGACCCCGGCGTGGTGCCGACATCCAACCCACCCGAGCTGCGGCACGAGCTCGACGAGCGCTTCGGCCCGTACCCGTCGGATGAATGGAAGTACACGCGGCCGTGGTCGTCGGTCCGCGACACCGCGGCCACCGGCGCGGGCCTGGCGCGCGGCATCGACGCCCGGCGTGAGGTGGCCTCCTGGTTGCTGAGCGAACGCCTGCCCGACTGGGACCTCGCGGTCGTCGTCACCGGTGAGCCGCACTCGGCGGCCGAGGCCTTCTGGCACGGCATCGATCCGGACCACCCATTGCACGCGATTCCGTCCGCCGCAGTGGCGACCGAGAGCCTGTTGGATGTCTACCGCGCCGGCGACCGGCTCGTCGCCGAGCTCATCGACGCCACCGATCCCAGCGCGGTCATCGTGTTCTCCATGGGCGGCATGGGCACCAACAACGCCGACGTCCCCAGCATGGTGCTGCTGCCCGAGTTCGTGTACCGCTGGGCCACCGGGAACACGCTGCTCGAACTTCCCGACGAGTGGACCGCGGACCCGACGCAGGTGCTGATCGTCCCCGAAGGGGAGGATCCGCTCGACACGATCTCGCGGTGCTACGCAACGATTCCACGGACGTTCACCTCGCGGGTCAAGCGCAAGCTCCGCTCATTGCGGACGCCTGCGCCGTCGAACGACGCGACCGTCTTGGACCTCAGCCTCGACTGGCAACCCGCGATGCGCTACCGCCCACACTGGGCGAAGATGCGCGCGTTCGCGCTTCCCGCGTTCTACGACGGTCGCACCCGCGTGAATCTCCGGGGCCGGGAGCCCGCCGGCATCGTGGAGCTCGCCGACTACTCGCGTACCCTCGACGACCTGGAAGCCGCGTTGCTGGAGTGCCGCGACGCATGCACCGGCGATCCGATCGTCGACCACGTCGAGCGGGCGACAGCATCCCCGTTCTCGCTCGACGCGTCGGAAGCAGACCTCACCGTGGTGTGGAGCGCTCCCACCAACGCGTTCGTGCATCCCGAGCTCGGCCTGATCGGACCGGTGCCGTTCCTCAGGACCGGCGGCCACACCGGCCCCTACGGCTTCGCCTTCGTTTCCGGCGACGGCATCGACGCCGGCGACGGTGGCATCCGGTCCGCTTTCGACGTCGCGCCGACGATCGCGGCCATGCTCGACTTCACGCCGGAGAGGGAGATCGACGGCACGAGCATGCTCGGCACACGCGTCTGAGCCATCGACGAGGAGCGGCGACGACGTGCTCGCCGCGAGCGGAGATCCGGTCAGCTCCCGGTGGTCGGGGGCAGGAAGCGCCAGAGCGCGGCGTTCGCCCGGCGGCTCCCCGTCGCCTCGATCGACAAGAACTTGCTGGCTTCACCCAGGTACTTGCCGACCATGCCGTCGTAGTTGTCTTCTTCGGCGAGCTGACCGTGGGCTCGCGTGCACGACTCCGCGCGAGAGATGTCGGTCGTCGAGAAGTCGGCGACGGATGTCTCACGGAGCTCGTTCACCGTGCGGATGACCGCTTGGGTCTTGACCTCACTGCGTTTCACAACCTGAGGTTACCGACACCAGCCGACTCGGCGCACCGGCACCAGCGGCGCGAGGAGTCGCCCGTTCGGGTGGATCACGACCTCCATCGCCGTCCCGTTGCAGTACGCCACCCGCCTGCGAGCACCGCGAGGTAGCCGATCAGGCGGCTCTGGGTGCATGGCCGCTGCACACCGCGTCGAGCATGTTGCCAATGAGGTTGATCACCCGTATCTGATCGGCCGAAAAGCAACTCCACCCAACGCCGCTATTGCTCCAAGCACGGGCGTGTATCCGGCGACTATGCCGGCAACTCTCACGACCCACAAACGTCAGATGGATGGCGCGCGGAGGAGCGGTCCAACTCCGCCCTGCCGCTACACCAGTTGCGATCGCGCCCACCTTCATATACCGAATCGACGCACGTCTCGCTAGTACACGGCCTACCTATAGCCGGCCAGTGGCCGAGGTCACATAGACGTCACAATCTGTGGCATTGAGCTTCAGATTCTCACTTTGCGTGACGTAGTTCGGATGGGGCGAGGGAGAATTGCCGTCTTGCTCTGGGCGAACCATTCGATCGGCAATACACACCTGAAGGGGTATCAATGAGCAAGCGGAAGAAGCTCTTCGTCGCGCTCGCGAGCGTGGCAGTTCTGGTGTTGGGCGGCATCGCCTATGCGGCGTGGACCGCAGACGGCAGCGGTACCGGTAAGGCTCACGCTCGTGATGCGATCGTCGTGGGCGTCAATGCGGCGACCGGCACGGCCGACCTGTACCCGGGCGTGACCGATGGCGACATCCACTTCACGCTCGACAACGACAACCCGTACGCCGTCACCTTCACCGGCTTCACCGCCGGGATGATCACGTCGTCGGCGCCGGTGGCCTGCCCGGCGTCGCTCGTGACCGTGGACGACACGAGTCCGATCAGCGTGCCGGTTGCAGTTGCGGCCGGCGCTTCTGGCTCCGCGGGCGAGATCGACGGTGTCGTGTCACTCGACCACGCCGCGCTTGACGGCTGCCAGGGCGTCACGTTCGACATCGATCTCACCCTCACCGGTTCGCAGGACTAGTTCCGCAGAGCCGTTCGAGGTACGACGTCGTGCGACGTCTCGGGATGTTCGTGGCACTGCTCGTCGTGCTCATGGCTGCGGCCATGGGCACGGCGAGCGCCGCGGACACCTTCCTCATCCATGGCGATGTCGACGGCCTCTATCCGGGTTTCGACGGCATCTTGCAGGCACAAGTGGTGAACACGCTCGACGTCTCCATCCACGTGCACGAGGTCTCGGCGACACCCACCGCGGTGAACGCGGCGGGGTGTGGGCTGTCCCTCGTGCACATCACGTCCCGCGACACCGCGCTCGACCTCTCCCCCGGTCAGACCGCCCTGGTGCCGTTGCACGTACGCATGTCCGCGACCACGCCGGACGCCTGCCAGGGCGCCATGTTCGAGCTGACGTTCCGCGGTACGTCACTCGCGCAAGATCGGCCGCCGAGCTCGCTCGCGTTCACCGGCGGCCGCACGACGCTTCTCGTCGTGAGCGGCCTCACCATGTTCGTGATCGGCTGCATCTTCGTGCGCCGCACACGCCCGGGGCCGCTCTCATGAAACGCTCCGTCGCCGTCCTCGCCGGTGTCGCCATGACCGTGCTCGCGCTCGCGACCCCGGCTGCCGCTACGTGGTCGAGCGGCGCCGATCCCGGCGCCGCAGGTCGCGCCGGTGCGCTCACCATGCCCGCGGGAGCCACTCCGACCGCAACGGTCGACGGCAACGATGTCACCGTCGCTTGGGCCGCGACCACGAATCCGCCCGCGACCGGCTACACCGTGCGGGCGTTCGACGCGCTCAGCGGCGTCGAACGGCCCATCACCGCTGCTTGCTCAGGAGTCGTCGCCGCGCTGACCTGCACCGAACACGGCGTCCCCGACGGGACCTGGCGCTACAGCGTGATTCCCCGCCTCAACAGTTGGGTCGGCTTCGAAGGCGACCGCAGCGCCGCGGCAACCGTCGATGTCGCCGCTCCCGAACCCATCGCGCTGGCACTCACCAACGTGACCGGCGGAACCCCGGGGGTCATCGACCCCGAACTCGACCAGCTGAGCGTCAGGTTCTCCGAAGCGCTCGAGGTCGACTCCATCTGCTCCACCTGGTCCGACAACGCGATGAACCAAACCCTCACCGGCGACGACGTCGTGGTCACGATCACCGACAACGCCGGCGACAACACCCTCAACGTCACCACCACCCAATGCAGCCTCAACTTCGGCGCCATCTCACTCGGCACCGACTACCTGACCGGCCCAACCGCCACCTTCTCCGGCACGGGCACACACAGCTCGACACTCCGCTGGAACGTCGCCACCCACACCCTCACCCTCGAGCTCGGTGACCTCGCCAGCGGCACACTCCAATCCACTCCCACCGCGGCCGCGACAGTCACCTACACGCCTGCCAACGCGCTCGTCGACCTCGCGAACAACCACATCACCACAAGCGGATTCACCGCCACAGCCCAACGCTTCTGACGCCAACCACCGGACAAGCGGTCATACGGTCAGGCCACGCACCTCGACTTGGAGGAGAGTGCTGGCCCGAGGTGTCCGCGACCTCCCGAGGCATCGTCTTCAGAGAGGCTGCGGTCAGCGGCCGACGTCGGCGCTGAAGACAAGCACGGCCGCGCCCTCGCCCGCCACCCACAGTCCGAGCCCTGCGCTCCCAGCCGGTAGCCTCTTTCTCATGTCCACCGCGGTGCACGCCCGGTTCGTCGTCTCCTCCCTCCTGCTTACGTAGGGCGGGCACCTTCTGGTGCGCCGCCTCTCGCCTCCTGCGCCTTCGGGCCGGGGGGTTTTTTGTTTGCCCGCACGCTCGTCCGATTCGGAAGGTGAGAACCATGCCGCCACAGCCGGCGACCCCCAAGGCGATGCCATTCCAGAAGTACCGGCCCTTCCACCCGCTGGCGGCAGGGTTGGATCGGACCTGGCCGGATCGCCTCCTGGATCGAGCCCCGACGTGGTGCTCGGTCGACCTGCGCGACGGGAACCAGGCGCTGATCGATCCGATGGATGTCGCCCGGAAGCTCGAGCTGTTCACGATCCTGGTGGAGATCGGGTTCAAGGAGATCGAGGTCGGCTTCCCGTCCGCTTCACAACCCGACTTCGAGTTCGTGCGGACCCTCATCGAGCAGGACCTGGTCCCCGACGACGTCACGATCCAGGTGCTGGTCCAGTGCCGGGCTGAGCTGATCGAACGGACCTACGAGAGCCTGCGCGGTGCGAATCGCGTCCTGGTGCACTTCTTCAACTCCACGTCGGTCCTGCAGCGCGACGTGGTGTTCGGACTCGACCGCTCGGGGATCACGCAGCTCGCGGTTGACGCGGCTCGGTTGTGCCGAAAGCTCGAGCACCGTCTCCCGGGGACAGACCTGCTGTACGAGTACTCACCGGAGAGCTTCACCGGCACCGAGCTCGACTACGCCGTCGACATCTGCGCCGCCGTCAGCGAGGTCATCGAGCCCACCCCCGATCGCCGGATCGTGCTGAACCTGCCGGCCACGGTCGAGCTGTACCCGCCGAACCTCTACGCGGACGCCATCGAATGGATGCACCGCAACCTCCCGGAGCGGGAGTCGATCATCCTGAGCGTGCACCCGCACAACGACCGCGGCACGGCCGTGGCCGCGGCCGAGTTCGGACTGTTGGCCGGCGCAGACCGGGTCGAGGGCACCCTCTTCGGCAACGGGGAACGGACCGGCAACGTCGATCTCGTGACCTTGGCGCTGAACCTCTTCAGCCAGGGCATCGACCCCGAGCTCGACCTCAGCGATCTCGATCGGCTGCGCCGCACCGCGGAGCACTGCACCCGTCTCGACGTGGATGCCCGCCACCCCTACGTCGGAGATCTCGTCTACACGGCGTTCTCGGGCTCCCACCAGGACGCCATCAAGAAGGGCCTCGACGCGCTCCACGCCAAGGCCGTGGCCACCGGACACGATCCCGACGACTACGACGAGTGGGCCGTCCCGTACCTCCCCATCGACCCCAAACACGTCGGCCGCACCTACGACGCCGTCATCCGGGTCAACAGCCAATCGGGCAAGGGAGGCATCGCCTACATCATGGCGGCGGAACACGGCCTCGAGCTCCCCCGACGCCTCCAGATCGAGCTGTCCAAGACCGTCCAGACCATCACCGAGGCAACGGGCACCGAGATCACTCCCGAGGGACTCTGGACCACCTTCTGCGAGGAGTACCTGCCCGACCGGGCTCCCGTCCAGCTCCTTGCGCACAACGAATCGAGCTCGGGCACGGACACGACGATCAGCGCCGATCTGCTCGTCGCCGACGAGCCCCGGACCGTGAGCGGGATGGGCAACGGACCGATCGCCGCGTTCGTCCGAGCTCTCCACGACGGCCTCGGCGTCGACCTCGACGTCACCGACTTCGCCGAGCACGCGCTCAGCTCCGGTACCAACGCCCAAGCGGCCGCGTACATCGAGGTCCGTGCCGAGCACGGCACCACCTGGGGTGTCGGCCTCGACTCCAACATCACGACCGCATCGCTCAACGCGATCGTCAGCGCACTCAACCGGCTTCGGCGCACCGCCGCGTCCCAGGAACGCTGACAACGTCGTGATCATGGCAACGGGTGGAGGTGATGGGACTTGAACCCACGACTTCTACGTTGCGAACGGCAAATCGGTTCGCCCGCTCACCTGCCCTAACACCTGATGGGCACGCTTGAGCAGGCGATTCGGTTGACGCCCGATGACGGCGCGTCTCGGTGTTTCACGGCCGTGCGTGGTCTGTTTGCGGTCTGAACTCCGGCCACGGTGTACCTCCCGAGCCCCATCTATGTCGCGAACCGCGGTCCGAGCCGACGGAATTCCTTGTCAACCGGAACAGTCGCTGGAGGGAACGTTGTCATCAGGAGCTCGTCTACAGGACCGCGCGAACCGCGTGCGGCCGCCGTGTACCGAAGTGACACCAAGCGCTTCGAGATGCGCCACTCCCGAACATCGAGCGTCAGCTTCTCCTCCGCAGCAGGAGTCATCTGGGCTGCGGCGTACAGACCGTCGTCTTCGACGAGTGCAGGATCGGCGTCGTACGACAAGATCCAACGAAAGCGCATTCGCCGGCGCAGATGTTCGGCTAGGCGATAGTGCACCATCCGATCCTGCCAGCTGAGGTCGGAGGTTGGCCCAGCTGCATAGCCACCTGCCGGATCGAATGATCTTTGATACAGCTTTTCGGACTTCTCCAGGTAAGGGGGGTCGAGATACGCGACGACACGGTCAGGCACGAGCATCGGGTACCACTCAGGCACGTCATCGAGCGTGGCACTCCAGTCCTTGCACCACACATCGACGAGTCGGTTCGTGTCGTACAAGTGGCCAACGAAACGGAGTCGTTCTGTGAGCGCTTCGACGTTGAAACGACAGCCGATGCCCCAGGAAGAGTTCTGGCCGCGCCCACCTATCGGACCAGCCCTGCCGTGAAGAATCCCCGAGAACGTGGTGCGGTTGAGGAATAGGCACTTGACCGCAGCATCGAAGCGAGCGGTGCGTGCCGACTGGGCTGGGCGCGGCTGCCAACGGCGCCAATAGTCCCAACGGTCTAACGCCGTGCGGCCGCCGGGCGTCACGAAGCGGCGATGCTCGTCGCTAATCCGACCGATGAGTTCCTCAGTCTCAGACGCGGCGACCTGCCAAAATGCGGCAACTAGCGGATCCGCATCGGCGAGCAAGATGCGGTCGACAGTTCCTGCTCCCGCGAGGCGGAGCGACGTCGAAGCACCGCCCGCAAATGGCTCGACCAGCAGTTCCACTCGTCCGATCCTCCGAGATGCTGTGGCGGATTCGACGAGCGTCCCAATGGTGTTTGCGAGACCGGCTTTGGCTCCGGGGTACCGCAGCGGCGATTGGTATCGCGCGGTCGCGAGCGGGTGGTTGATGGGATCAGGCGACAGCGAAAGCGACCGAGGCGCGTCGCCAATCTGCGCAGGTGCGGTGGGAACATTCGCGAGTCTCGACCCTGCGACAGCCGCCTTGGGCGCGGAACGATTGTCGGATCGCGTAGCTGCCATACGGATCAGTCTGTCAGGAGCGCGCTGGCGTGGCACCGGACGGCTGCCCGTCGAGTCCGAGCTTGCGGCGTGCAACGAGCTTCAGGACATCCGTCCCGACTCCGATGGGGAACGCCGCACGGCCATGCGCGAGTGCGACAGGAATGACCCCATCCCGATACATCGAAGAACCGGTCCGGTCGATCACGTCAAGGATTGCCGGCAGCGCTGGATACGATTCTGGATTCGGCTGGCCGCCATGCGCGTCGTACGCCGAACCAGTGGGCGGCACGACGGTGAGCACCACGACGCGGCCGTCCTCCGCTCGATAGACGAACTTCCGACCCCAGTACGTGTCCTTGCCGTAGGTCATCGGATCTGCGGTGTTCGTCACCGCCGCGATTACCTCGTGGTTACATGCCAGGAGCTCACCCGGCTTCAACACGTCGTGTCGCACTAGTTGCGCCGCGTAGTCGACCATCGCGCCGCTCTTCTCGATCCCGCAGAT
>DASXXX010000160.1:0-11167 GCA_036502765.1 Acidimicrobiia bacterium | reverse complement strand
CACGCACCGCTCGAGGACCAGCCGGATCCGGCTGGTCCTCGTCGCGTTGGCCGTCATGCTGCTGGCCGCGGCGTGCAAGGTCGACACCACCGTCACCGTCACCATGCACGACGACGGCAGCGGCGTGGTGGCGGTCACCGCCGTCCTCGATCCCGACGCGGTCAAAGCGGCGGAGTCGGGCGGCGGGAAGCTCGAGGAGCGCGTGCGTCTCGGCGACCTCGCCAACGCGGGGTGGACGGTGCAGCCGTGGGCGCGCGCGGCTGACGGTTCGGCGCAGATCACGTTCACCAAGCCGTTCGGCTCGCCGGAAGAGGCGACCGCGATCGTCAAGGAGCTCAACGGCACCGTGGGACCGCTGCGCGACGTCACCGTGACGCGCGACTCGGGCACGTTCTCCACCAGCTACGCCACGACGGGCACGCTCGACCTGAAGGACCTCCAGACCGGATTGACCACCGACAAGGACGTCGTGGGGTCACTGCTCGGGCAGAGCGTCGACGCGGGTGCGGTCGACCAGTCGCTGCTCGCCGATCTGCGCGACTCGTTCGGCCTCACCGTGAAGGTGGAGCTGCCCGGCGGCACGACGGTGGTGAAGGGCGCGCCGGGCCGGGTCACGCCGGTCGACGCGTCGACGTCGGTGCTCGACACCACGAAGGTGATCCTGTTGACGATCGCGGTCGTGCTCGTCGTGCTCGCGATCGTGGTGCTGCTGTGGCCCGGGCGTCGGCGCCGGCGCGGGGCTACCCGTCGTGACGGGCGTCGAGGTGGCGTACCAGCCACTCGGGGAAGTGCATCAGCGAGTCGAGCACCGTCTCCGCACCGGCTGCCCGGAGCTCGGCCGCCGGGTGCGGGCCCGTCGTGACCGCCACCATGTGTGCGCCGGCGCGCGTCGCGGCGCGCACGTCGTTGGGCGTGTCGCCCACGTAGACGGCCGCACCCTCGTCGCGCAGGGTGTCGCCCTTGGCGTCGGCGTAGCGCCAGCCGAACACCGCGTCGACGTCGAGCCCGACCTGTTCCAGACAGCGGTGTGCGTTGGGCTCGTACTTGGCCGTGATCACGACCGCTCGGCCACCGAGCTCGCGCACCGCGGCGATCGACTCGCGTGCGCCGGGCAAGAGGTGGGTGCCGGGGACGCCGTGGACCACGTAGAGCTCGCGGAAGCGTTCGGCCAAACGCGTGGCCGAGAGGTCGGCGTCGTCGGCGGGGAAGCGCTCGGCGAACACGAGGTCGAGGTTGCTCCGGAGCAGCGCATCGAGCATCTCGTCGCCGGCGACGGGAGCCCCGGTCTCGGCTTCGAGCGCCGTCAGCGTCGCCAGGATCCCGGGCCCCGAGTCGACCAGCGTCATGTCGAGGTCGAACCCCACCACCAGCATGGCGCCCTTCCTACCAACATCTCGAACTTCGCGTGCGCATGTGATGGTGAACTTCGAGATGTTCGGGTCCGCTTGGGTGTCACACCCCGGCCGTATGTTCCCAGGATGCCATCCAAGACGAAGACGGCCAAGACCGTCCATCGCTGTTCGCAGTGCGGGTGCGAGACCCCGCGATGGCTGGGGCGCTGTCCCGAGTGCGACGCGTGGGGCACCCTCGGCGAGGCCGCACCGACGGCGGTGGCGCCGGCCGGCGCGGCGCGGATCGCGCTCGACGGTCCGGTGCCCATCGGCGATGTCGACGCCGGGTCCGCGGCCCCCGTGTCCACCGGCATCGCCGAGCTCGACCGCGTGCTGCAGGGCGGGCTGGTCGCCGGCTCGGTCACCCTTCTCGCGGGCGAACCGGGCATGGGCAAGAGCACGCTGCTCCTGCAGGCCCTCGGCCGCCTCGCCGCGGGCGGCACTCGGTGCCTGCTGGTCACCGCGGAGGAGTCGTGCGCGCAGGTGAAGCTGCGGGCCGAGCGCGTCGGCGCGGTGCACCCCGATCTGCTCGTCGTCGCCGAGACCTCGCTCCCGCACGTGCTCGCCCACGCCGACGCCACCGCGCCGCAGGTGCTCGCGGTCGACTCGATCCAGACCGTCGTCGATCCCGATCTGCCCGGCGCCCCCGGGTCGGTCACCCAGGTGCGCGACGGTGCCTACCGGCTCGTCCAGTACGCCAAGGAGCACGGGCGCGCCACGGTGTTGGTCGGTCACGTCACCAAGGAGGGCACCCTCGCCGGGCCCCGCGTGCTCGAACACGTCGTCGACACCGTGCTCTCGTTCGACGGCGACCGTGGCCACTCGCTGCGCGCCCTGCACGCGTTGAAGCACCGCTACGGCGGCACCGAAGAAGTCGGCCTGTTCGAGATGACCGAGCGCGGCCTGGTCGACGTGCCCGACGCGTCGGCTCGCTTCCTCGTCGACCGGCGCCCCGGTGTGCCGGGCTCGGCGGTCGCCGCGGTGCTCGAGGGCGTGCGCCCGATCCTGGTCGAGGTCCAGGCGCTGTCGATGAAGACTGCGGCGCCGATGCCGCGCCGATCGGCTGCGGGCATGGAGTCGGGCCGGCTGGCCATGCTGCTCGCGGTGCTCGAGCAGCACGCCGACGTCAGCTCCACCGGCGCCGACGTCTACGCCAGCGTCGCCGGTGGCCTGCGGATCACCGAGCGCGGCCTCGACCTCGCGCTCGCGCTCGCGGTCGCCGGTGCGCAGCTGTCGCACGTCACCACGCGCGACACCGTCGCGATCGGCGAGCTCGGCCTCGGCGGAGAAGTGCGCTCGGTGCCGCAGCTCGAGCGACGGCTGACCGAGGCGGCGCGTCTCGGGTTCCGCCGAGCGGTGATCCCGAAGGCGGCGCGGGCGCCCGGGCGGATCGACGGCATGGCGGTGGTCGAAGTCGCCAGCGTGCGCGACGCGATCGGGGAAGCGTTGATCCCCGCGGGCTGAGCGCAGGCCTGCGGTATCTTTGGGTCACTCGACGGCACCGAGACAGTCGTGAGCGTGCGCCGGCCGGCAACGTGATGCAACGTGATGAGGTCGGCGAGCAGCAAGCGACCATCCCAGGAAGAGAGCCCGCCGTGACCGCCCTCCCGCGATCAGAAGCCATGATGGTCGCCCTCCGACTGGTGGCGCCGGGTACCCAGCTGCGCGAAGGCCTCGACCGCATCCTGCAGGCGCGCATGGGCGCGCTGATCGTCGTCGGCGACGGGCCCGAGGTGCTCTCGGTGTGCTCGGGCGGGTTCCTGCTCGACGCCGAGTTCACCCCGCAACGGCTCTCGGAGCTGGCCAAGATGGACGGCGCCATCATCCTGGCGTCCGACACGTCGCGCGTCGCCCGCGCCAACGTGCACCTCGTGCCCGATCCCAACGTGCCCACGTCGGAGACCGGTACCCGCCACCGCACCGCCGAGCGGGTCGGGCGTCAGCTCGACGTCCCCGTCATCACCGCGTCGGAGGACATGTCGCTGGTCGCGATCCACCGGCGCGGCGAGAAGCACACCCTCGAGCCGATCCCGCGGGTGCTCGCCCGGGCCGACCAGGCTTTGCAGATCCTGGGTCGCTACAAGACCCGTCTCGACTCGGTGAGTGGCTCGCTCTCGGCGCTCGAGGTCGAAGACCTCGTGACCGTGCGCGATGTCGCCACCGTGTTGCAGCGCGCCGAGATGGTGCGGCGCATCGCCGAGGAGATCGAGGGCTACGTGATCGAGCTCGGCGCCGACGGCCGGCTCGTGATGCTGCAGCTCGACGAGCTGGTGGGCGGAGTCGAGGAAGACCGGCGCCTCGTGGCGAAGGACTACTTCCAGTCGTCCGACGGCTTCGAGCTCGCCGGGGTGATGCGCCGCCTCGCGGCGGTCGAGGACGAAGAGCTCCTCGACCTGAACTCCGTCGCGGCGGTGCTGCACCTCGATCCCGAGATCGGCATCGACGGCGCGCTCCAGCCGCGTGGTTTCCGTCTGCTGCACAAGATCCCGCGCCTGCCCGAACTCGTGTCGGATCACGTCGTCGACCGCTTTTCCAACCTGCAGAAGATCATGCGGGCGGGGCTCACCGACCTCACCGAGGTGGAGGGTGTCGGCGAGGTGCGGGCGAAGGCGATCAAGGAAGGCCTGTCCCGGCTCGCCGAGACCTCGATCCTGGAGCGATACGTCTAGATGGCTGAGCTGAGCACAGGTACGCACGACGTCGACGTCGAACACATCACGCTGAAGGGTCCCGACGGCGCCGCGGTCGACGCGATCCACGCGCGCCCCGACGGCATGCCCCACAGCGGGTTGGTCGTCCATCCCGACATCATGGGGGTGCGGCCGTTGTTCGACGACCTCGCCCGCCGCCTCGCCACCCATGGTTTCGCGGTGTGCTCACCCGAACCCTTCGGCCGCGCACCGGTCGAGGTCCGCGGCGACAGCGACAGCGCCGCGCGCATGGGGTACGTGAAGGAGCTCGACGACGAGCTCCAGCTCGGTGACCTCGAAGCCGCGGCCGACTACCTCGTCGTGCACGACGACGTGCGCGAGGTCGCGGTGCTCGGCTTCTGCATGGGCGGCATGCAGGTGCTGAAGGCGGCCGCGACCGGGCGTTTCGATCGTGCGGTCTCGTTCTACGGGATGATCCGTCCGCCCGCGGACTGGGTGGGACCGAAGACGAAGCTGCCGCTCGACACCATCGCCGAGGTGTGCCCCACGCTCGCGATCTTCGGCGGCAAGGATCCGTTCACGCCCGCGGCCGACATCGAGGCGCTGCGCGCCGCGTGGGCCGACCGGCCCGACTGCCAGGTCGTCGTCTACGACGACGCCGAGCACGGGTTCGTGCACGCGCCCGAGCGCGACGCGCACCGGGCTGACGACGCCGCCGACGCATGGCGACGGGTGCTCGCGTTCCTCCAACCCGACTGACGGGTCAGAGCGTGGCGCGCTACAGCGTGGCGCGCTCGTACAGGGCCTGGCGGTCGAGGATGCGGTAGCGGTTGCGACCCTCCACCTCGATCCAACCCAGCCGCGTGAACAACGACAACGCCTTGTTGACGCGCTCCCGACTCGCTCCGACGAGACCGGCGAGGTCTTCCTGCGTCATGGGCAGTCGGAACTGGTCGGCGTCGCCGGCGATCTCGAGCAGTCGCTTGGCGGTGCGCGCAGGCACGTCGAGGAACACCGCGTCGGCGAGCGACTCGTCGGTGTTGCGCAGCCGACGCGCCAACAGGCGCACGATCACCCAGAGGATGGTGGGGTGCGCGTCGATGGCGGCGCGCACGGCCTCGTAACCGAGCACGATGAGCTGCGTCTCTTCGAGTGCGCGCGCGTCGGCGGAGCGCGGACCGTCGTCGAAGAGGCCGAGCTCACCGAAGAGCGAACCTTCGTCGAGCACCGCCACCAGCGACTCGCGTCCGTCGGGGGAGCGGGTCAGGATCGCGACCCGCCCGGTGACGATGCCGAACAACTCGCTGGCGCTGTCGTCCTCGCGGAACAGCACCTCGTTGCGGGCCACCGTGCGCATCGTCGCCTTCTGGCGGAGGATGTCGAGGGTGTCAGGAGGGAGGGCGCCCAGCAGTTGGGTCGTCTCGAGGATCCGTCGTTCCGCCATGGTGCCGCGAAGCGTAGTCATGCCGACACTGCAGGTGGGTGAGTGTCGCGGGTCCCGGGGCAGGCCCCGTGGGGGCCTCTGGTATCCTGGCTCCCCGGCCGATTTCCCCGGTCCGCCTTCCGGACCATCTCCCGCACGGCTTCCCGCCAGCGGCAAGGAGCAACATGACGTTCGACGTCGGCGACAAGGTCGTCTACCCCCACCACGGTGCGGCGACCATCGAGCGTCGTGAGAAGAAGGAAGCCTTCGGCGAGAAGCGCGACTACCTCGTGCTGCGCCTCGCCTACGGCGATCTCACCCTGATGGTGCCCGCCGACAACGCCGAGGAGATCGGCCTGCGCGAGGTCATCAACGACGAAGAGGTCGAGGAGGTGTTCGCCGTCCTTCGCAAGAAGGAGGCGCGGATGCCCACGAACTGGTCGCGCCGGTTCAAGAACCACGTCGAGAAGCTGAAGAGCGGCGACATCTACCAGGTCGCCGAGGTGGTGCGGAACCTCTCGATCCGCGAGGCCGACAAGGGGCTGTCGGCCGGCGAGAAGCGCATGTTGGCCCGGGCCCGTCAGATCCTGGTGTCCGAGCTCACGTTCGCGCTCAACGTCGACGAGGAAGCGGCCGAGGCTCGCCTCGACGAGGTGCTCAAGAGCGAGGACAAGCCGGCGACCCCCGCGAAGAAGGCACCGGCCAAGAAGGCCGCCGCCAAGAAGTAGCGCGAACTGATGGCGGTTCCGCGCGTGTGGGCGGTCATCGTCGCCGCGGGCTGGGGCGAGCGCTTCGGCGGGCCCAAGCAGTTCGCCGAGCTCGGCGGCGCGCGCCTGGTCGACCACGCGGTCGCCACTGCTGCGGCCACGTGCGACGCGGTGGTGCTGGTCGTGCCCGACGCGTCCGACTGGCGGGGTGCCGACGTCGACGCGCTCGTCACCGGCGGTGCGTCGCGCGCCGAGTCGGTGCGCGCGGGGTTGGGTGCGGTGTCGTTCGGTGCGGAGATCGTGGTCGTGCACGATGCCGCCCGTCCACTGGCGACGGCCGCGCTGTTCACGGCGGTGGTCGACGCGGTGCGCAATGGCGCCGACGGCGCGGTCCCGGGGCTCGCGGTCACCGACACGTTGAAACGGGTCGACGACGTGCGGGTCACGTCCACGGTCGATCGCGTCGGACTGGTCGCCGTGCAGACGCCGCAGGCGTTCCGCGCCGACATCCTGCGCGACGCGCACGCGAACGGTGCTGACGCCACCGACGACGCCGCGCTGGTCGAGGAGCTCGGCGGCAGTGTGGTGGTCGTGCCCGGGGACCCGCGCAATCTAAAGGTCACCGGTCCCGCCGACCTCATGATCGCCGCTGCCCTCCTCGAGACCTCGTGACGCGCTCGTGATCGGGGGCCGATGATCAGGGTCGGACTCGGCTACGACGTCCACCCGTTCGGTGGCGACGCGCGCCCGCTGGTGCTCGGCGGCGTGACGATCGAGGGCCGCGGCCTGGCCGGTCACTCCGACGCCGACGCGGTGTGCCACGCGGTCGCCGACGCGTTGCTCGGTCCCGCCGGGTTGCCTGATCTCGGCACGCTGTTCCCGGCATCCGACGACACGTACCGCGACGCGTCGTCGATCGCGTTGCTGCGCGACGTCGTGGCTCGGGTGGGGGCCGCGGGCTGGTCGGTGGTGAACGTCGACGTCGTCGTCAACGCCGAGGAGCCGCGACTCGCACCGCACCTCCCGGCGATGACCGACGCGGTGTGCGAGGCGCTCGGCGGCGCGCACGTGTCGATCACGCCCAAGCGGGGTGAGGGCATCGGTGCGGTGGGGCGACGCGAAGGCATCCAGTGCTGGGCGGTCGCGCTGCTGGAATCGGGCGAGTCGTCCGGCGACTGAGCAGTACCCTCGACCCGCCATGATCCGCATCCGCGACACGCTGCAGCGCGACACCGTCGAGCTCACCACGCGCGAGCCGGGCGCGGTGTCGATCTACGTGTGCGGTCCGACCGTCTACGACACGCCGCACATCGGCAACGCCCGTACTGCGGTGGCGTTCGACACCATCCGGCGCTACCTCGAATGGGCGGGGTTCGCCGTGACGTTCGTGAGCAACGTCACCGACGTCGAGGACAAGATCATCGCCCGCGCCGCGCGTGAGGGCAGGACCGAGCCCGAGATCGCGACCGAGTTCGAAGCCGTCTACTTCGACCGCATGCATCGGCTGAACGTGCGCGACGCCGATCACCGGCCGCACGCCACCGGGTACATCGACGGCATGCTGGCCCTCATCGGTGAGTTGGTCGAGCGCGGGCACGCGTACGAGGTGCCGGACCAGGGCGTGTACTTCGCGGTCGAGACCTTCCCGGGTTACGGCGCGCTGCCGCACCGCACGATCGAGGAGCTGCGCGAGTCGGCGGGCGCGCGTGTCGACGTCGACGATGCCAAGCGCAGCCCGATGGACTTCGCGCTGTGGAAGGCGGCGAAGCCCGGCGAGCCCGCGTGGGACTCGCCGTGGGGCGAGGGCCGACCCGGCTGGCACATCGAGTGCTCGGCCATGTCACTCGACCTACTGGGGGAGGGGTTCGACCTCCACGGCGGCGGTGAAGACCTCGCGTTCCCGCACCACGAGAACGAGCGGGCGCAGGCGGAGGGTGCCGGCCATCCGTTCGCTCGCCACTGGGTCCACACCGGCATGGTCACCATCGGCGGCGACAAGATGTCGAAGTCGCTCGGCAACTTCACCACCGTCGAGGACGCGTTGGCCGAGCACGACTGGCGCGCGGTGCGGT
Organism: Acidimicrobiia bacterium; assembly: GCA_036502765.1. Classification (GTDB taxonomy): domain Bacteria; phylum Actinomycetota; class Acidimicrobiia; order IMCC26256; family DASPTH01; genus DASUAS01. Next base: position 2,923 of record DASXXX010000160.1, on the reverse strand, counting down.
TGGCCATGTTGCAGACGCACTACCGCCGCGCCGCCGATCTCGGCGAGACCGAGCTCACCGCCGCGTCCCGGACGATCGATCGGCTCGACGCGCTGTTCCGTCGCGCCGAGGGTCGGACCGACGAACCGCCTCACGACCGGACGATCGAAGCGTTCCGTGCGGCGATGGACGACGACTTCGACACCGCTCACGCGCTGGCCGCGATCTTCGAGGCGGTGCGCGATGCCAACCGAGCCCTCGACGACGGCGACGTCGACCGCGCGTCCGCACTGGTCAATGCAATCGACCAACTGCTCGGCGTGCTCGGCCTCGACGCCACGAGTGACAGCGGTGAAGGTGACTCCGAGATCGACGCGCTCGTGCGCGAGCGCGACGAAGCGCGCGCCGCCCGTGACTTCGCCCGCGCCGACGCCCTCCGCGACGACCTCACGGCGCGCGGCATCAAGCTCGAGGACACCCCGACCGGGACGGTCTGGCGCCGATGACACCCCCCAAGAAACGCCCCACCCGCCGCGCCCCCAACCGAACCGGCGTCGACAAGCGGGGTCAGGCACCCCGTCAACGACGCCAGTTCGAGGAGAAGGGGCGCGACCAGGGCCGCGAGCAGGGCCGCGAGCAGAGAGGCCAGGCGCAGCGAGGATCGGGACGCGACGACCGTGGGCAGCAGATCGAAGGTCGTCGGGCGGTGCGTGAGCTGCTGGTTGCGGGGCACCGCAAGGTGCACGAGCTCATGGTCTCGTCGGGCGCCGACGACGCCCCCGAGCTGACCGAGCTCCAATCGCTCGCCCGTGAGGCCGGGGTGCGGATCAAGTCCGTGCCGCCCGACCAGATCGAACGGCGTGCCCGCACCGGCGCACCCCAAGGCGTGATCGCCATCGCGGCGGCGGTACCGGCGGCCGATCTCGACGACCTGCTCGCCGATCCCGGCGCCTTCCTCGTCGCGCTCGACGGCGTCACCGATCCGCAGAACCTCGGCGCGGTGATGCGCAGCGCGGAGACCGCGGGTGCGACCGGCATCGTGTTGGCGACGCACCGTGCGGTGGGGCTCACGCCCGCGGTCGCGAAGGCGGCGGCCGGCGCGCTCGAGCACCTGCCGGTGGCGTTCGTCTCCGGGGTGCCCGGCGCGCTCGACCGGGCCAAGCGCGCCGGGGTGTGGTGCGTGGGTCTCGACGCCGACGGCGACCAGTTGCTGTTCGACCTCTCGGTGGCCGACGCGCCGCTCGTGCTCGTCCTCGGGGCCGAGGGTCGCGGACTGTCACGTCTCGCGCGCACGCGGTGCGACGTCATCGCGTCGATCCCCATGCACGGTCACATCGAGTCGCTCAACGTGAGCGCGGCAGCCGCGGTCGCGTGCACCGAGATCGCGCGTCGTCGCGCGGGATAGCCTTTCTCGCACGCCGGGTTAGCTCAGTCGGTAGAGCACTTCTCTTGTAAAGAAGATGTCGTCGGTTCGATTCCGACACCCGGCTCGCGAACATCGACCGCTGAACCAGGGGGACCCATGCGAGCTGCCATCCTCACCGCGTACAACGAGCCGTTGGTGATCGAAGAGGTCACTGCGCCGGTCATCGGCCCGCACGACGCCCTCGTGCGCATCGACGCCAGTGGTGTCTGCCACTCCGACCTCAGCTTCGCCAACGGCAGCGTGCCGCTGCCCCCGCCGGTCATCCTCGGCCACGAAGGTGCGGGCACCGTGCTCGCGGTCGGGAGCGACGTGTCGCGCGTCCGGATCGGCGACCGTGTGATCTCGTCGTTCACCCCTGCGTGCGGCAACTGCTTCTTCTGCCTGCGCGACCAGTCGCAGCTGTGCGAGACGATGGGCGCGCACATGTTCGTGCCGAAGGCGACGCGCGGCGACGGCAGCCCGGTGATCGGCGCGAGCGGTCTCGGCACCTTCGCCGACGAGATGACCGTCGACGAGTCGATGCTGGTGAAGGTCGAGACCGATCTCCCGTCCGAGCAGCTCGCGCTCATCGGCTGCGCCATCACCACCGGTGTCGGTGCCGCGCTCAACACCGCGCAGGTGAAGCCGGGCGCGACGGTCACCGTGATCGGCTGCGGTGGTGTCGGCCAGTCGGTCATCCAGGGCGCGCGCATCGCGGGCGCGTCGCGCATCTTCGCCATCGACCCGGTGGCGATGAAGCGCAAGACCGCCGAGCAGTTCGGCGCCACCGATCTCATCGACCCCGCCGACGGCGACGTGGTGGAGCAGGTGCGCGCCGCCACCAGCGGTCGCGGCACCGACTACGCGTTCGAGGTGATCGGGCTCCCGGAGACGATCCTCCAGGCCTACGACATCGCGCGCGCCGGTGGCACCGCGGTGGTGGTCGGCATGGCTCGGTTCGACGCCACCGTCACGTTCCCGGCCATGTCGCTCTTCGCCGGCAACAAGGCGCTCCTCGGGTGCATGTACGGCTCGGCCCAGGTGCGGCGCGACTTCCCGCGATTCGTGCAGCTCGTCGAGACCGGTCGGCTCGACATCGGCTCGATGGTGTCGCGCCACATCCACCTCGACGAGGTGAACGACGCGTTCCGGGCCATGGAAGCGGGCGAGGTCATCCGCAGCGTCATCACCTGACATTCGCGGCAATCCCGGCGGGAAGCCACCGGATATCCGCTTCCCGAGCACCTCGGGGTGCCAAGATCACGGGCCTGATGGGCCTTGCTGCGCGCGATCGCGCGATCCTCGACTTCGAACGGGACTGGTGGAGTCGTCCCGGACCGAAGGAGGCGGCCATCCGCACCGAGCTCGGAGTCTCCGCGACCCGCTACTACGAGATCCTCCGGCACCTGGTCGACGTGCCCGAGGCCTATGACTACGACCCGCTGACGGTGAAGCGGGTCCGCCGCGAGCGCGACCGGCGCCGCCGCGAACGGCTCGAGGGCCGGCGGGCGGACCCGGGTTCACGGTGACGGCCCCGCG
>DASXXX010000159.1:0-61755 GCA_036502765.1 Acidimicrobiia bacterium | reverse complement strand
TCGAGAGCTCCGGGATGTACCACAGCGCCTCGATGTGGTTCGCCAGCCCCGGCACGAAGACGACATCGACGGGACCGTCGCCCACGACCTGGTACGCGATCTGCAGGCCGTCGCTCGAGGTATCTGATCGGACCCGGCCGAGGCGCCATCCCGCCGAGCATCGCGTGGTCCACCTCCCACCGCCTCGGCGCGGCCCCACCGATCAGTGAATCGACGGCTGGATGCGCGCGGAGACGGAGGGGAGAGCGTCCAGCGGCGCGAAAGCGCAGCGGAGTCCCGGAGTGGAAACCGCGATCTCCACCGTCGTCGTGCCCGGACGGAGCTGGACCGAGACGTGGTTGACGCGTCGATCAGCTGAGATCGGCGTCCGGTGTCCATGGATCGTCAGGTACCCGCGCCGCGCGGCGGAGGACCGTGGGTCGAAGTCGATCACGAGCTCGCGGCGGCGTCGAGTCTTCGCGGGATTCACGAGCGAGAGCGAACCGGACGCGCAGATCGCGTGACGATCTCCCCGATCGACGATCGGTTCGACGTCGCTGGAAAGGTAGAGGCGCGGGGCGTCGAGCAGCTGCCTGGCAAGGGCGCGCTGGTGGGACCGGCTCGCGCGGCCGATCAGAGCCGCGCGGGCGGCCGACAGGTCCCACGCGACCAGACGGTCTCCTCGGGTCGCAACCGGCGTACCGAGCAGTGCCTCGAGCTCGTGAAGCTGCGCGATCCCACGCCGGTGATATCCGTAGCGGTCCAGCACCAGCGCTGAGAACCCCATCGCAATGACTCCTCGGAGGAGGTCCCGCGTCGGGAGGGCTGCAGCCGGCCATTGCCACTCACCATCGCGACCCCTCATTCCTCCCGCGCTCCAGCGGAGTGTCGTCGAGTGGAGATAGCCCTCCTTGATCTCATCGTGAGCAGCCATCTGCACGGATGCGCCGTGCTCCGGAAAGTCGACGACCGGCAGCTGGAAGACCATCGCATCGTCGGGAAGCTGATGCTCCAGTGACGCGACGAACGCGTCGTCCGCATGCCAGAGTCGCGCGTGTCCCTGAGCGTCCGGCATCAACACCGGTGATGCCTGATCGAGCAGGCCGACGACCAGCACGAGCGCCAGCCCGGATGTCCAGGCGAACGAAGGCCACCCGCGGCGATGGATGGCTACCCGGAGCCGGTCGAGCAGGCGGGCCGTCACGGCGACGGCCGCGAACGCGACGACGATAGCGATGCGCGACCAGGCGCGAATGCCATCGAGGCCGGTGGACTCGAGCAGGCGGGCGAAGCCTCCCTTGGTCCCGAGAAAGAGCGCGCCGAGCATGACGATGCCGAGACGCGCCTCGAACGACCACCCGCGGCGATCCTCGCCCCGCAATGCCCGTACGAGCACGGCCACGACCGCGCACGTGAAGCCGATGGCTGCGAAGAGCCCGAGGGCGGAGGTGGCGAGCCCATGGTTGCCAGGCTCGGAGAGGTGGTCCGCGAGCGTCCCGAACGGCCCGAAGCGGTGGCCGGTCACGGGGCTCAGCAGCTCGACGATCCGGAGGGGATACAGCTCGGAGACCCCGGGCGCACGGTCCGGGACCCCGAGTGGGTTGGGGGCGTGTTGCCACCGATAGAGGAGCGTCGGGAGGTTGGCCAACAGCGATGCCGCGAGCCCGACCGCACCGAAGAGCGCGGCCATCAGAAGCCGGCTCGGTCGGCGGCGAGCCAGCGCGCTCACGACTGCGCAGATGACGAGCAGGGACAGCAGGAAGCTCAGGTAGTAGATCCCCGTCACGCCGATCAGCGCGGCGCCGAGGAGCAGCCAAGCAAGGCGTCGCCACGTGGCGAGGTGTCGCAGCTCGCCCACCGCCGGAAGCGCGCTGTCGGGGCCGAGGATCTTCATGCACAGGAGCACGATGATCGGCACGCCGACGTAGAACGCGAGGTTCTCGTGACCGACACCGTTCCGGAAGTGGTACGGCGCGAGGGAGAACAGGACCGCGGCGATGAGCGCGGCGGCCCACGAACACCGGAGCGACCGCAGGACGGGAAAGGCGATGAGCGCGGTCAGTGGGAACGTCAGAAGCCAGAAGAGGTTCAGGGTGAGTGGAACATCGCCTGTCGTCTCGACGATGCCTTTCTTCAACGTGTAGGCAAGGAGGTCTCCCCCCATCGGCCACTCGGCCCAGTGCTGTTCGAACGGTGCGTTGAGCTTCGGATTCGTGTTGAACCAGCCGGTCTCCTGCACGTTCTTGATGAGCATCATGTCGAGGGTGGCGTCTTGCTCGTCGTCCCCCTGCGTGTGGGCGTACTGGAACGGGACGTCGAGCGGTTGGTTCCAGAGCTGACCGAGAACCGTCACCGCCGACGCCGACAACAGGGCCGCGAGAATCGCGCCGACGACGATCGACCGACCGGCCCCGAATCCTCGGCGCGCCGGACCAGGCCCGTGGTCGGACCCGGCGGCCATGACGCGACTCGCTTCATCGACCGCGGGTGGAGCAACTGGCCGCAGCGGCATCCAGTGTCCCTTCGATTGCACCCGACGCGGCGCTCGCGGGCAGCACGCACGACAACGACGGCAGAGCCTAGGGGGAGTCGCGCGCTGGTGAACGGCACGGGAAGACACCGCGGAGCGCGTGATCAGATGCGGCCGTCGCGCTACCTACCCGGACTCGGCCTCGGCCCATGGCACGACAAGTGGAGATCGCGTCCCTCGGCGGTGGCGCCCGCGTCCCGGATCATGCAGTGGAACCGTGGCGGTTGGACGCGCATCCGGCAAGCGCGCGCGTACAGCGAAGGTGGTGAGGGACGTGGAGCGTTCGCGCCAACGAGACGGGGCGACGATCAAGCGGCCAGCCCGGCCTCGATCGCGATTCGGGCGGCGGCGGTTCGGTTGCGGACGCCGAGCTTGGTGAAGATGTTGCTGAGGTGCCGATTGGCGGTGCGTTCGCTGATGAAGAGCCGGTCGGCCAGCTCCTGGTTGGTCAGGCCGTCGGCCAGCGCGGCCAGCACCTCCCGCTCTCGAGCGCTGAGTGACGCGACCCGTTGCCGGGACGAATCAGTGGTCGACGCCACCGCGGCACCCGAGGTCTCCAGCTCGATGTGCCCGGCGATCCAGGCGTCGACACTGCCGGTCGGCATGTCGAGCGCCCAAAGGTCCACCGACTGCCCGCGGGACACGAGCGCGAAGCCGAGCGCCTGCAGCATCGGGGCGAGGGGTCCGTCGGCGTACGCGGTGTCGTAGACGCGGAGGAGATCGGGCCGCATCTCGAGGTAGGTGCGTTTCAGGTCGACGATCATCAGGGCCAGATCCGGGCACGGCCGCGCCCCGCGTTCCGAAGTGACCATCCGGCGGCTGAGCAGCGCGCGGCCACCGCGACGGAGAGGCCGGGCCTGCAGGTCTGCCGCCATCGCCGAGGCCGCGGGATCGTCGCGCAGAAGCTCAGGCGCCACCGCGGCCGCCTCGACGACCATGCTGAACGCCTGCACGCCGCCGCCCGGTCCTCGCGAAACCGAAAGACCCTCAGGATGGTGGTGCCACCAGCACTGCAGCCGCGCGCTCTCGTCCGCGCCGATGTGCCGCTCGGTGATTGCCAGCACGTCCGGCAGGTCGGTCGCGGTCGCCGTCTCCACCGGGTGCTGGGCGCCGGCAGGCGGGATGAAGGCGCTGCGGACGACCGGGTTCTGCACGAGGTGCAACAGGTCGGCCGTGGCGGCCCAGCCCGGGGCGTGTTGCACGGTTGCCATCGCCGCACCGGCGGCCCGGCGCCGAAGGTCACGGGCTCGGGCGGGATCGCGCAGCTCCAGCCTGGTGACCGTCACGTCCTGCACGACTGCCTGCAGCTCCACACCGTCAGGACGAACGGTCGCGAACGGCAGGTCCCGGAGTGCGACCCAGGCCTGCTCCGCCGCCGCCTCGTCCCGCTCCAGCACGGCTGCCAATGCCGGCACCGTGACCCGCCGCAGCACCGCGGCTGCCTCGACGACGTCGCGGAGCTCCGGATCGAGATCGTCGAAGAGCACCTCGACCAGCTCCTCGACGACCTCCGCCGGCGGAGCGTCTCCGACGACGAGATCAGGGTGGCGGACGAGTGCTTCGCACGCGAGCTCCAAGGCGAGCGGGTGACCACGCCCGAAGCGTTGCGCGCGCTCGGCGCGGTCACCCGCGAGACCCTTTCGGGCGACGAGCTGGGCGGCGCCGGCCTCGGTCAGGGGGCCGAGGAGCACGTCCACGAGGAGCTGGCGCCAACCCGGCGCCGTACGCCAGGCGACGTTGGGTGGGTTGCGCCCGACCAGCACGGTCGTCGTGCGGGCGGGCAGCGATGGCAACAGCCGGTTGCGCAGCCACCCATCGACGACCCCCAACCGCTGGTAGCTGTCGATGACGAGTGTGCCGACAGAACCGACCGCGATCGCGTCGGCGACCTGCCCGAGCGTGGGTGCGGCGACTCCGAGCCCCAGCACGGTGCCGATGTGGGCGAGCACCGTGGCTGGTGTCGGCTCGATCTCCCGACCGTCGACGACCACTGTGGTCGGACCGCCGAGCGTGCCCGTCACGAGCGCGGTCTTGCCGATGCCCGCCGGGCCGTGAATGAAGACTGCCGAAGGTCCGTCCGGGTCCATCACCCATGCGCGCAGCTGGTCACGTTCCTGCTCCCGGCCGACCAGTGCTGCGGCAGCGGCCACCGCCAAGCGGTCTGCGACCCGCTCGGACTCCATCTCGAGAGGATACGGCCGTCTCTCTCGAGGCGCTCGAGCAACGCACGCGCGCCGGCCGGCACCGGCGTGCAGCGGAATGGAGCGAACGGCCGATGCCGGCTGGGGACACCGCTTCGTACGCTCTCCCGGCCGCCGACCCGCGCGGCCCTGACCCGAAAGGGATGACCGATGCACGCACGAATCGTCACCTTCCGCCTCGACGGTCTCACGCCTGCCGATTACGCGGACCATGTCACCGAAGTGGCGCCCGCCTTCACGGAGTGGCCGGGGCTCCTCGCCAAGGTGTGGATCGCCGACGACGACGCCGGTACCTACGGCGGGATCTACCTCTTCGCGGACCGGGCGTCCGCGGACCGCACCCGCGACACGGACCTGTACCGGTCCATCGCGGCCAACCCGGCGTTCGCCGACCTCTCGGTTCGGGAATTCGACGTCCTCGACGAGCCTACGGCGATCACCGCCTCCGCGTTCGTCGCCTCGCACGCGCGGTGAACCGCGCGAGGGGTGTATGAAGCGTCATGGCTCCGCGATGCCGCCCGTCGTGAAGCCGCTCGTTGTCGGGCGTGCACAGATCGGGGACAGCAATGGCCGAGCTCCGCGTCGGGCTCTTTCCCGCGTCGCTGAACGAGCAGAGCAGGAGTCTGGATCAACTCCGTGCCACGCTCGGCCGCATCGCCGAAGCGGGAATCGATCATCTCTGCGTCGGCGATCATGTGAGCTTCTTCGTCGGTGCGGGCTCGGACGGGCTCATCACCGCGAGCTCGCTCCTGGTGGCGCAGGCTGAGCTGCCGGTCTATGTGGGGCTCTACCTCCTGCCGCTTCGCCACCCGGTCCCGGTCGCCCGACAGCTCGCCACCATCGCGGAGCTCGCGCCCGGTCGGCTCACGCTCGGCGTCGGGATCGGGGGCGAGGACCCTCACGAGATCGAGATCTGCGGCGTCGAGCCCAAGACGCGCGGACGCCGGATGGACGAATGCCTTCGCATCCTGCGAAGCCTGGCCGAGGGCACGCCGACTGACTTCGACGGTGAATTCTTCTCGCTCGAGGACGCGCTGATCGTGCCCGCGCCGGTACCGGCGATCCCTCTGATCGTCGGTGGACGATCAGATGCGGCGGTACGCCGAGCTGCGACACTCGGCGACGGCTGGCTCGGAATTTGGGTCTCGCCACGCCGGTATGCCGCGGTGAGCGACCGGATCGCCGCGGAAGCCGCCGAGGCCGGGCGGGTCCCGGGCCGGTTCGAGCACGCGCTCAATGTGTGGTGCGGCTTTGCAGCCACGCGCGAGGCGGCGCGCGAGCCATTGGCCACGGCCATGCAGGCCTTCTACCAGATGCCCTTCGAGCCGTTCGAGCGCTACTCGCCGTACGGCACACCCGAGCAGGTGGCGGAGCTCTTGCACCCCTACATCGAAGCCGGGTGCTCAGCCTTCAACGTGATCCCGTGCGCGGACGACGACGACAGTGCGATCGCTGCCGTCGGCGAGCTCCGAGCTCTGCTCGCCGCATCGACGACCACCGTGACGACAGGATGATCATTCACCGCTGACAACGGCGTGCGCGGGCGTCAGCTCGGTCTGCATCCCGGCCGCGGCGCGGCAGTGCTGCGCTAGCCGTTCGTCTGCTCGCGGCCTCGCTGGACGATCGCGGCACGCTTGCGTTCGACCTCGGCCGGGTCGAAGCGGTCGCCCTGCCACTCGCGTGAGACCCGGTCCTCGATCGTCCACGCTTCGTCGACGTTCACGAGGCTGCCTTCCTCGTAGGTGCGCAACATCCGGCGCACCGCGATCTGGTCGATCGTGCGGCAGTCGGCCGCGAGCTGCCGGCAGAAGGGGAGGAGCTCCGCGTGCGGGACGACGTGGTTGACGAGGCCCCAGTCGTACGCAAGCTGCGCGTCGACGAAGTTCCCCGTGACGCTCATCTCGCGAGCCCGGGCGACACCGATGCGTTGGGGGAGCAACACCGTCAGGCCCCAGCCCGGCATGATCCCGACCCGCGCGTGGGTGTCGGCGAACCGGGCGTGTTCGGACGCGACCAGGAAGTCGCACGCGAGCGCGATCTCGAAGCCGCCCGTCACGGCGACGCCGTTCACCGCGCCGATGAGGAGCTTCTGGCGCGGCGGGAGCGCGCCGCGAGTCGTCCCCAGGTCGGCGCGGGTCCCTGTTGCCTGGCCCGAGCCGAGCTCCTTGAGGTCGATGCCGGCGCAGAACGCGGGGTCCGCACCGGTGAGGATCATCACGTCGACATCCGGGTCGTCCTCGAGGGCGGTGACGACCTCCGGCAGTCGGCGTCGGACTTCCCGGTTGAGCGCGTTGCGCGCTTCGGGACGGTTGATCGTGATCGTGGCCACGCCGTGGTCCACGTCCACCAGCACCACATCGCTCACGGTCTCCCCTTTCCCCAAACCTTGATCCTGCCAGAGCCCTCCCCTCGAACCTGGTCTGTCGACGCCGCAGGCGCCGACGGCGGTTCGGTCGTCACCAGGTCTTGCCCGAGAGCACGAGAGACCGGAATTCCGGCTCGGGTAGCGGCTCGGCGACGAAGAAGCCCTGGATCGAGTCGCAACGCATGTTGCGGAGCTCGGAGAGCTGCGCCTCGGTCTCGACACCTTCAGCCACGACCGAGAGTCGCATTGCGCGAGCGATTGCGAGCGCGCTGGCGACGATTGCGCCGTCGTAGGGATCCTGGCCGAGGTGCCTGATGAACTCCTGATCGATCTTGAGCGTGTCGAACGGGAGGCGCTTCAAGTAGACGAGCGACGAGTATCCGGTGCCGAAGTCGTCCACCGCGATCCTGACTCCGAGCTTCCGCAACTCGTTCAGGATGGTGCCGAACCGGTCAAGGTCATCCATGAGCACGCTCTCGGTCATCTCGAGAGTGAGCTTTCCGGGATCGATCCCGCTGTCGTCGATGATCTCCGCGAACTGGTCGATGACGCCGGACACCTGGAGCTGACGGGGCGAGACGTTGACCGCAAGGCTGAGGTGCTCGAGGTCAACGCCGAGACGGGACCAATCGCGAAGCTGAGTGCACGCATTACGGAGCACCCACCCGCCGAGCTCGATGATGTGGCCCGTCTCCTCACTCACTCCGATGAAGTCACCCGGCGCGAGAAGCCCCCGTGCTGGATGGTGCCACCGAATGAGAGCCTCGGCGCCGGTGATCCGACCATCGAGCAGGCTCACCACCGGCTGGTAGTGAAGTGTGAACTCGTCGCGCTCGATGGCCCTGTGCAGGTCACTGATCAGAGCGAATCGATCGTTCGTCCGGTCGCGCATGTCAGGGTTGAAGAACTCGACCGCGCCAGGAACCTGCTGCAGCTTGGCGCGTGCCAGCGCCAGGCCCGCGTCACGCACGAGCGTCGACGCGCTCGACGTCGGGGCTTGCACCACAACACCCAGGCTCGCCTCGACGTGCAGGTCACCGCCATCGGTCGGAACGGGATCGCGTGTGACTCTCCGCATCCGGTCAACCAACGCCAGCGTTTCGTCTTCATTGACCACGTTCGCGATCGCAAGGAACTCGTCGTTCCCGACGCGGGCGACGGTGCCATCGGGTGGCGTCACCAGCGCGAGGCGCTCGGCGATCACCCTGAGAACGATGTCGCCAGTTTCCGTTCCTTCGCTGTCATTGATCAGAGTGAAGTCGTCGAGATCGAACGCGACCGCCGCGACGCGGGCATCCTGTCGTGCTGCACGAGCCAATGCCAGGTTGATGCGGTCGCGTAGCAGCAATCGGTTCGGGAGCCCGGTGAGCGCGTCGTGGAGGCCGAGGTGCTCGAGCCGGTCCTCCGCCAGCTTTCGTCGAGTCACGTCGCGCGAGATCCCTTCGACCGCAATCACCGCGCCGGCTTCATCGCGAATGAAGGTGAGCTGCTGATTGACCCAACCGACACCTCCGTCACGCCGGCGGAACTCGACGTCGAGTGGATCGGCGAGCAGGCCGAGGCCGAAGGCGGCCTCCAGCTCGGCGGTCCGGGCGGGATCGACGAGCCGATCGATCAGGCTGGGATCCTGATAGAGCTCCTCGGGCGCGAAGCCGGTGACCGCGAGGGACGCCGGGCTGACGTAGTCGAAGCGCCGTTCGGGAACGAGCTCGAACCGGAAGATGAAGTCGTGCGCATTCTCGGCCAGGAGACGGAACCTGCGCTCGCTGGCGCGGAGAGCAGCGTCCGCCTCCCTTCGTGCGGTCACGTCGTGCGCGACCCCCAGCACACGGGCCGGAGCGCCGGCCTCGTCGTACTCCGGTTCCGCCCAGACGTGGAGCCATCGATACGACCCGTCGTGGGCGGCGATGCGGTGCTCGATCTCGTACGCCTCGTGCGCGTCGAGTGCCCCACCCATGGCGGTGTTCAATCGGTCGACGTCATCGGGGTGCACCAGCGAGAAGAACCGCTCGACGGACATCGGATCCGACTCGTCCAGGCCCAGGACCCGGTAGCACTCCTTCGACCAGAACAGAGCTGGAGGGTCACCGAGCTCGAGCATCCAGCTGCCGGTGCGACTCAGTGCCTCGGCCTTCTCCAAGAGGCTGCACGTTCGCTCCAACGCTTCCTCACGGGCTTGGAGCGCCACTTCGGCCTGCTTGCGATCACCGATGTCTCGTGCGACCGACGAAGCTCCCACGATCGATCCCGACCGATCTCGGATCGGCGACACCGTGAGGGACACGTCGAAGACCGACCCGTCTTTGCGTCGGCGCCTTGTCTCGAGGTGGTCCACGCGCTCACCCCGGGCGAGCGCCGCCATGATCGACGACAGCTCGCGCGCGCGGTCGTGCGGCACGATGATCGAGATGCCTTGCCCGAGCACCTCCTCGGCGGCGTAGCCGTACATCCGCTCGGCGGCCGAGTTCCAGCTGAGGATCGTCCCGTCCAAGGACTTGGCCACGATCGCGTCGTCACTCGACTCCACGATCGCCGCCAGCTGCTCCAACATCGGTGCCCTCGGACCTGAGCTCATGACGTCGGCGGAATCCACGAATCCTCTCCTGCCATACGGGGCGTTGCCGGAGCGGAGGCGCGATCCGAGTCAGGAGTGCCCGTCACTCGCCGTCGCACCTCGGTCAGATCATCGTCATGTCCCGGAGGTGCCTTGAGGGCCGTCGACGACGAGGCAAGCCCAGACCTGTGCGCCGAGGACCGCAACGCAGTGGTCCCGGCCCGCACGGTCCCAGGCGCGCGGAACCGCTGTGTCTCAGCTCGTGCGCGTCAGCTCCGAGACGTCGCGTTCGACCGCTTCGCCTCCGGGCCGTCCGTACCACCACGAATGCCGGAGCCGTCCGGGTTCGGGAACCGACAGCAGAACCTTCATGGGGAACGGCGACCCTTCGGGTCCGAGCTCGAAGGTCCCCGGCGTCGTCTCGCGAAGGACTGCAACCGACTCGGCATGCGGGTGACCGATCACCATGATCGTGGCGCCGTCATGGGTTCGCGCCAGCACCGTGTGCTCGACGTGGCCGAGCACTCGATCCGGCGTCGATCCGTTGAGGATCTCGTAGTCGAGAGTGACGCCGCCGCCACCGGGGAGAGGAGTGACGACGAGCCGCGCTGCGCCACGAAGGTCCGAATCGGCGACGGTGTCCACACCGACATACATGCCGGGATTCGCCAAGAGATCATCGACGACGCTCATGACGGCAGGCTACGGCGGCGAACCGTTCGTTGCACGGCCCGGCGAGCCGCCGTCCTGGGCTCGAAGCCCGACGCGGTGGGGACGCTGCGGCGCCGATCCCTTGCCGCGTTGCGTCCCAGCCTGACCCTGCCGGCCGTTTCCTGACCGTGGCCCCCGACGATTGCTCAGTGATGCCCGTGACGAGCCACGAAGACCTCATGGTCGGATCCGGAGCGGTGGGCGAACAGCTCCGCGTCTGGCGCGATGAGCTGCGTGTCGCTCCGCGCTCCGAGGTGCGGTCGGCGCATCTCGCGGCGATGGAGACCGCGCTCACCGAGAAGCACGGAGGTTCGCGCCGGGTCGGCATCGAGCGCGCCCGAGGTCGCCGACTGCGCGGGTTCGCGGTGCCGATCGCCGCAACGGTCGGAGTGCTCGGTCTGACCTGTGGGCTCGCCGCGGCCGGAGATCTCCCGGGGCCGGCGCAACGGCAGGTGTCCCGCATGGCCGGCGCGGTCGGCTGGGAGATCCCGGGCCACTCCGGGCCCCGCGCGCCGTCCGGCAGGCCCGAGCCGCACGGCGACAGCGGTTCCGCGCCGGCGGCACCGACGACGGCACCAGTCGCAGATCCATCGAGCGGCAGTCGGTCGCAGCCCACGGCCTCCACGGGAGGCGCGTCGCCCGCGAGCTCGGGCACGGTTCGGGGCCGATCGTCCGAGCCGGCGGCCGGCGCGCCGGGGAGCTCGGGTTCTGCGCCCGGGCACGGGGGAGACGGGTCCTCTGCGGTCACGCCCGGCAGCTCCGGCGCGGCGCCGGGCCGGACCGGCTCCACCCCCGGGCTGACCGGTTCCACCCCCGGCCAGTCGGGTTCCACGCCGGGCAGGCCGGCTTCCGCGCCGGGCCAGAGCGGAGCTTCGCCCGGGCAGAGTGGAGCGACCCCCGGGAGCTCGGCGCGCCCGCCGGGCACGCAAAACCCTGAGCCCCACGTCCTCGCACCGGCCCGGGACCGCGCCGTTGCAGAGCTCCATGCCCCGTTTCCTCCCGGCCCTGAGCAGCGATAGCCCTGCCGACAGGCAACATCTTCGAGCTGGGGGAAATCATGAAGTCGGTTCTCAGGAGCGGGTTGCTCCTCGGCGCACTCCTCACCACCGGCGTTCTCGTCGCGGGACCTGCAGTCTCCGCCGGCGCCGCGGGTCGTGGACACGGAACGACGGCGAAGGTCGTCGGAACGGTGAAGATCGACAAGTCGGTTCCGGGCGTCGCGCATGTGCTCGCGCAGTACCGCTGCACGATTGCGGACCCGACGGCGAACCCGGGGCATCTCTGGGTGTCGGTCAAGCAGAACGATGCCGGCAAGGTCGATCCCGCGATCGCAGCTGAGGGCTCGGGCTCGAGCGGCACGGCGACGCGCTGGGAGGACAGCCACCGCAACGCGATCAACTGCAACGGCAAGACGCACACCGCCCGATTCACCGTGGACCAGGTCGAGGGCAAGACCGGCTACAAGACGCTCACCAAGGGCATGGCCTGGGTGCAGTTCTGCCTGTTCGACGACACCACGCCGAAGGGCGATGGGGTCACCGACTTCGGTCAGCCGGTCTCGAGCATGGTGTGGGTGCACGTGCACTAGAGCGACGACTCCGGGCGAGGGCTCGTCACTTGCGCCCTCACGGCAACGGCTCCGAACGCTGCTCGCCCGCGGCGTTCGGAGCCGTTGTGCCGTCATGGGCCAGAGCGGGCGCGTGACCACATGACCACACCGCGCCGTGAGCCCCACTCCGTCCGGGGCATCGCACCGAACACAACACCGTTTCCCTTTTGGTCAGTTCAGCGATTGCTCCCGGGAACCGGGAGGAGCGATTGATGGCTGGGAGCGAACGTCGCAATGCGGAGCCCATGCGGCCCCGGGAGGTTGCGGCCGTGTTCGGGGTCACCGCACGGACTGCGAGTCGGTGGGGGCGGATGGGGGTGCTGCGAACCTTTCGCACGCCCGGCGGCCACATGCGGTTCTACGCCGAGGATGTTCGTGCACACGCGGCCAAGAGCGTGTCGGGCTTCCCCGAGCTCCCGGATGGCTCCTCACACGCGGCCGAGGAGCAGCTGGTCGACGAGCGCGCCGGCACCGCGAACCGCGCCGAGGTCTGATGGTGTCGTGCGCCCTGCACCCCGGCGAGGCTCTCTCCCTTCGCCGGGGAGATCGGTCGACCGGCGGGAACGAGCATGACATCGACGAGTCCCGCGACCACGCGCGTCTCCTGCCGATCCAGCTCGCGGAAGCAGGGAACCGTCGCGAGGAGCTTCTCGTACTGCGTCATCATGATTCGACCGTCAATGTGACCTCGCGCGGAGGTCGAAAGCACGTGATCGCGGATCGCGCGAGGACGTCATGGCGTATCGACGTCGATTCGTCGGCCCGCGAGCGCGGCGCGCAGCTCGTTGAGGGCTGTGAGGCTTGCATCCGATCTGGCGCGGTCAGTGGCGGCAAGCGCGAGGACGAGCGCTTCGATGACGACCAGGGTGGTCCCGTGGCTGGCGAAGAGGCCGGGTGCCCCGCGACCGGATTGGAGCGTCGCGCTCACGGCGCCCTTGAGCTTGCGTCCGAGCGTGTCGGTGATGAGGACGATCGGGGCTTCGAGAGCTGCGGCGCGGTCGAGGAGCACCTGGACGTGTGATTGGAGGCGGCCGTACGCGAAGACCACGACCGCGTCGTTGCGTGCGAGAGTGAGGAGCTCGTCGGCGAACGATGTTCCGGTGTGCACGAGTGCACTGCTGGGTCTGCCGATCCTCTGCGTCAGCATCTGTCCATAGCCGGCGAGGTAGGCCGAAGGTCCGACTCCCCGCCACACCACCCGGTCGCTGCGGGCGAGAATCGTGACTGCGTCTTGGAAGACCGTGGGGGAGACGTCGCGGCTGAGCGAATCGAGCGCCGAGAGCTGACCGCCGATCACCGAGGCGAAGAGCTCGTCACCGCTGGTCTGCTCGAGCGTTCGACGGAGTCGTTCGCCGGGTGGCGGGTTGTTGCCCTGCGCGGCGAGTGCTCGGCGCAGGTCGGCGAGGCCGCGGTATCCGAGGGCCTTGGCGGTGCGCACGACCGTGGCGTCGCTCGTGCCGAGCAGCTCGGCGATCGCGGCGGCGGAGAGCAGCGTCCCGGGAGGGCCGAGGTCGAGCAACCGGTCGGCGACCCGTCGTTCGGCCGGCGCGAGCTCGTCGCGGTGACTCGCGACGCGCTCGGCGAACTCGTCCGCAGCATCCGTAGCATTTGCTACTGATGGCTCCACACCGGTAGCATACACTACTGCAACGCGTGAGCCGGCGCGATCGAGGAGCTCGGTATGCATGACGTCCTGTTGTTCGCGGCGGCGTTCCTGGCGTCCGCGGTCGAGATGGTGGAGGCACTCACGATCGTCCTCGCGGTCGGCGTCACCCGGGGCTGGCGCTCTGCCGCGTTCGGGGTCGGCGCGGCACTCGTGGCGTTGGCCGTGATCGTCGTCGTGCTCGGACCGGCGATCACCCGCTTGCCGATCGATGCGCTTCGCGTGGTGGTCGGATCGGTGTTGTTGATCTTCGGGTTGCAGTGGTTGCGGAAGGCGATCCTGCGAGCGAGTGGGCTCAAGGCGCTCCACGACGAGGACGCGATCTACCGGGCCGAGGTCGACGAGCTCGGTCAGTCGTCGAGCCATGACTGGTACGCGTTCACCGTGGCCTTCAAAGGAGTGTTCCTCGAAGGCCTCGAGGTGGCGTTCCTCGTCGTGACCTTCGGTGGGGCGCAGCACAACATCGGCCTGGCCGCGGCCGGCGCGGCATCGGCCCTGGTGATCGTGGTGATCGTGGGCGCGTTCGTCCACGCGCCCCTGTCGCGCGTACCCGAGAACACGCTCAAGTTCGGTGTCGGGGTGATGCTCACGTCGTTCGGGATGTTCTGGAGTGCCGAAGGCGCGGGTGCCGACTGGCCGGGCGGGGACGCGGCGATCCTGGTCTTGCTGGTCGCGGTGCTCGCCGTCTCCCTGGCCATCGTCGGGGTGGCCCGGCGCCCGGCCACCCTCACCTCCGGGAGCGCGACGTGACGAGGTGGCTGAGGAGCTTCGGTCGGTTCTGGTACGACTTCATCGTCGGGGACGACTGGACCATCGCGCTCGGAGTCGTCATCGCCGTGGTGCTCACCGCGCTCGCGGCGCAGGCGGGTCTTGCCGCATGGGCCATCCTGCCGGTCACCGTCACCGGCGGCCTCACCTGGTCGGTCGCTCGGGCCCGGTCCCGCAAACCGGGAACCCCTGAGACGACGGAACCTCTCGATGGATGACCACCCTCCACGATGAGCAGCGTCCGGGTCCTGGTCCCGATCGGGATGTGGCCCCGATCTGTGAGGAGGCGTTGCGACGTCGGGGTCTACCCGGCCGGCTTCGCGAGCAGCGTGGGTGCCGCCATGTGGTGACCGCGGTCGGTGCCGGGCGCGTACAGGACTGCGTCGGATGCGTGATTGGCCTTCGCTTCGTACATGGCCATGTCGGCGTGGGCGACGAAGGTGTCGGCGTCGACGAGCTCGTCGGTCCACGCGACTCCGATGCTCGCTCTGAGCTCGACGGTGTTGTCCCCGATGGCGATGTCCGTCGTGAGCGTCCGGGCGAGTCGCCTGCCGATGTTGAGCCCGACGGCGCGGGTTTCGACATTCGGGCAGATGACGAGGAACTCGTCACCTCCGATGCGGCCGGCGTGGTCGCCGTCGCGCAGGATCGAGCCCATTCTCCGGGCGGCGATCTCCAGGACCCGGTCGCCCGCGGCATGCCCGAGACCGTCGTTGACCTGCTTGAACTCGTCGAGATCGACGAACATGATCGCGGTCGGCGCACCGAGCCGGGCTTGCTGGGCAAGCGTCTCGTCGAGGAGCTCGAGCGTCGTGGCTCGGTTCAGACACGCGGTGAGCGGATCGACGGACGCCCGGACCTCGAGCTCCCTTCGCAGCTGGACGCGTTCGGTGACGTCGCTCAGGCATCCGATGGCTCCACTGACGTCCCCCGTGCTGCCGGTGAGGGGTCGCATCGTCAGCACACAGACCCGCTCGACCTCGCGAGACCGAACGTCGCCGTCCTCGAGCAGCTGCAGGCGGAGCTCGACGTCGTCGGCGGGTTGGTTGGCGAGGACCGCGGACAGCACGTCCTCGAGCAGCGGGAGATCCTCGGTCGCGACCGTCGCGAGCTGGGCCCGCACCGTGGCGGAGGGCGGGCACCCGGTGATGGTGTAGAGCTGGTCGTTGGTGAATGTGATCTTGCGATCCGCATCGATCTGGAACAGCCCGACCGGCAGCGCGTCGGACAGACGGCTCAGGAGCTGCGTGCGGGCGCGTAGCTCCTCCTCGGCGCTGACCTGATCGACGGCGATTCGGGTCATGGTGCTGAAGACGAAGGGCGCGGCGGCGTCGTCGAGTCGATTGACGTTGACGGTCTCGACCCACTTCCAGGTGCCGTCGGCAGCCCGGTAGCGCCCTCGCCAGACACGCGGCTCGCCCGGCGCGCTGAGCATCGCGAACCACGCGGCGATCGCGCTCGGTTGATCCTCGGGGTGGATGAAGTCCGTCGACGGCTTCCCGATCAGATGATCCGGCTGCCAGCCCAGCACCTCCGAGATCGAGTCGTCGACCGATGCGATCAGGGCCGCCTCGTCGCGGGTGAAGCGTGCCAGAGCGTCCGCCCCGAGGGCGGCATCGCCGGTCATGAGGTAGATCATCGACAACCCGGCGGCGATCTTGAGGAGGGCTCTGCGGCCCGTTGCAGCCCGCCGATCGTGGTTGAACCGCGGTTGGAGGCCACACCGCTCAGTGCCGCGAGGTCATCGTCCGCCAAGAGAATCGCTTCGAGCCGTGTGCTCCGCGATGGCGGACGCGACGACGGTCCAATCGGTTCGATCCACGCCGTGGCCCGCCCCTTCGAGCGTCCGCAACCTCGCGCCGGGAATCGCAGCGGCCAACGCGATGCCGTGCTCGGGCGGGAACATGGGGTCGGCGGTCCCGTGGATCACCAGCGTGGGAGCGGTGATCGAGGAAAGGGGCGGATGCGAGCGCCCGTCGTCCGCGATCGCATCGTGATTCTGCGCGGCGGAGAAGTTGCGTGCCCGCTCGACGTCGCGTCGCGCGAGCTCTCGGGCTGCGGTCTCGTCGAACGGGCGCTGGCCCCCGGAGAGCACATCCATGTACGCGACCAGGTAGTCGACGACCGACTCGGGGTCGGACCAGTCGACTCCCGCGGTCGAGGCGAACCGCGTGAACCGATCGGTCGGCGGCGGGAGCGCGCGGTCGCCCGGCAGCGCGGGCGAGGTGCTGATGAGCACGAGCGAGAGCACGCGATCGGCGAAGTCGAGCGCGAGCAGCTGCGCGAACGCTCCGCCGGCCGAGACTCCGGCGACATGTGCGGCCTGGATCTCGTATGCGTCGAGCACGCCCGCGGCGTCGGCGACCAGGTCGTCGCCCGTGTACTCGGGATGGCCGGGCTCGTAGCTGACCGATCGGCCGGTGTCGCGATGGTCGAAGCGGATCACGAACCGTCCCCGGTCCGCGAGCATCTGACAGAAGCCCTCGTCCCACCAGAGCATCGACGCGCCGAGGCCCATGACGAGGAGGGTGGGTGGATCGGACGGGTCACCGAAGGACTCCGTGCACAGCTCGACGCCGTTGGCCTCGATCATGCGCTCGGCCATCGCTCCTCCTCGGCTGAACCCCTCGCGACGCTACGCCAGGACATCGACGCTTTGACAGGCGATTCCTCCCATGCTCAGGTCGGCACCTGCCCACGGGAGAACGGATGATCACGACATGACCGCACGCACGACCACGGAAGCCGGAGCCGACGGACCGGCGATGGTGGACGCCATGGCGGACGTCGTCACGGCGGAGGCCGACGCGTGCGAAGAGCTCCGTACCACCACGCAGCCGGTCGTCGATGCGATGTGGGCGACGGGCCTGATGAGCCGGTTCAACCCCACGGAGGCGGGCGGGGCCGAGCCGACCTTTCGCGAGATGATCCGGACCTGGATCGACATGGCCCGCCTCGACGGCTCGTTCGGATGGATAGGGATCGCGAACCTGCCGTCGACCGCAGCCGTCGCCGCCTACCTCCCCGATCCCGGGTTCGCGGAGGTGTTCACCGCCAACGACAACCGCGTCACCATGGGCGGTCAGTTCTTCCCGAACGGCACCGGCACCACGGTCGAGGGTGGATACCAGGTCACCGGCGCGTGGAACTTCGGTTCGGGCACCGGCCACAGCGAGTACGTGGCCGCGGGGTTCATGCCGATGCTCGACGGTGAGCTGGTGTGGGTCGCGGAAGGTGTCCCCGAGCTCCGCGTGGCGATCGTCCCTCGTGACGACGTGCGCTTCACCGATGGCTGGTACGTCCAGGGACTCAAGGGCACCGGTTCCTACGACTACGAGCTCGCCGACGTCTTCGTTCCCGAGCATCGGACGTTCGCGCTCTTCACGCGGGCGCCGCACCGTGGCACCGCGCCGACGTTCGCGATGGGGATCATGCCGATCGTCGCGGCCGGCCACGCCGGTTGGGCGCTCGGTGTCGCTCGGAGCATGCTCGACGACGTCCGCGAGCTCGCGGTCACGAAGACCCGCATGGGTGAGCCGTCCACGCTCGCCAACAAGGCCAGCTTCCAGCGGGGTCTGGCTCATCACGAGTCGATGTGGCGAGCGGCGCGTCTGCTCGTCGTCGAGACCTTCAGCGACGTCGAGACAGCCGTGGGAAGCGGTGAGGAGCTCGACCCGACGATGCGAGCCGACCTGCGCGCGGCTGCCGTCTATGCCACCGACTGCTCGCGCGAGATCGCGCAGTGGGCGCACCTCGCGGCGGGGACCACCGCGATCCGGGAGGGCAGTCGCCTGGAGCGCGCGTTCCGCGATCTCTACACGGGCACCCAGCACGCCTTCATCAGCGAACGGGTCGCGATCGAGGCGGCCCAGGTGTGGCTGGGCCTGGTCGACGACCCGATCGGCCTCTGATCAGCGACGCTCGTACAGCTGCACCAGCCCGCGCGGCTTCGAGACCGCGACCCGCCGGTACCCCTGCTTCAGCTGGGTGAGCACCCGCTCGGTCGCCGGCGCGTGTCTCACTTCCGGAGAGGCCTGGCGCAGCCCGAAGACCAGCACGTAGTCGATGGAGCCGGGGTGGCCCGGGGCCCTGTCGTGGCCGACCAGACGCACGTCGGGCGGACTCTGGTCGATCCAGATCTTCCCGTTGCCGATCGACGCCTTCGGGTCGACGCCGTCGCGAAACGCGATCGGGAAGAACTGCAGGTACGCCTCGAAGTGCGAGAGGTCGACGACCTTGCGTTCGGCCATCAGCCAACCACTTGCCTGCAACGTCGGACGCGCCGACTTGGAGTACTGCATCCCCGGCGGGGGATTGTCGTCCTGGACGAAATTCAGCGGTACGAGCGTGGCCCCGGGTCGAAGCACGTGCCCGATCGACACGTACTCGGCCACTTCACGATCGAACGCGTGATAGGTGCTCCAACGCGCACCGAGGAGCCCGAACGCAGCAGCCGACAAGGCAACCGCGACCACCAGCCCCTCGCGGGCCCGCATCGCGAACTGAGCGTTCCAGAGGAGCGCGAACGCGACGATGAAGAACCCCAGTCGCGCCGTGAGTCCGCCACCACCGTCCGAGTCGGTGTCGGGCAACGCCAAGTAGGCCACGAGCACGATGACCGCGCAAGCCATCAGCGCCCAGGTGGGGTCGCGCCAGCTGCGACCGCGCGTGTGCACGAGGTTCACCAAGGTGAGCACCCCGAGCACGAGCGCCACCAGCGTCGAGAACACCAGCTCCTTGCGGTTGAACGCGGTCAGCACGCGGTTGAACGTGACGAGGTTGGCCAGGAGCGTGCCGACGCCCCACCGCGAGCCGGCACCGCGGCGCTCGAGCACGGTGTACGTCCCGAGCAGGATCAGGCTGGGCAGGGCGGCGAACGTGACTGCGCGCAGCCGGCGCCGGGCCGACGTCGCGGCGGCACCCGACACCCCGGTGACGACCGGCCAGAGTGCCTCGACTCCGACGACGAACACCGCCATCATGAACGGCACGGCGTGGTCGACGAGCGTGATCAGGAAGAGCGCGCCGAGACCCAACGCGCGGCGGGGGCTGAGGTCGTCCCGCACTCGGTACCAGTACCCGACGATCACAAAGAACAGCACGAGGCCGAGCGAGAAGTTGTACAGACCGCGGTGCAGGAAGAAGTTCACCGCAAGCGGCAGCCCGGCGTACGACAGCAGCACGGATGAGGGCCGGATCGATCGCACCGCAAAGCGCACCGAGCACGGAAGCGCGACGACGATCAGTCCCACCATGATGCGGCTTGCGGAGACCGGATCGGTCAGTCGCACGAACCCGGCGAGCAGCAGGTGCCCGGCGAGGTTCGGGACGAACCAGCGGATCCGGAAGTACTCGGCGAAGCTGCCGTGGAAGTTGTTCAGGATCTCGGCGCTGGCAACGTGGGCCGAGCCGTCCTCGCTCGGGAAGTATCGGAGCGCCACCAGCGGAATCGCCTGCAACACGACCAGCGCCGCGAACACCCAGGGCTCGATGCGACCGGAGCGCCCCGACCGTCTCGCTTCGACCTCCAGGTCGCTCGAGACGGCCATCGGCGCGGAGCGTACCGGCTGAGGGGTTGTGCGTTTCGTCTGCGCCATCGGGAGTGCAGCCCGAGCTAGAGCTGACCGTTCAGCACGCGCTCCACTGCCCCCGCCATGCTGGAGAGTCGACGGTGTCCATCGGCTCGTTCCGGTCTCCACCCGTACCGCGTGCGGAGCACGCCGACCCGCTGGACCGGGAGGACCATCCCCACGACCTCGCCGCGGACGACCACTTCGCGAGGCGGGCCGCTCAGCTGCTCATACCTTCCCATTCGATCCGGGTAGAACCGCTCGTCGTGGATGCGGATCTGGACATCGGGCCGCCGCTCCAGCGGGATCAGTCCGCTCATCCGTGATCACCTCCCGCCTGGTCTTGCAGCCGATACGACGGCTCCCTGCCCGAGGAGCATCGCACCCGCCGTCGGCGAAACGCGCGGCGGTCGCAAATCGCGGATGCAGAGCGCGTCCGAGGTCACGTTGCGCGCGAAGGGCCTCGGCGAGCACCAGAAGCAGGGTCGTTTCGACATTCTTGCGTCCGGGTAGACCCTCCCGGCCGTGCCGAAGGTCCGCTGCAACGGAGGCGCTTGCCGCGCAGGACCCGGTCCGGCTCCTACAAGCTGGTGAGTGCGCGAGAGGGCGGGGCGGATGTCGAAGGCACGGGCGAGCACCCGGAGCGGCGGTCTCGTGCTCGCGATGGTGATGACCGCGTCGCTGGTCGTCGCGTCGCTGACGGTCACGGTTGCGGCCGCGGCGCCAGCGACCTTCACCGCGGTCGGCAGCGCGCGCCAGGTGTACGTGACCGGTCTGGCACCTTCGACCCAGATGGCGCTGGTGAACAGTGTGGGCGCGGTCGTCCAGACCCGCAACGCCAATTCGCTGGGTGGGCTGCTGTTCCGGGACGTCTCCCCGGCAGGCGGCTACCGCGTGCGCCGTGCGTCCGACGGAGCACAATCCGGGAAGATCACCGTTCACTCCGAGAGTGCGGCGCCGTGGGATCCGGGGATCTACGACCAGACGATCCCGAGCAACGGCTACACGTACCTCACGACCCGTGACGGGACGAAGCTCGCGGTCAGCGTGCACCCGCCCACGAGCCCGGCGGGCGAGCCCGGCCTGCCACCGGGCGTCCCGATCCCCAACGGGCCTGCGTTCGCTCCGCCCTATCCGACGCTGATCGAGTACTCGGGTTACGGATACGCCAACCCGGCGGGGCCGACGAACGGCATCGCGGTGCTCGCGAACCTGATGGGCTTCGCCGTCGTGGACGTGAACATGCGCGGCACCGGTTGCTCGGGTGGCGCGTTCGACTTCTTCGAGCCGCTGCAGAGCCTCGACGGGTACGACGTGATCGAGACGATCGCCCATCAGCCGTGGGTGCGCGACCACAAGGTCGGCATGATGGGCATCTCCTACGGGGCGATCAGCCAACTCTTCACCGCGCGGCTCCAGCCGCCGTCGCTGGAGGCCATCTCCCCGCTGTCGACGATCGACGCCACGGCGTCGACGCTCTACCCCGGGGGCATCCTCAACAACGGCTTCGCGGTCGAGTGGGCGAAGGAGCGCCAGCACGAGGCGCTGCCCGCCGGACCCGACGCCGGCCAGCCCTGGGCGTACCAGCAGATCCAGAGCGGCGACACGACCTGCGCCGCCAACCAGGTGCTCCACGGCGAGGCGGCGGACCTGCAGGCGAAGATCGCGGCGAACTCCCACTACGACGCCGCGATCGCCGACCCGCTCGATCCCGTCACGTTCGTCGACAAGATCAAGGTGCCCACCTTCATGGCCTGCCAGTGGGAGGACGAGCAGACCGGCGGTCATTGCCCCGAGCTCGTGCGGCACTTCACCGGCACGACCCAGAAGTGGTTCACCTTCACCAACGGCGCCCACGTCGACTCGCTCGATCCCGACACGTACAACCGTTGGTACGACTTCCTGCAGCTGTTCGTGGCGCACCAGGCACCGATCCAGAACGCGGCGATCACCCGAGCGGCCGCGCCGGTCATCTATCAGCAGGCGATGGGCCTCCCGGCGACCGATCTGGTCACCATGCCCGTTGATCCCATCCAGCTGCTGCCGACCTACGACCTTGCTCTGAGCGCCTTCCGACAGCTCCCATCGGTTCGCGTGCTCTTCGACAACGGCGCCGGGTCGTCGCCCACCGGACCTGCGAGCCCCGGTGACCCCTACGCGGGGTTCGCCCAGACCTTCTCGTCCCTCCCGGTCGCCGGCACCACCGCCCGCACCTGGTACCTGGGGTCGGGCGGCACCCTCACCGACAAGGTGCCCACCAGCGCGGGCATCAACATCTTCAACGCGGACGCGCACGCGCTGCCCCGAACCGACTTCGGGACGAACACCGGCACGGGCGGGCTGTGGGGCAACGCGTCGCAGTGGTCGTGGAACTGGCAGCAGCAACCGTCGGGCACCGGGGTCTCGTACGTCTCGGCCCCACTCACCAGCGACACGACGGTCGTCGGGAGTGGCTCGGTCTCGCTCTGGGTGCGCTCGTCCACCCCCGACGTCGACCTGCAAGCCACGATCAGCGAGGTGCGACCCGACGGGAACGAGGTCTTCGTGCAGAACGGCTGGCTCCGGGCGAGTGAGCGCAAGCTGTCGACCGACACGAACAACATGTTCAAGCGGCCGAGCACGACGCTCGAGCCGATCCCGACCTTCACCGCGGCCGACGCGTCGCCCATGCCGGCCGGGCAGTTCGTCAAGGTGACCGTCCCGCTCTACTACCAGGGCCACGCGTACCGAGCCGGGTCGCGCCTCCGCATGACGATCGCCGCGCCGAACGGCACCCAGCCGATCTGGGCCTTCGACGAGACGGTGCCGAGCGGGACGACGTCGATTGCGTTCTCGAGCGCGATGCCATCGAGCGTCGTCCTTCCGGTCGTCCCCGCGGGGAAGGTGCCGACGCAGCTACCGCCCTGCGGGAGCCTGCGCAACGAGCCGTGCCGGGCGTACCAGGCGTTCGTGAACACCACGGCCGCTCATTGAGCGTCGAGCTTCGAGCGCGCGGAGGGGTCGCACCTCGGCCGCGTCGAGGTGCCAGGTCGACCGAAGCCTGACGCGGCACGACGGCTCCGCGACGACGGTCACGTCCTGGTGAGGATCGCTCCGGTTCGGCTCGCCGAGACGAGCGCGGCGTCAACGGTCGGGAGCTGGTTGGCTGCAGTGCCGCGGATCTGGCGGACGGCTTCGGTGACCAGGTTGAGCCCGTGGATGTAGCCCTCGCCGATCAAGCCGCCGTTCGTGTTGCAGGGCAACGCGCCGCCCGGCAGCAGGTTGTCCTCACCGACGAAGTCCTTGGCCTCACCGCGGCCGCGAGGACCCCAGCGCCTCGAGCTGCATGAGCAGGATCGGCGAGAAGGCGTCATAGATCATCGCCACGTCGACGTCGTCGCGGCAGAACCCCGCATCGTCGAACAAACGCCGGGCGAGCACAACGGACGAGTCCATGACCGACAGGTCGGGTCGGTAGTGGTCCGACGCGATCTCCTGTTCGAAGAGCCCTGCACCCGCGACCGCGGCGATTGCGACCGCCGGGTGGGGCATCGCCGCCGCGCGCTCGCGGCTCGTGACGACCAGCGCGATCGCCCCGTCGGTCTCCTGGCAGCAGTCGAACAGGCGGATGCAGGGTTCCGCGATCCAGCGGGACTTCTGGTGATCGTCGAGCGTGATCGGCCGCTCGTATCCCCACGCGTCCGGGTTCGTGGCGGCGTAGGCGCGCAGCTGCACGACCGCGCGTCCGAAGTCCTCGCTCGTCACCCCGTACTGGTGCATGTAGCGCGTGGCGTTGAGCGCCATCCATGATGCCGGCGTGAGCGCGCCGTGCGGTGTGCACCATTGGCTCGCAGTGGTCCCGGCGTGGGTGTTGCCGGCCGTGGTCGCGACCTTGGCGCCACCGAAGCGCGTCGCACCCGAGCGTGCACGCACCGCGCGGTAGGCGACGACGATGTCGGCGATGCCCGCGGCGACGGCTCCCGCCGCGTGCATCAGCACCCCCGTCGATCCTCCGCCGCCGTAGGGGACACGCGCCGAGTAGCCGATCTCGTTGAGCCCGACCGTGCGGACGAGCTCGGTCTCCTCGACCGGATCGATCGTGTAGCTGACCAGACCGTCGACTGCTCCGACGTCGATCTGCGCGTCGGCACAGGCCGCGACGATCGCCTCGCTGGCGAGCTGGAGCTCGGTGCGGCCGGCGTGGCGGGAGAACTCGGTCTGGCCGATCCCTGCGATCGCGCTCGCGTCGCGCGGCAACACGTGTGCGCGCGTCACGTCGGTTGCCCGCGGCGCGGGAGAGGACGGAACACCGGCACCACGCCGTCGTCCTTCGTCGGCTCGTACTCGACCGTCACCGGCATCCCGATACGGATGTCGGCCGGCTCGATGCCGACGAGGTTCGTGACGATGCGCACGCCCTCGTCGAGATCGACGAGCGCGGCGATCACCGGGTACTCGAACGCCGGACTCTGCGGGTGGTGCAGCACCGCGTAGCTGTAGAGCGATCCCGTCCCCGCGAGACGCTGCTCTTGCCACTCGAGGCTGCGGCACCGGGGACACATCGGCCGCGGCGGGTGACGCAGCTCCCCGCAGGCGTGACAACACTGCGCGACGAGCTCGTGGCGGGCGATCGCGTCCCAGTACACCTCGCTGTCCTCAGTCGGACGGGGCGCAGGCCGCGTCGTCACAGATTCCTCGATCCTCAACGCCCACCTCCTGAACGCATCGATGGCGTGGATCGGCGCGGACGGAGTGCCGGCGAACCGTCCACAGCTCGACGCGATGCAGACCGGGTGGGGCGACCGGTACCGGCTGCACGAGACCGCCGACGGATGGCTCTGCGTCGCGCTCCTGACCGACGAGCACGGGTCGGAGTTCGCGCGTCGGACGAACGGAGATCTGACCAGCCGCAGCGCGCGTGACTGGTTCGAGGATCTGGACGGGGCCGGGATCCCGTGCGAGATCGCCGACCCGGACTTCGTCCTCTCGTTCTTCGACGATCCCGAGATGATCGAGAAGGGCTGGGTCACGTCCTACGAGCAGGGGCTCGTCGGCCGCATGGACGTCGGCGGTCTCCTGTTCGACCTCGACGCGACGCCCGGTCGGATCCAGGGGCCTCCGATCGTGGTCGGTCAGGACACGCGCGCCGTGCTGCGCAGCTTCGGCTACGACGACCAGCGGGTCGACGCGCTGATCGCTGCCGGCGCCGTTACTGTCTCCGAGTCGTGACGACACTCGGGACGAACGCGACCGGGACACGCGAACGGGTGATCGAGGCCACGATCGAGTGCATACTCGACGAGGGCCTCTACCGCACGAGCTCGAACCGGATCGCGAAGCGCGCCGGGGTCAGCTGGGGAGTCATCCAACACCACTTCGGGTCTCGGGAGGCCCTGCTGCGCGAGGCCTTCCAAGAAGGGATGAGCGAGCTCATCGACCTCCTCGAGTCGGCGGTGATCACGGGCGACACCTTCGAGACGCGCGTGGAGTCGTTCGCCGACGTCATCTGGACCTTCTACCGGCAGCGCCGGTTCGTCGCGTACGAGCAGCTGACCCTGAACCTGCTGAGCGACCCGACGGTCGACGCCGCGACCGTCCGGCTCGTCCGCCGTCGACAGGCCAGGATCGGCGAGCTGCTCACCGGTCTCGCGCGGGAGGTCGTCGACGACGACGCCGCGGCGGTGCTCCCACCCGAGTCGCTGCTGCAGATCCTGCGTGGGCTCGCGATCGGTCTCGTGCTCGGGGAGGCCGCCAACAGCCGCGGTCGCAGGTACGCCTCGGACGTGCCCACCACCGAGCGCGACGTGCTGATCGCCGCGCTCGTGGCGCTGGTCGGCGACGTCAGGCCGGCGGACCGCCCGGCGCCGGACCGGGCAGGTCGCCGAGGCTGAACGCCCACGCCGGTGTCCCGGGTGGGTCGATGCTTCCGAGCTCGACCGCGGGCAAGCCGTCGATCTCGGTGCGGTCGTGGAAGCGGGAGCGTTGCCTGACCACGGCACCCGCGCGCACGACGCAGTCCACGCCGACCACGCTGCCGTCGCACACGATCGCGCCGGGTTCGATCACCGAGCGAGCGCCGATGTGACAGCCATGGATCATCGCGCCGGGTCCGATGATCGCCGCGTCGTCGATGACGAGCTCGTTGTCGGGCAGCAGGTGCAGCACGGTGTTCTCGAGGATCTGGACGTCGCGTCCGATCCGGACCGGACCGTGCGAGTCGCCGATGATCTTGACTCCGGCGCCGATGATCGAGCGGTCGCCGACGACGACGTCGCCGGTGATCTCGGCGGATGCGAACAGCACGGCCGACGCGGCGATGGTCGGCACGATGCCCCGGTAGGCGTGGAGCTGGTCCATGGCAACAGCCTCCTGCGTGGGCCCGACGGTGATGGACGTCGCCGGCGGGACGGAAAGATCGCCGTCGCGAAGGCCCCGGAGCCGCTCGAGGTCGGCGGCGGAGACCTCGCGGATGATGCGGGCCGGCCGGCCCACGGCTACGACGTCGCTCGGCAGCGTCGCGCCCGCGGGAACGAGCGTGCCTTCACCGAGCAACACGCGATCGCCGACGCGAGCACCGGGCATGAGGATCGAAGCGTTCCCGATCTCGCAGAGATCTCCGACCGTCGCGCCGACCACCAGGCAGCGATGCCCGAAGACGGCGCGTCGTCCGATCCTGGTCGAGAGCTCGACGGTGCCGACGACCACGGAGTTCTCGAGCACCGCCGATCCGGTGCCGATCTCCACGGTGCCCGAGGAGCGGACGACCGCCCCTTCGGCCAGCAACGCGCTTTCACCGAAGCTCGCGGTTCCGATGACGACGGCGCTGGACGCGACCTGCACCGAGCGCACGTCCTGGCGGTCCGTCACCGCGCTGGACGGACCCTTGCTCATCGGGAGAGCGCCGGCTCGTCGGCGGCGAGCAGCGCACGAACCCGGGGGACGACTTCGCCGCCGTACAGCTCGATGTTGGTCATGAGCGCCTCGTGCGAGAGGCCGCCCATGCCGTACTTGAGGTCGAAGCGGGTGGCGCCGAGGCGTGGCAGGTTCGTGGCGATCTTGCGCGCCACGGTCTCGGGTGACCCGACGTAGAGCGCTCCCTCCGGTCCGGTCTCGCGCACGAACGACTCCTTGGTGGGCACCGCGAAGCCGCGCGTCTTGCTGACGTGGCGGATGACGTCCAGGTAGCGCGGCCAGAACTCCTCGCGCGCCTGGTCGTCGGTGGCCGCGACGTGACCGGGCGAGTGCACGCCGACCGGGCGAGCAGGCTGCCCGAGCTGCTCGAGCGCCTGGTGGAAGAGCTGCGAGAAGGGCGCGAACCGTGCCGGGGGTCCGCCGATGATCGCCAGCATGAGACCGAATCCGTGGCGGGCGGCGCGGACGACCGACTCGGGGCTGCCACCGACGCCGAGCCAGGTCGGGAAGGGCCCGGACTCGAGATGGGGGACGACGTCCTGGTCCACCAGCCGGGCGCGCAGGTTCCCGTCCCACGTGACGGGTCCGCCCCGCAGCAGCTGGGCGAAGAGCTCGGTCTTCTCTTCGAAGAGCTCCTCGTAGTCGGCCAGGTCGTAGCCGAAAAGCGGGAACGAGTCGACGCTCGAGCCCCGGCCGAGGATGACCTCGGCGCGCCCGCCGGAGATGGCGTTGAGCGTGGAGAAGCGCTGGAAGACGCGGACCGGATCGTCCGAGCTCAGCACGGTGACCGCGGATCCGAGATGGATGCTCGACGTGCGCGACGCGATGGCGCCGAGCACGACGTCGCCGGCCGGCATGGGGAAGTCGTCGGTGTGGTGCTCGCCGATGCCGAAGAATTCGATCCCCACCTGCTCGGCCCGGACACCCTGCTCCACGACGTTGCGGATGGTCTGCGCGTGTGAGAGCGGACGATCGTCGGCGTCGTGGGTGACGTCGCCGAAGGTGTCGAGGCCGAACACGTACGGAGACCTGTTCCCGGTCACCCTTCGATCGACCATCGGGACCTCCTCCGGATGTTGATGACGCGTCCACGGTACTCGGGAGGAAGATGATACGTCAACAAAGGCGCGATCCCGGGCAGTGTGGCGCTGAAGCGTCGAGACCAAGCGGTGGAACGTGCTGTGCGCGAGCTCGACCTCGAAGTCGTCGGCTGGGAGAGCTGACCGCAGGACCCGACGCCCCGCAAGCGCGATCGAACGGCACGCGGCCGCACGCGCCGAGGCCCGAACCCTCAGGCCCCCGCCGGTCCCTGGCCGCGCGGATGCTCGATGCGGGCGAGCGCGAGCACACCCCAGACCATTGCCGCCAACGCGATGCCGAGCATGAGATGCGCCACCGGGCCCGTGAGGGTGATGTGCTCCTGCAGCAGGCCCACGCCGAGGACGACGCCCACGAGCGGCTGCAGCACCTGCTCCGCGCTCACCGCGGCGGCCAGCTCGCCCGTCTGGAATGCGCTCTGAGCGAGTACGAGCCCGCCGATTGACGACACGGCCAACGCGTACGGCTCCCAGTGACCGACCCAGTTGAACACCCCTCCGCCGAGGTAGTCGACGAACGCCTTGGTCAACACCGCGCTCACGCCGAAGAGCGTGCCCGCGGCCGCGCCGAGGTACGCGGCGCGGTGAGCCCCTGTCGTCCGGCGCGCGGCCGCGACGCACGCGATCACGACGACGGCCAACGGCGGCGCGGCGACGAGCCAAGCGCGATGTGACGCGACCGCGACCCCGCCGGCGGGTGAGGTCTCGTAGAGGAACAGCGCGACACCGGCGGCGAGGACGGTGGCGGCGATCCAGCCCTCGCGGGATATCTGCCGCCCCGTGATGATCCGCCCGAGGAGCAGCGACAGCAGCAGAGCCGTCGAGAGAATGGGCTCGACGAGCACGAGCGTGCCGAAGCCCAATGCGAGCGCTTCGAACACGTAGCCACCGACGTCCGCGGCCATCCCGACCACCCATCGGGGTCGCCGGGCGAGCCGGGCCAGCAAGCCGAGCCTGAGCGTGTCCTGCTCGGGCAGCTGCTCGGCTTCGTGCTGCTGGAGCACGTTGCTCAGGGCGTACGAGAACGCCGCTCCACTGGCGCACGCGACGGAAGCACCGAGCTCGGCGTCCACCGGGCGAGTATCGCAAACGCGGGGCTCCTCGCCGGTTCTGATCTGACGCAACGGCCGGCAGACAAGGTCTTCCGTCGTCGACCGAGGGTTTCGCCGACCCCCCATTCGGGGAACATGCAACCAGTCGGGCGTCGTCGCGTCCCGGCCCGGGGGGAGCACATGCGGCCGGAGCGCAACCGGTGTCCGTGACACCCGACGAGGCAAGGGACGCGCACGCCGCGCGGGGCGAATCCCCGAGTCCGAGCGTCGTGCCGGGCATCAGCCGCCGCCGCTTTCTGGCGTATCTGGTCGCGGCGCCCCTGCTGACGGTCGTCGTCAAGGCGGTCGACGACACGTTGCTGCCGCTTGCGGACCGGGCGGAGGCCGCACTCGGGGTCTCGAACGTCGTCGATCTGAGTGACGCGCTGACGCTGGCTGCGCTGCCGACCGCGTACCTCCTCAAGATCGAGATCACCCCGGAGGGCCGGGCCGTGGTCCACGTGCCCCGAGCGGAGGTCGGTCAGGGGATCACGACCGCGATGGGAATCGTCGCGGCCGAGGAGCTCGACGCCGGCCTCGACGTGGTGGACGTCGTGCTCGACGACGCCCGACCGGAGCTCCTCTGGAACCAGCTCACCGGCGGCTCCAACTCGGTGCACTCCCTGTACACCCCGATGCGGACGGTCGCCGCCGCAGCTCGGGCGAGGCTGGTGACGGCCGCCGCTCGCCGCTTCGGCGTCGATGCCCGAGGACTGGTGACCCGCGACGCCACCGTGGTCGCGCCCGACGGGCGGACGGCGACGTACGGGTCCCTGTCGGCCGAGGCCGCGCAGATCACGACGCCGGACGTGCCGCCGACGCCGAAGGATCCGAGCCGATTCACGCTGATCGGGCAGCCGACGACTCGCCTCGACGCGCGCGACATCGTGACCGGCAAGGCGGAGTACGCGCTCGACCTCCCGATCGCGGGCGCTCCGACGGTGGTAGCGCGGGCACCGACGATCGGCGGGACGTGGCGCGCCGTCGACGACTCGACCGCGCGCACCATGCCCGGTGTCCTCGGGATCGCGCGCATACCCAGCGGTGTCGCGGTCACCGCGGCGACGTTCGATCAGGCCCAAGCCGCACGCGACGCGCTGCGCATCACCTGGGACCCGGGACCGAACGCCGGTCTTTCGGACGCGCAGATCCGCAGCCAGCTGCGTGCGGCCGCGCCCCCGTTCGTCGTGCCGCCACTCGGCAGCCTGTCGGTCTCCCGCGAGTTCGACTTCGCGTTCGCCCCCCACGCACCCCTCGAGGTCCTGACGTGCGTCGCCGACGTTCGCCCCGATTCGGCCGAGGTCTGGTACGGCGCGAAGAGCCCGATCATCGCAAGCCAGAGCGTGGCGGCCGCGATCGGACTCCCGCCCGACCGCGTGACGCTGCACGTCGTGCGGTCCGGAGGCTCGTTCGGACACCGCCTCTTCTTCGAGCCCGCCATCGAAGCCGCGCTGGTCTCGAAGGCGTTGGGGCGGCCGGTCAAGCTGATGTGGACGCGCAACGACGACATGCGCCACGGGCGGATGCGACCGGCCAGCCACCACAAGGTGCGCGCGACCTGCCTGCTCGGCAACGTGATCAGCTACGACCATCGACACGCAACGCTGCCCGTCGACTTCTCACACGGTCTCGGCGAGGCCCTCAGCGCGGCGGGGTTCAACGTCCTGAGCCCGGGAGTGACCCAGACCGTGTTCGCGCTCACCCAGAGCGTGCCCTACGACTTCGGCGTCGCCACCCAGACCCTGACCGACGTGCCGCTCGCGTTCCCCACGGGGTCGTGGCGATCCATCTACTCGGGTCAGACCGCGACGGTGAATGAAGTCATGGTCGACGAGATCGCGCGGGCGCTGAAGGTGGACCCCGTCGCGTTCCGGCGCAAGAAGCTCTCCTCGGCGCGCACCCGGGTCGTCCTCGACCAGGTGACCAGCGTCGGTCAATGGGGCCGGCCGATGCCCGCCGGGACCGCGCAAGGCGTCGCCATCCACGAGGAGTACAAGTCGGTGGTCGCCTACCTGGTGGAGATCGATTGCCGGGATCAGACCCACCCCCGGGTCACGAAGGGAGTCTGCGCAGTCGACGTCGGTCGCGCCGTCAACCCCCGTGGGCTGGAGGCGCAGGTGCAGGGTGTCCTGACCGACGCCCTGTCGGTGACCCTGCACGCCGGCCTGCACATCGACAACGGCGCGGTCCGGGAAGGCAGCTACTCCGACTACCGGTTCGCCCGCATGGCCGACAGTCCCCTCGAGATCGACGTCGTCGTGATGCCACCGAACGGGGATCCGGGCGGTGCGGGCGAGCTCGGCTTCCCGGCCGCGGCCGCGGCGGTCGCCAACGCGTACGCGCGCGCGACAGGAGCGACGCCCTTCAGCTTCCCGATCGCCGATTGAGGACACCACGATGCCGACCTTCACGTTCACGCTGAACGGCTCGCTCACCACCGTGACGAGTCCTGCGGACCGGCCCCTTCTCTGGGTGCTGCGCGACACGCTCGGGGTCACAGGCCCGAAGTACGGCTGTGGCGTGGGCGTGTGCAAGGCGTGCACGAGCCATCTCGACGGGAGCGCCTTCAATCCCTGCATCACCCCGGTCGACGAATGTGCGGGACGTGACGTCACCACGATCGAGGGACTGGCCGACGGCGACACGCTCCATCCCGTGCAGCAGGCGTGGATCGACGAAGACGTCGCGCAATGTGGGTTCTGCCAGCCCGGCCAGATCATGGCCGCGGCCGCGCTCCTCGCCCGGAACCCGGCGCCGACGGATGCGGACATCGACGCCATCGACAACGTCTGCCGGTGTGGCACCTACTTTCGGATCCGCAGCGCGATCCACCGCGCCGCCGGTCGCTGAGCGGTCGCGCCCCCCGACCCGCGGCAGCGTCCTAGTGGCAGGGGAGTCCGTTGGTCCCGGACACGGCGATCAGCCAGCCGAGCGTGAGCGCGATCGCGAGGACGGCGAGCCCGACCCACTGCCAGAGCGGTCGGTGCCGAAGCCGACGCCGGATCCGCGGTCGGGGAGTGGGCCTCGGAACCGCGCCGTCCGAGCGCCTCGTCCAGGCTCGACCGTCGTGGAAGTACCAGTCTTCGCTCGGGGTGTCGTGAGCAGCTGCCGGTGGCGCGGCCGGGAGGGTCACGGGTGGCGCCGGGTGAGGGCGGCGGGCGGCGGTGAGACCTGAACCGTCTGATCCCAGCGGGTGGTGCGGCTCCGATCCATGATCGGCTTGGCGAGGAGGGTGTCGAGCCCTTCGGCCGTGACGGGTCGTGAGTAGTAGTAGCCCTGGGCGAGCTCACAGCCCACCGTCTTGAGTGCTTCGGCCTGGGCCGCGGTCTCGACGCCCTCGGCGATCGCTCGGAGCCCGAGGGTCCGTGCGAGCCCGACGATCGCCGGTGCGAGCTGGACGTCGTTCGTGTCGGTCTCGATCGTCGAGATGAAGGCACGATCGATCTTGAGGATGTCCACGGGAAAGCGCTGGAGGTAGCTGAGCGACGAGTAGCCGGTGCCGAAGTCGTCGACGGCCAGGCGAGCGCCGAGGTCCTTGAGCTCCCGGAGCTTCTCGATGGTCGACTCCGTGTCGCGCATCATGGCGGTCTCGGTGATCTCGAGGACGAGGTGCCCGGGATCGAGCGCCGAGGTCGCGAGCGCCTCGCGGACGTGTCGGGCGACGAGGTCGCTCTGCAGCTGCCGCGGGGACACGTTGACGCTGACGTAGAGGTTGCGGTGCATCGGATGCCTGGTCTGCCATTGCCTCGCGTCAGCACACGCGGTGACCAGGACCTGGCGCCCGAGCTCGATGATCAAGCCGGTGTCTTCGGCGAGCGGAACGAACGCCGACGGTTCGATCAGACCCTTGTCCGGGTGATGCCAGCGCACCAGCGCTTCGACCCCGACGATCTGCCCCGACACGAGCGACACGATCGGCTGGTAGTGGACCGTGAGCTCGTTCCGATCAAGACCGTGGCGCAGCGCGCCTTCGAGCTCCAGCCGATCGACAGCCGCGGCGTGCATCTCCGTCCGGTAGGTCTCGAACCGGTTCTTGCCCAGGCGCTTCGCGGTGTACATCGCGAGGTCGGCGTTGCGGAGCAGCTGATCACTGCTCGATTCACGTACCGCGAAGGCGATCCCGACGCTCGCACTGACGAAGACCTCCAGGCCGTCCATGCCCCAGGGTCGGGCGAAGGAATCGATGATCCTCTGCGCGACCTCTTCGGCCTCTCGCGGGGTGTGAGCATCTTCGAGCAACACCGCGAACTCGTCGCCGCCCATGCGAGCCGCGGTGTCGCTCGTTCGCAGACACCCGCGAAGTCGATCCGCGACGACGACCAGCAGCTCGTCGCCGACGGTGTGCCCGAGGCTGTCGTTCACCGTCTTGAAGTTGTCGAGGTCGACGAACAGCACCGCGACCGGCGACTCGTCGCGAGACGAACGCGTGAGCGCGTGATCGACACGGTCGCGGAACAGGGCCTGGTTCGCGAGACCGGTGAGTCGGTCGTGGAAGGCCTGGTGCGAGAGCTCGTGCTCGAGGCGGACGCGCTCCGTGATGTCCCGGAAGCTCCAGACCCGTCCTACGGTGCGACCCTCGACCCGCTGGGGCAGCGAGAAACGCTCGAAGACCCGACCGTCGAGGAACTCGACCGTGTCACGGCTCTCGGCGTCGGGCAGTGCGTACAGCTCGCTGACCTTGGCCACGAACTCGTCGGGGTGCACGAGCTGCTCGACGACGGATGCGAGCACTCGGGCGTCGTCGCGCGACGCGAGAAGGTCGTCCGGGATCGACCACATCTCCAAGAAGCGTTGGTTGAAGCTCGTGATGCTTCCCTCGAGGTCGACGACGAGCACTCCGTCGGCGGTGGAATCGAGCGTGGCGGTCAGCAGCGAAAGCGTCTCGCTGAGCTCACCTTCGGCCCGCTTCCGTTCGGTGATGTCCAATGCAGTGCCCGACAAGGTCATGACCCGACCGTCGAGACGGGCGGCGGCGCGGATGCGCAGGTGCAGCCATCGCAGACCGGCATCCGCGGCCACGAGCACATCGCCGGAGTACTCGGTTCCTTCCGTGCGGGCAGCTTCGACCGCAGCCGCGAACTCGGGTCGATCGTCGGCCTGCACCCGACCGAGCAGATCCTCCATCGTGGGCGAGTCGGTCCGAGGCAGATCGAGCAGGCGGAACAGCTCGTCGGACCAGCTCATGAGTCCGGTGACGGCGTCGAGCTCCCAGCTGCCCAGTCGAGCGACCTCCTGGGCCTCCTCGAGCTGCTCCTCCCGTTCGAGCGCGCGGCGCTGCAGCGCTTCGTTCAATCGCCAGGACACGATCCCGACCACGCTCATCGCGAGGATGAAGCCGCCGTGCACCGCGGCCCAACGCCACGGGCTCCGAATCGCGTCGCGATGGTCGTAGACCGCGGACGGCTGGATGGCTCCGGCGACACCGTGCTGGAGCACCACGAACAGGATCGCGACGACGAAGGGCAGCCAGTCCTGGTACAGGGTGACGACCCCGACCATGACGAAGTAGTGGAAGTGCATCTCGATGGAACCGTGCGAGAGGTAGACGAGGACGGCCGAGGCAACCATCAGCCCCATCGAGGTCAGAACGGTGCTGACCCTGCGGCGTCCGTGGCACAGGCTCGCGGCGATGGGCAGCGCGGCAACCACCGACGCCGCGACGAGGCTCTCGGTCGCCGATCGATCCCGGTACAGGGCGAACAGGAAGACGCCGGGGACGTGACACCACAGCAGCGCCAGGATCCATCGATGCCGCTGCGCCCAGACATCCTCAGGGAGCGAGCTGCCGCCGGAGAACCAGGCGCGAAACGTCTCCGGCACGGACCGAACCACGACCCCCACCCGGCGCAGGACCCGTCGGGCAGGCAGAGCAGCAGGCGTGATCTCCGGCATGTCGCGACCTCGTGGCACTCGCCGGGAGCGGGATACTCCGCCGGTCACCACCCGTTCTGCGATACGACATCGGCGCGTCCCGCCGAACCTTGAGCCGGGGTCCCCGGGCCATGCGCTTCTCCCCGGCTCCCAAGGTGGTCGCGTCACTCATGTCCCCTCCTCCTCCTGCTCCCACGAAAGGCGTTCCCGTTCCTCCCTGACCTGCTCGGCGTGGAAGTCCTCCCACGCGGCCTTCCGGTCCTCGGCGGACGCCTCGCCCTGAAGGACGAGCTGGTCGTACGCGTCGTCGAAGTCCTGCTCCGAGAGGGTCGCGGCTCGAGAACCGCGCGCGAGCAGGTACCAGATCAGTGCGATGCCAACGATGAAGATCGCGATGCCCGCGACGATCATCACCACCATCGGATCACCCGCCGCCGGCGGCGATCTCCGCGCGGAGCGCGCTCAACGCGTCCGCGTAGATCTCGGAGAACGTCGGGAACGGCTGGATCGTGTCCCGCAGCACGTCGAGCGGCACCCGCGCCCGGATCGCCAACGTGGCCTGCTGGAGCCATTCGCCCGCCTCCGGCCCGAGCGCGTACGCGCCGGTCAGCCGGGTGCCGTCGCTGAGGAGGGTCAGGAACCCGTTCGACTCGGCGTACGCGCGGGTGTAGGTCGCGGTCCTCGCGACACCCGAGACGGGGGCGCGGCCGGTGAATCGCGCCTCGAGCGCTCCGACCGAGGCGGCCTGGGGATCGGTGAAGACGACCCGGGGAAGCGCTTCGTAGCTGGCTTCGCGCGGCTCGCCCAGGATGTTCGCGGCCACGATGTCACCCTGGTACTTGCCGGTCGTCGTCAACGGCCAGATCCCCGTGACGTCGCCGATGGCCCAGAGCCCGTCGCCGGCGCGCAGATGCGCATCCACGGGGATCCCCTTGCCGTCGGTCGTGATGCCGACGGTCTCGAGGCCGATGTCGTGGACGCGCGGTCGGCGACCGGTCGCGACGAGCAGGCGGTCGCCGCGCACCTCGCGGTCGCCGTCGAGGCTCAGGACGAAGTCCTCCCCCTCGCGGCGTGCCCGGGTCGCCGTTGCGCCGAGCACCAGATCGATGCCCTCCCGGCGCAGCACCTCGCCGAGCGCCTCGCCGAGGGGTGCGGCTTCGTTGGCAAGGAGATGGTCGCCCACGTCGACGAGCACCACGTCGCTCCCGAGGCGGCGCACCGCCTGCGCCATCTCGACCCCGACCGGACCGCCGCCCAGGATCAGCAGCCGGCGGGGGACCGCGGTCATCGCGGTCACCTCCCGGTTGGTCCACAGGCCTTCGAGTCCCTGGAGGCCCGGCACCGGCGGCACGATGGGCTCCGCGCCGGTGGCCACGACGATGTTCGCGGCAGTGTGGCGAACGCCGCCGACCTCGACCGTGCCCGGCCCGGCGAGTCGGCCGTCGCCGCGGAGCAGGTCGATGCGACGCTCGGTCAGCCACTTCTCGGCGCTGGCATCGGTGTGGTTCGAGACCATGGAGTCACGCCAGGCGAGCGCGGCCGCGACGTCGACCTGCGCGTGGCCCGCGGCGTCGTTGGCCGCGTGCACGGCTTCACCCGGGCGAAGCAGGGTCTTGGACGGGATGCACGCCCAGTAGGAGCACTCGCCGCCCACCAGCTCGCGTTCGACCATGGCGACGTGCAAACCGCCCTCGGCCAGCGCGCCGGCGCAGTGCTCACCGGGCGCGCCCGCACCGAGGACGATCACGTCGTAGTCCGTCACAAGGGGAGGTCCGTGCCGGTCGACTCGGCCACCATGTACGAGGCGTACCACTCGGGCCAGTTCGGATCGGCCTTCCCGATGCGCGTCTCGTGCTCGCCGTGCGCCGCCGCCGCCCGCTTCAGCGCGCCGGTGAGATCTTCGACCGAGCTGAACGAGGCGGTCGCGGGATCGACCCGTCCCGGCAGCCGGTTGGTGATCTCCTGCAGGTGCCAGTCGATCTCCGCGGTGGTCACGAGGCCTCCCAGGACTCTGCTCCTGGGTGAACGTCGCACTTCGGCGGACGCCGGTCAACCCACTTCTCGGTCCGCGCACGATCCGGGGGAGGCGATCGGCGGCTCGGTCACCCCGTCGTCACTGCCCGCGTCCTCGAGGGCCGTGACGTGGCATCCGGCGGGAGGTCCGTGTCGATGACCTTGCCGTCCTCTCAGCGTGGTGCCGCGATCGGAGATCCGTCCGTGCCTCCGCCGTTCGGCCCGGGATGCTGCCGATGGTCGCGCCGGGCCTACCGAACACGCCACCGTTGGGCTTACGCTCGCGGTCGATGGCAGCCGAGTTCCCCGCACCCGAGCACGGGATGCTGCTCACGCACTTCATCGTCTCCGCCGACGTCGAGCGGTCCCGCCGGTTCTACACCGAGGTGCTCGGCGGCGAGACCGTGCACTCGGGTGAACCGACCTACGTCGCGCTCGCCAACAGCTGGATCATCATCAACGTCGGCGGCGGGCCGACCGACGACAAGCCCGAGGTGGTGCTCGAGACGCCGCGCGACCCGGACACCGTCAGCAGCTTCCTCAACCTCCGAGTCGCCGACATCCACGCGCTCTACGCCGAGTGGACGGCACGCGGCGCGGACTTCCTGACCGAGCCGAAGGTGCACGAGGCCGAGATCCGTTGCTACATCCGCGACCCGGACGGCCACCTGATCGAGGTCGGACAGACCACGCGACGCCCCTGAGAGGATTCGGCCCATGCGCTCCGACATCGTTCCCGGGGGCACGTTTCCGGACTACGAGCTGCCTGATCACACGGACACACCCCGGCGGCTGAGCGACCTGCAGGGTGACGACCCCCTGATCCTCACGCTCGCGCGCGGCCACTACTGCCCGAAGGAGCACCAGCAGCACCTCGAGCTCGCCGCGTTCTATCCCAAGATCGCCGTGGCCTACACCCAGGTGGTCACGATCGCGACCGACCCGCACCACACGCTCCAGGAGTTCCGGGCCTCGGTCGGCGCCCAGTGGCCGTTCCTCTCCGACCCGGGGCGCATCGTCCAGAAGGACCTCGACATCCAGGAGTACACCGACCCCGACAACGACCCGATGATCCCGCACACCGTCGTGCTCGAGCCGGGCCTCGTCGTCCACCGCGTCTACAACGGCTACTGGTTCTGGGGCCGTCCCTCGATCGACGACCTCCGTCACGACCTGCGGGAGGTCACCGCGAAGGTCCGTCCCGACTGGGACCTCAGCACCCCCGGCCTACGCGAGGCCTGGGACGCGGGCGACCACTCGTACTTCCACGGTTGGGACAAGAAGGCGGCCACCGACGCCGGCTGATGCCCGACGCGTCCGGCCGGCTCAGCGGGCGGTCGGGTGGAGCCGCGCCGACCCGACCCACTGCTGCAGGACCTCGGGCACGACCACCGAGCCGTCGGCTTGCTGCTGCTGCTCGAGGATCGCGGGCAGCAGACGGCTGGTCGCCAGCCCCGAGCCGTTCAGCGTGTGCACGAACGAGGACTTGCCGTGCTTGGGCTTGAACCGGATCTTGCCTCGGCGGGCCTGGAAGTCGCGCGCGTTCGAGACGGAGCTGACTTCGAGGTAGGAGTCCAGGCTGGGCAGCCACACCTCGATGTCGCACGTCTTGGCCATCGACGCGCTCGTATCGCCTGCGGCCAGCAGCGCGACGCGGTAGTGCAGCCCGAGCCCGGCGACGAGCCGTTCGGCTTTGTCGATCAGCTCCTCGTGGGCCGCGTCCGAGTCCTCGGGTCGCACGATCTGGAACATCTCGACCTTGTTGAACTGGTGCCCGCGGAGCGTCCCGCGATCCGTCGAGCGGTAGCTGCCGATCTCGCGCCGGTAGCACGGGGTGTACGAGAAGTACTTCTTCGGGAGCGCCGCTTCCTCGAGCGTCTCGTTGGTGTGGAGGCCGACCAGCGCCGTCTCGGAGGTGGGGAGGAGGAAGCGGTCGCGTGCGCCGTCCGAGTCGGGTTCGAGCAGGAAGACGTCGTCGGCGAACTTCGGGAACTGCCCGGCGGCGTAGCCGGTCTCCTCACGGAGCAGGTGGGGGACGAGGGTGAACGTGTAGTCGTCGCGAAGATGCGAGTCGATGAAGTAGTTCAGGAGCGCCCACTCGAGCTGGGCGCCGACACCCGTGTAGACCCAGAACCCGCTTCCCGCCAGCTTGGCGCCGC
Source organism: Acidimicrobiia bacterium (assembly GCA_036502765.1). Taxonomy (GTDB): domain Bacteria; phylum Actinomycetota; class Acidimicrobiia; order IMCC26256; family DASPTH01; genus DASUAS01. Next base: position 22,683 of record DASXXX010000159.1, on the reverse strand, counting down.
GTTCGTAGTCGATGAGGCCGAGCGAGCCGGCGAGCTCGACGTGATCACGAGGCGCGAAGTCGAACTGCTGCGGGGCCCCGGAGCGACGCAGCTCGACGTTGCTCTCCTTGCCCCCCGTCGGGACGTCGTCGTCGACGACGTTGGGGAGCACCTCGAGGAAGTGTTGGATCCGCGGTTCGAGCGCCTTCAAGCGTCCGTCGAGCTCATCGAGCTCCTTGCCGAGCTCGATGGACCGCTGCCGAGCTTCCTCGACGGACGCATCGTCGCCACCGTCGCGGCGCCCGACCCTGGCCGAGCTCGCCTTGCGCTCCGCACGCGCCGCGTCGGTCCGGACGCGCAGCCGTCGCGCCTCGGTGTCGAGCTCGAGCAGCTCGTCGAACGACACGTCGACGCCGCGCCGTTCCAACGCGCGCGAGACCCGTCCGGGGTCAGCGCGGATGAGGTTGAGGTCGAGCATCGAGACGAACCTCCGAAATCCGCCACACCCTAGACGTGCCGACCACGCGCCAAACGGTTGACGCGTCGTCGGAGGCGGTCACTTCGGTGATGCCGCGGACCAGCAGGTGCTCGCCGTGTGGCACGTCTCCAGGCCGGCCAGGACGCGGTGGAGCTCCGTCCGTTGGGCACCGGTGAGCTGCGCCGCGACGTTGTGCCGCTCGTACGGATCCTTCTTGATGTCGTAGAGCTCGGTTTCGTGCTGGGCGTCCTTGTACTCGACGTAGACGGCGTCGACCGGTCCCTTGAAGCCGGTGAGGTGCTTGGCCGAGATGCGAATCGCCTCGTAGGTGGTCGGGTTGCTCCCGCCGCCCTCGAAGTCCGGGTCCGAGGCGTCGTTGCTCTTCTGGTGCTCGACCAGCGCGACGCTGCGCCACTTGGGCGCGGTCTTCGACGGATGGAGCAGCGGCACCAGGCTGTGGCCTTCGACCGTTCGGTCGGGCTTGGCTCCCGCGAGCTGCACGAACGTGGGGTAGAGGTCGACGTTCTGCGCGACCTGGGGAACGACACGGTGATGGGGCACGCCCGGTCCCGCGACGATCAGGGGCACGTGGATGTCGGTGTCGAACGCCGTCTGCTTGCCCTTCACGAGGCGGTGCTGCCCGAGGTGGTAGCCGTTGTCGGAGCTGAACGCGATGTAGGTCTTGTCGGTGAGGTGCTCGGCTGCGAGGGTCGCCTCGGTGTCGGCGAGCAGCTTGTCGACGGACTCCACGGCCTGGGCCCGCTTCCGGAAGGCGCGGTCGGCGTTCGCGATCTGCCGCGGCCCGAGGGGTGGGCGTTGGCCGAGCCACGAAGGCGGGTTCACGTTGTTCGTGTCGAACGAGGGGTCCCGCGGCTCGGTGAGGCCGGGGAAGTCGTCCGCGTTGCGCGGCGCCGGTGTGTACGGCGCGTGGGGTGCGAATGTCGCCACCTCGATCGCGAACGGTGAGGCCGCGTTCTGGTCGATGAACGACTGCGCCTTCGTGTTGAGCACGTCGACGCCGTAGTTCTGGGGTCCGTTGTAGGTGTTGAACGTGCCGTTGTCGTTGAGCAGGTAGTTGAACTCGGCGTATCCCGTGCTGTTGCTGACGTGCCAGTCCGACCAACCCGGAGGGACCGGCGCGGTCGTGGGGTTCAACGGGTCGCCGTACCCGTTCAGGTACTTGCCGAGCATCGACGTCTTGTACCCCGCCGACTGCAGCGCGACGGCGAAGGTCTTCTTGTCCAGACCCTCGGACTGGAACTTCTGGAAGCCCCCGTCGGGCGGAAGGTTCCGTACGACCTTCGTGTCGTGCGGGAACAGTCCGGTGAAGATCGACGAGCGTGAGGGGCAGCACAACGAGTCGGCGACGAAGTCGTTGCTGAACGTCTCGCCCCTCCGCTCGAGGTCGACGATGTGCGGCGCGAATTGCTTGGTGACCAGGTTCCACGAGAGGTCGTCGGTGAGGATGAAGACGATGTTCGGTCGCTTGACCGTGCGCGCCGCGGTCGACGTCGTCGAGGCGGTCGACGCGCTGCCGCACGCCGTGAGGACGAGTCCGATCACGGCCGCAAGCGCAATGGAACGTGAGATCAGCCTCGATCGTGGCTGGGTCATGAGTGCTCCTGGCCGGGGTCGTCGAGGTGGATGGCGCTTTCCCCGGAGCGCGCGATCCATGCAGTGCCGTCCGACGGGAAGAAGTTGCAGTCGTATCCCCCGTAGTAGACGCGGCCGTCACCGAACGGTGACGTCGCGATCGTCCGGATCGACACGAAGGCCTGCCCGCCGCGGATCGGCGAGGTTGTGCGCGCGGTCGGCGTGAAGTCCGAGCCGCTCAGGCAGCGCAGGTCGAACGTCGGCGACGACCCGTGGTCGCTCCTGACCGCGAAGCACGCGGCGGAGTCGTACGTGATGGTGTGGAACGCGGTGGGTCCGCACGACCGGGTAGACGGGCAGCTGCGGACGTACCCCCACTCGAAGCCGAACAGCTGTCGGGGCCCCCCTCCGCGGTGCAGCGGCGCGAAGTCGTTGTACGCGGCGATCACGTACCCGATCGATCCTGGGCCGCGCGCCGGCACGGTCGTTCCGGACGCGGCGAGCATCCGGCGGATGGCGGGGAACGGGGCGAGCTCGAGGTGGGGGACCAGGAATGGTGCGCCCTCGGCCCGGCGACCGGCGGGAAGGTGGTCGAGGCGCAGCACGTCGCCGTTGCCCTCGGTCGAGAGCAGCAAGGACGGCGCGCCGTCGTGCGCGACACAGGTCAGCCCGCGTACGCCGCTGTTGAACGAGCCGACCGGCGGCGCCTGGTACACGCGCGCCCAGCGCGAGACGCCCGGCGGGAGGTCGCCGTCGTTCCGGCGGAAGACCTTGGTGCCGATGGACACGTACAGGGCGCCGGCGCAGTCCGCGAAGCCGGTGACCTTCTGCGTCTGCTTGCCGCAGGTCCGCGAAGGTGCGGTCGAGAGCTCGGGCTTCGGGTCGAACACCAGGGTGTGCTTCGTGGGCGACCAGGTGCCGCGCAGGATCCCGGTGGGCGCGACTCCCGCGTAGACGGACCAGACGCCGCCGTCCTCGTGGGCGCCGAAGGCCCGGACGCCGGCGCTCATCGACACCAGCGGGAACGCGTCGTCGGCTGCGAACGAGGCGGCGTCGTCCCGGAGCCACTGGACCTCCGACCTCCCTTCGACGATCGCCGCGGTGACGAGCAGCGAGTGCCGGGCGCCGAGCCCCTGGTCGTCCGGGATCGGGAACGAGTCCAGGGCCTGGACCCGCAGCGACTGGGTGTTCTCGAAGACCTTCCACGGATCGTTCGCCGAGTCCTGCACCAACACCTGGCCGTGCGCCGGTGACCCCGGGTACATCCACTGGCCGGTCGCCGCGAACAGCCGACCGGCGTGCGGGACCAGCGCCAGCGTCTCGGTGTCGTGCGAGACCGAGGACGCGCGATTCGCCGTCAGCGGCTCGCGCACCGCGTGGACTCGGCTCTGGCCCGCAGCGGGAACCCGCGACGTCGTGGACGCCGGCGTGGTCGAGGACGTCGTCGCGCACCCGGCCGCGGACACCACGAGCATCACGACGAGCGCCATCCAGGGGGAGTGGACGCGCATGCCCCGGAGTATGGGAGCGTCTGCCTATACTGTCAACCGTGGTTGTCAATCTTCTGGCCGGACCCTGACCGGGGGCTCACACACGGGCGCGGGCCGGGCCGGGGCGACCGGGCGCGCCCGCCTGGGGCCGGCGCTGCGGCGCGCCTGGGTCGGCTACCAGCGCCGGGTGGACGAGGCGATGGCGGCGGCCGGCTTCGACGACCGTGGCTTCCCCGACGGTCGCATCCTCCGGATGTGCCGCGGCTCCGAGCGGACGATCTCGCAGATCGGTCGGGAGCTCGGCGTCACCCGCCAGGCCGCGGGCAAGGCCGTCGGGACCCTGCGCGACCGCGGCTACGTGTCCGTCGATCCGTCTCCCAGGAGCGGTCGGGAGAAGGTCGTCAGCCTCACGCCCACGGCCGAGGCCTACCTGGTCGCGCACGGTGCGGCGGTGCGCGGCATCGAGCACGAGCTGCGGAAGCAGCTCGGGGCCGACGGGTTCACGCAGCTCTTCCGGCTCCTGGACGCCCTCGGGGTCGACGAGGACCTGCGCATGCGCGACTACCTGAGGAACCGGGTCAGGGACCTCTGACGATCGGCGGGTGGGGCGGATCGCACGCGAACCCGGCCTCACCTAACGTGGCGGTGTCGGCGTTCTCGAGCCAGGACCCGCCTGCCGGGTCACAGAGGGAGTCTCCATGGACCACGTCCAGCAGTTCTACATCAACGGCCAGTGGGTGGCGCCGCTCACGAGCGACACGCTCGCCGTGATCAACCCGGCGACCGAGGAGCCCATCGCCTCGATCGCGATGGGCGGCGCGGACGACGTCGACGCCGCGGTGGCCGCGGCCAAGGCGGCCTTCGACACCTTCTCGCAGACGAGCAAGGAGGAGCGCCTGGCCCTCCTCGACGCCGTCATCGGCGTGTACGCCGGGCGCATGGAAGAGCTGGCCGACATCATCAGCCAGGAGGTCGGTGCACCGCTCTGGCTCGCGCAGGCCGCCCAGGCCGCGGCCGGTCTCGGCCACCTGGCAACCGCCCGCGCCGTGCTCGCCGACTTCGAGTTCGAGCGCCGGATGGGCAACACGCTCATCGTGAGGGAGCCGATCGGCGTGTGCGGGATGATCACGCCCTGGAACTGGCCGCTCAACCAGATCGCCTGCAAGGTCGCGCCGGCGCTGGCGACCGGTTGCACCATGGTGCTGAAGCCGTCCGAGGTCGCGCCGCTGAACGCGATCGTCTTCGCGGAGATCCTCGACGAGGCCGGCGTGCCCGCCGGCGTGTTCAACCTGGTCAACGGCGACGGAGTCAGTGTCGGGGCTCCGCTGTCGGCGCACCCGGACGTCGACATGATGTCGTTCACCGGCTCGACCCGGGCCGGCATCGAGGTCGCGCGCAACTCCGCGCCTTCGGTGAAGCGGGTGGCGCAGGAGCTCGGCGGCAAGTCGGCCAACATCGTCCTCGACGACGCCGACTTCGCCGAGGTCATCGCCCGGGACATGGCCGGCATGTGCACCAACTCCGGCCAGTCCTGCAACGCGCCGACCCGGATGCTCGTGCCGGCCGCCCGGATGGACGAGGCCGCGGCGATCGCGGCCGAAGCTGCGAAGAACGTGAAGGTCGGCGACCCGCGCGCCGAGGGCACGACCATCGGGCCCGTCGTCTCGGCGACGCAGTACGGCCGCATCCAGCAGCTGATCGAGAAGGGGATCGGTGAGGGCGCCAAGGTCGAGATCGGCGGCCCCGGCAAGCCCGAAGGGCTCGACACCGGGTACTACGTGCAGCCGACCGTGTTCTCGCACGTGTCGAACGACATGACGATCGCCCGCGAGGAGATCTTCGGTCCGGTGCTCGTGATGATCGGCTACGAGAACGACGACGACGCGGTGAGCATCGCCAACGACACGGTCTACGGCCTCTCGGGATACATCTCGGGGAGTCCCGACCGGGCGCAGGCGATGGCCCGCCGGATCCGCAGCGGCAACGTGCACGTGAACGGTGCCGGACCCGACTTCAACGCCCCGTTCGGTGGCTACCGGCAGTCCGGCAACGGCCGTGAGTGGGGGCCGCTCGGCTTCGAGGAGTACCTCGAGACCAAGGCGATCATGGGCTACGCCTAGACGTCGGCTCGAGACGCGGGCAAGCGCTCGGCACGGAGCTGGGCGCGGCGCACCTTGCCCGCGTCGTCGCGCAGCGGCTCGTCGACGAACTCGAACGAGCGCGGGATCTTGTAGCGGACGATCCGGTCCGCGAGGAACGCGCGCAGGTCGTCGTCGGTGACCCTGCTCGCGTCGGCTTCCACGATCGCGTGGAGTCGGTTGCCCAGGTCGTCGTCGGGCAGGCCGATCACCACCACCGACTCGACCGCCGGGTGCTCCTGGAGCACCGCTTCGACCTCGGCCGGGTAGATGTTGGCCCCGCCGCTCAGCACCATGTCCTGCATCCGGTCGCCGAGGTAGAGGTAGCCGTCCTCGTCGAGCCACCCCATGTCGCCGAGCGACTCCCACCCGCCCTCCCGGACCCGGGGCTCGGCCCCGATGTAGCGGTAGGTGGGCGTCTCCCGCTCCGAACGCATCCAGATCTCGCCCTGCTCGCCGGGCGGGAGCCGGTTGCCGTCCGGGTCGAGCACGACCATCTCGCCGCTGATGGTGCGGCCCACGGACCCCCGGTGCTCGAGCCACTCGGGCCCGGTGATGACGGTCGCGGTCTGACCCTCCGTGCCGGCGTAGAGCTCGATGATGCGATCGGGTCCCAGCCAGTCGATCCACGCCTGCTTGAGCCACGGCGGGCACGGCTCCGCGAGATGCCAGACCCACCGCAACGACGACAGGTCGTACCGCGCGCGCACCTCGTCGGGCAGGCGCAGGATGCGCTTCATCATCGTCGGCACGAGGTAGACGACGTCCGCCCCGTGCTCGTCGATCGCGGCGAGCGTCGCCTCCGCGTCGAAGCGGGGGAGCACGGCGACGTGGTTGCCGTGGAGCAACGCGCCGCAGGACCAGACGATGGGACCGTTGTGGTACAGCGGGCCCGGGACGACGAGCGCGCCGTCGGGCCGGAAGAGCAGCGGTGACGGGAGCTCGGGGTCGACCAGGGCCGGGTCGCCGGACACGATGAGCTTCGGCCGGCCGGTCGAGCCGCCCGACGTGGGCGCCTTCCAGGCCGGCGAGACCGCATCGGGCAACGGGCCGTCGTCGAGATCGGCCGGCGACGTGTAGCCCGCCGGGAGGCACGTGCGGTCGGTGAAGGTGCCCGGCTCGACGCCGACGACGACCTTCGGGTCGGCCAGCTCGGCGATCGCCTCGAGCTCCCGAGCGGGCAGCCGGGCCGAAACCGGTTGCGGCACCGCACCGAGCTTCCAGCAGGCCGCCACCGCGACGAACCACGCGACCGAGTTCGGAAGCGCGATCGTCACCATGTCGCCGATCCCCACGCCTCGAGCCGCGAGGTCACGTGCCATCCGGTTCGCTGCGCGGTCGAGCTCGGATCGGGTGAGATGCTCGTCGCCGCAGGTGATCGCGAGGCGGTCGGGTGCTGCCGCCGCGAGGTTGGTGAGCTGCTGCGCGTACGAGACCTTCGCCACGAGGCGCAGCGTAGGCCCGGTGCGGACGGCGACCGCGATCGCGGCGGAATGGCGCCGCGACGGGCGTCGGGGCAGCATCGAGGGCGCGCAGCACCGGACCGGGTCGAGGGGAGAGGTCATGGCGGAGTACGACGCGATCGTCATCGGCGCCGGGCACAACGGACTGACCGCGGGCGCGGTGATGGCCCACGACGGCATGCGTGTGCTCATCGTGGAGAAGAACCAGTACGTCGGCGGGATGGCGGCGACCACCGAGGTGATGCGCGGCTACCGCTTCGAGATCGCGGGCTCGGTGCTGTTCCCGGTGCCCGACGAGATCTTCGACGCCCTCGACCTCGGCGCATGCCCGACCTTGGAGTCCGAGGTGATGTCGGTCAACGTCGGTGAGCCGGGAACTCCGCCGATGCTCTTCTACTCCGACCCCGAGATGCTGATGAACCACCTCATCGAGACCAACGGCATGGACGCGGTGATGGGCATGGCCGAGGTCGCGGCCTGGTGCGAGGCGCCGGCGCGCGCAATCGGCCGCAAGGACGTTCGCCGGCCCCCGAAGACGCTCGACGAGATGTTCGCGTGCGCGACGAACGAAACGGAGCACGAAGCGATCCGGACGGCCATGTTCGGCTCGGTGATGGACGTCATCGACCGCCACCTCCCGGACCGGGAGCGGCACGCGATGTTGCGCGGCATGCTCGCGTTCCTGTCGGTGAACTCGACCTATCGCGGCCCGTACACACCCGGGAGCGCGATGTGCCTCGCGTTCGCGCTCACGGCACCCGGCACCAAGATGATCCGCAAGGTCAAGGGCGGGATCGGTGCGCTGTGCGCGCATGTGCAGCAGCGCTTCGAAGCCGACGGCGGCGAGGTCCGGCTCCACGCCAAGGTCGACGAGATCCTCACCGACGGCGGGCGGGTGTCCGGGGTGCGGCTCGTCGACGGCGAGGTCGTCCGCGCGCCCATCGTCGTCTCCAACCTGGACCCGACGCTCACCTTCACGAAGCTGCTGGACCCCGAGGTGGTCCCCGAAGCGCTGCGCGACCGGGTCAACGCAATCGACCACCGCGCCGCGTACGTGCAGATCCACTTCGCGCTCGACGGGCTGCCCGAGTTCGTCGACCAGTACGCGGTCATCAACGACGGAGTGCTCCGGGCGAACATGGGCGTGTTCAGCTCGCCCGAGCAGATGCAACGGGACTTCGAGAGGTGCGCCCGCGGCGAGGTTCCGGAATCGCCGTCGTTCGGGTTCCAGATCCCGAGCGTTCTCGATCCGTCGCTCGCACCGGAGGGCAAGCACGCGGCCAGTGCGTACGCCTTCTACTTCCCGATCGTGGGGTCGCGCGAGGAGCAGAACCGGCTCGGCGACGTGATGGCCGACCGCGTGGTCGCTCGCATCGCACAGATGGCGCCGAACTTTCCCGAGATCATCGATCGGCGGGTCGTATACCCGTCGTACACGTTCGAGCTGATGTTCGGCGCCACGGGGGGCGACTTCTGCCACGGCCTCCTGCATCCGGACCTGATGGGCCCGTTCCGGCCCGGCCCGCGCGGGTGGCTCGACCAGCCGATACCCGTCGACGGCCTCTTCCTCTCCAGCACCGGCTGCCACGGTGGACCGGGAGTGACGTTCATCCCCGGCTACAACGCGGGATTCTCCGCGCTCGACGCGTTCCACGGCTAGCGCCCGCACGCCGGGGCGGGTTCTCGTACCATGCCGCCGTGTTCCTCCTCCGCTTCGACATGCGCGCGCCCGTCGAGGGACCGGCATCGACGCAGGACCTGTACGACGCCGCGATCGAGATGTCGGTCTGGGGCGAGCGCAACGGTGCCGTCTCCGTAGCGCTGTCCGAGCACCACGCGTCGACGGACGGCTACCTGCCGTCGCCGCTCGTGCTCGCCGCGGCGGTCGCGGCGCGGACGACGACCGTCCCGATCATGGTCGCCGCGCTGCTCGTGCCGCTGCACGACCCCGTGCGCCTCGCGGAGGACATGGCGGTGCTCGACGTCATCAGCCACGGGCGCGTCATGCACATCGCCGGCCTCGGGTACCGGCCCGAGGAGTACGCGATGTTCGGCCGGACGCTCGCCGGGCGCGGGCGCCGGATGGAGGAGTGCCTGACGGTCCTGCGTCGCGCGTGGTCGGGGGAGGAGTTCGACTACGACGGGCGCACGGTGCATGTGACGCCGGCCCCCGCGACGCCCGGTGGCCCGCCGCTCATGTACGGCGGCGGCACTCGGGCCGCGGCACGCCGCGCCGCACGCTTCGGCCTGCCATTCTTCGCCCAGGCCTGGTCCGACGGGCTCGAGCAGACGTACCTGGACGAGTGCGCGAGCCTCGGCCACGAGCCCGGTCTCTGCATCGTACCGGCGCCCGGAAGCGCGACCTCGATCTTCGTCGCGGAGGACGTCGACCACGCGTGGGAGCGCCTCGGTCCCTACATGCTCCATGACGCGCAGATGTACGCGTCGTGGCTGGGCGACATCGCGGCCGCGAGCAAGTCGACCGCGGTCTCGATCGACTCGCTGCGAGCGGAGGAGGGGCCGTACCGCGTCCTCACTCCGGAGCAGGCCGTCGACTACGTGCGGACCTACGGCGTGCTCGCGCTGCACCCCCTGTGCGGCGGGTGCCCGCCCGAGCTCGCGTGGGAGACCCTCGAGCTCGTCGCCGACCGGGTCCTCCCGGCGTTCGCGTAGGAACGCCATGGAGCTCTGGGAGCTGGCCGCGCGCGAGCAGGTGCGGCACACGATCTCGTCGTACACCTTCGGAGGCGACCGCGGCCGGCTCGACGAGCTCGCGGCCGCCTTCACGCCCCACGGCGTGCTCCAGATCGAGGAGGACGACGTGTCCACGGGGCGCGACGCGATCATCGAGCGCCTCTCGAGGGTGGTGGCGATGGACCGTCATCCAGGTCACATGCACCACCACATCTCGGGCACGCACTTCAGGTCCGTGACCCCGTCGGGCATCGACGTGTCGAGCTACTTCCTCGTGATCACCGACATCGGCGCCGACCACTGGGGCCGGTACCGCGACCGGTTCGTGCCCGTCGAGGACCGCTGGCTCATCGGGCACCGCCGCGTCACGACCGACGGCTACGCGGCGGCATCGGCCTTCCGGCCGGACGCGTAGCCGAGGAGAGCTACCGGCCGGCCGGTCGGTAGGTGCACACCTGCACCCCGGTGCCGGTCGTGACCGCGGCGACCAGCTCGAGCGTGCGCTGCATCCCGTCCTCGGGGAACAGCGTCTTCCCGCCGCCGAGGGTCACCGGCTCGATCATGAGCCGGAGCTCGTCGACCAGGCCGTCCTGCAGGAGCGTGCGCGCCAGGGTCGGGCTCCCCATCATCGAGAGGTCGCCGCCGTCACGCTCGCGGAGCGCCCGGATGCGCGCCAGCGCCTCGGCGCCGGGGATGCGCGTGGTGTTGTCCCAGGTCAGGTCGGCATCGGTCAGGGTGCTGGTCACGACGTACTTCGCGATCGCGTTCATCTGGTCTGCGAACTCGTCGCCGGCCCGCTCGGGCCAGGCCGCGGCCATGGTCTGCCAGGTCCGGCGTCCGAACAGCAGCGCCTCGGTCCTCGCCATCTCCTCGCCGATGAAGCCGCCCATCACCTCGGGGTCGAAGAACGGGTGCGACCAGCCGCCGTGGGTGAAGCCGCCGTCGCGGTCCTCGTCCACGCCGCCCGGTGCCTGCACGACGCCGTCCAGGCTCATGAACTCGCTGATCACGATGCGCACGGGTCGCTCCTCATGCTCGTCGGGTACTGCAGGAGAGACCGGCGGCACCCACGAGAATCATCGCCGCCCGTCGGGTCGCTCATCTGCCCCGCCCGGCGGAGCCGTAGAGTGCGGCTCCTCGTTCGAGTCCGGGGGCCGACATGGACGTACGGAGATGAGTGCCGCGGGACGTTTCACCGGCCGGGTCGCGATCGTCACCGGCGGTGGCGGGAACATCGGTCGCGCCACCGCGCGGCTGCTCGCGACCGAGGGCGCGTCGGTCACCGTCGCCGACCTGAGCGGCGACGCGGCCGCCCGCGTCGTCGCCGAGATCGAAGGGGACGGGGGCACGGCGCGGGCGCAGTCCACCGACGTGACGGATCCCGCCGCCGTCGAGGCGATGGTGCGGGACACGGTTGCGGCCTACGGCGGGCTCGACGTGCTGCACAACAACGCCGCGGCGATCGCGCTCAACGGCAGGGACCAGGATGTGGTCACGATGGACCTCGATACCTGGAACCGGGTGATCGACGTCAACCTCACCGGCCCGATGCTCGGCTGCCGCTTCGCCATCCCGGCGATGCTCGAGCGCGGTGGCGGCGCGATCGTGAACACCGCTTCGGCCGCGGCGTTCTACGGGTCGAAGTCGCTCGCGGCCTATGGGACGTCCAAGGCCGGCCTCGTCGCCCTCACCCGCTACGTCGCCACTGCCTACGGTGACCGCGGCGTCCGCTGCAACGCGGTCGCGCCGGGCGTCGTCGTGGATCAGGCGACCCAGGAGGCCCTCGGCGGACCGATGGGGGACCGGCTCCGCCGCTACACGACGAGCCACCTGGTGGGCCGCCTCGGCTACCCCGAGGAGATCGCGGCCGCCGTCGCCTACCTCGCTTCCGACGACGGCGCGTTCGTCACCGGTGAGACCCTGCGGGTCGACGGCGGCATGACCGCGCACAGCCCGTCGCACGGCGCCGACTGACCGGCCGCGTCCGGCTCAGTCCGTCGGGTGCTCGCGGAGCCACGCGTTCGCCCGCGTCGCCGACGCCTGTGAGAGCCACGCGTCCTGGATCAGCTCGGCCAGCTCCTGACGTGTGACCTCGCCGATGCGGCTCGCGCGCAGCAGGACCGACGGATGGCCGTCGAAGTGCGGCGTGGTGAAGAACGGCGACGTCTCGTCCTGCACCAGCGACTCCTTGTCGAGCTCCGACGGGACCCAGAACACGATGACGTCCTGGTAGCGCTCGCCGGTCGTGGGGTCGGCCGCGTCCGGTCGCGGATTGCGGAAGAACACGAACGACTTCCGGCCGACCTGGTACACGGGGTTGTCGCCCGTGCCGTGCTCGACGGTGACGTGCGGCATCCCCATCGCGAGCTCGTGCACGTCGTCGACGCGCGCCTTCCGGCTCCGGTCCGCCATGGGAGCACCGTACGCATCGCGCGCCGGTCGAGTCACGACCCGGGCGGGTGAGGAAGCGACTACGAGGCCCGGTGCGCCCGGCGGCGGAGGTACTCGGCGACGATCAGCACGATGGAGGAGCCGACGATGACGAGGATCGCGACGTCCAGGTAGTCGGCGATGCCCGGGAACCGGGTGCCGAGCGCCCACCCGAGAGTGGTGACGGTGGCGACCCACAGCGTGCCGCCGACGATGTTGTAGATCGTGAACTTCCGGTAGTGCATCGTCGACGCGCCGGCGACGATCGGGGCGAACGTCCGCACGAACGGCACGAACCGTGCGAGCACGACGGTCTTCGCGCCGTGCCGCTCGAAGAAGTCCTCCGCGCGGGCGAGCTGCTCCTGCTTGAGGAGGCGTGAGTCGGGGCGGGTGAAGAGGCCCGGCCCGTACCGGTGGCCGAACGCGTACCCGACCTGGTCGCCGACGATCGCGGCGACCGCACAACCGAGGATCACGAGCGGCAGCGGCGTCGCCATGACCGCGGTCGCGACGAGGAGCCCGGCGGTGAAGAGCAGCGAGTCCCCGGGCAGGAAGAAGCCGATGAGGATGCCCGACTCGGCGAAGACGATGAGGAAGAGGCCGATCAGCCCCACGTGGCGGATGAGCTGCTCGGGGTCGAAACCGAGGTCGGCGAGGGTCACCGGCTGCATTCTGGCCGGTTTCGCGCCACGCCGGACGGAGGCGTGGGCGCGGCGGGCTGTGTGCCGACGGAGACACACGGGTGGTCGTGGTCCCGGCAGACGTGGCCCGCGCATCGGCGCAGGATCTTTTCGAGAAGCCGACCGGGGAGGATCCCGATGCGAAGTGTGAAGCCGACGACGAAGAGCCCGATCGACACCCTGCGGGCGTTGCCGATGTTCGCAACCTGCTCCGAGCGGGAGCTGCGGCGGATCGACCGCGTGTCGACGCGGGTCCGGGTCGCCCCGGGTCGGGTGCTCACCCGTGAGGGCGCGCCGGGGGCCGAGTTCTTCGTCCTGGTCGCCGGCGAGGTCACGGTCACCCGCCGGGGCCGGACCCTCAACCGGCTCGGCGCCGGCGCCGCGTTCGGCGAGATCGCGCTGCTCGACCTGGGCCCGCGCACCGCGACCATCGTCGCGACCGAGCCGTCCGACCTGCTCGTGTTCAACCGCGCCGAGTTCGCGAGCCTCCTCGGCATCGCACCCCGGGCCGGGAACGAGCTCATGCGCCAGGCGGTCGTGCACGTGCGCCGGCTCGACCCGGACGAGACGAAGGCACCCGCGGATCGGCGCACGACGGCGCTGACCCGGGCGGGCTAGGTGTTGTGCCTTGGGACGTTGTTGACATCCGCTGAGTGAAGTGCCCCCTGGGCGAGTGTGGAGCTGCTTGACGGCAACACACCCACCCAGGAGGGCTTCGATGCACGGTAACGCTCCACTCACGCCGGAGGGTCGTCTTCGGTTGTGTCTTCGGATCGAGGATGGTTGGACGGTCGCGGCGGCGGCTGAGTCGATGAACATCTCGCGGCAGTGCGCGCACAAGTGGTGGCGCCGCTTTCAGGACGAAGGCACTGCTGGACTCAGGGATCGTTCGAGTCGGCCGGTCTCGTGTCCGCATCAGACTCCAGCGCGGGTGGAGCGCCGGATCGTCGCGTTGCGTCAGTCCCGCAGGCTGGGCCCTGCTCGCCTGGCTGGGATCGTGGGCGTGCCGGCCTCGACGGTGCATCGGGTGTTGGTCCGTCACGGCGTGAACCGGTTGCGGTGGATGGACCGGCCGACCGGGCGGGTGATCCGGCGGATCGAGACGAGTGCTTGTGGCGAGCTGGTCCACATCGACGTCAAGAAACTCGGCCGGGTCCCGGATGGTGGCGGCCACCGCAAGCTCGGTCGGTCCACCGAGACACGACGGCGGCAAGGTTCGGGATACACCCACATTCACACGGCGATCGACGCGTACTCACGACTCGCGTACAGCGAGTTCGCCGGCACCGAGAACACGACCAACTGCGTCGCGTTCCTCGGCCGAGCGGTCGCGTGGTTCGCGGATCAGGGCATCGCGATCGAACGGGTCCTCACTGACAACGGCAACGGTTACAAGTCCCACGACTGGGCCCACGCGTGTCTCGAGCTCGGCATCGCGCACACGCGCACCAAGCCGTATCACCCGGCCACGAACGGCAAGGTCGAACGGTTCAACCGGACCCTCGCCGACGAATGGGCCTACGCCCGACTCTGGCGTTCAGAAGCCAGCCGCGCCCGCGGGCTTGACCGGTTCCTGCACCGCTACAACCATCACCGACACCACACCGCCATCGGAGGCACACCCGCCAGCCGAGTCAGCAACCTGGCAGGGCACAACAGCTAGGTCGACCGAGCTCGTCGGCAACGCGGGCGCCCCGGGCGCCTTCTCGATCCACGGGCGCGCCTGCGCGTCTCAGGGTCACGCGGCGAGCATGGCCATCTGGTCGGCGTGGCGGCCGTGCTCGAGGCGGCGGCGCGTGGTCGCGACCGCCGACCGGACCACGCGCGCGTTGCGCTCGGGGTCCATCGCCTCGCCCCCCATCGCCTCCTGGTCCTCGCTGCTCGGCTGGAACACGACGACCGGGATGCCGCGCCGGCGGAGCCGCCGGACCTCCTGCAGGAGGCGGAGCCGGAAGTGCCGACGCACGGGCTGGCTACGGGTCAGGAGTGGCGCGTTGCGCGACGTCGACATCGGCGACGAGACCAGCACGAGGTCCAGGTCCTCGCGCGCGACGACGTCGGCGTTCGTCGGCGAGTGCACGCCCCCGTCGACGTAGAGCTCGCCGTCGATCTCGACCGGCTGGAAGTAGCCGGGGACCGCGGCGGACGCCGCGACCGCGGTCGCGACGTCGGTCTCCGGTGCGCCCGGGCGACCGAGCACGACGCGGCGTGCGTCGTCCATGCGCACGGCGCAGATCCAGAGTGGATCGGCCGGCCAGGACGGGCCGGTGAGCGCCCGGAGCGCGCCGGCCCAGCTCTCGGTCGGGACGCGCCCGGCGGGGAAGGTGACGCCGAGGACGGCTTCGGGCCGGATCTCGTGCGGGCGCCTGATCGCGCGCGCGATGAGCCGGGGATGTGGGGGCTTGGGCCAGCTGCGGGGACCGATCGGCGTGGTCCAGTCGCCCGAGGGGCCGAGTCGGCCGACGAGCTCCGCGCCCGCGTCGGTGAGGGGCTCGGTGGCGAGCAGGGCGGCGAGGTCGGGCGCGCTGAGCCCGGTCCGGAGGTACGCGCCGACGCCCGCACCGGCCGACGTGCCGACGATCACGGCGGCGGTGCGCGCGTCCCAGCCGGTCCCGTTCGCCAGGGCGGACAGGACCCCGGCGTGGAAGGCCTGGCCGGTCAGGCCGCCGGCGCCGAGCACGAGTCCGATCCGCTTCACGGGCGCCATCCTTCCAAATCGTCGGCGCGGTCCCGAGGCACCGGGCGCCGGAGCAGGTCGAGGTACTCCCGGACGTCCGCGTTCGACGCGAGATGGACCACGTCGATGGCCGCGGCGTAGGTGTCGAGGACCGCGAGCAGGCGCGGCCGGGTCCGGTTCGGGAACGCCCAGATCCAGCGCAGGAACGCGAGGTCGACGCGCTGCGGGCAGCCCGGTGCCTGCAGTCGCGGCGAGCGGACCCGGCGCAGCGCGCGGGACAGGCAGACCCGGCGGGGCAGGTCCAGGAACACGATCGTGTCCGCGAGCTCGGCGCGCAGCTCGAGCGTCCCGCCGTAGTTCCCGTCGACGACCCAGCGGTCCGCGGCGAGGAGCTCGCGCTGGATGACGGCCCACTCCGGGTCCGGGGTCGCGACCCAGCCGGGCGACCAGTAGTGGTGGTCGAGGTGGATCACCGGCAGGTCGGCGATCGCACCGATCTGCCGGGACAACGTGGACTTGCCTGCACCCCCCGAGCCGATCACTGCGACCCGTCGCATGCCCCCATCGTGCCTCAAAGATCGGGCGGCGCGTCCCCGGGCGGCGCGGCCTCGGCCGTCGCCGCGCCGAAGTACCGGGCGGCCCGGTCGGGATCGAGCGTCACGAACAGCCCTTCGGCCTCCGCAGTGACCTCGCCGTCGACCGTCATGCGGCCCTTGGCGACGATCCGCCGACCCTCCACCCGCTCGGTCCAGCCCTCGAGGTCGACCCGGCGGTGAAGGGGCGTGGGCCGCAGGTAGCGGATCTTCAGCGTGCCGGTCATGCCGGGGTGGCCGCTCGCGATGTTCGCCATCCCGAGGATCTCGTCGAACGTCAGCGCGACCCAACCGCCGTGCACGTAGCCGGGCGGCCCCTCGTACGCCGCGTGGTACGTGCCGTGCCCGATGATCCGCCCGTCGAGGTACTCCCACTCGACCGGCGGCGCGAGCGGGGAGACCTCGCCCACCAGCGGGGAGCGCGGGAGGTAGTCGTCGTGGTCCCGCACGTCGTGCCCGCGCACGCCGCGCGCGCGCGGCGTCGGACCACCGCGGCCCGGGTCCTCGGCGCGCGGCTCGCGGCCGAGGTGGCGGGCGATGGCCTCGGCCATGTCGGCGGCAGTGCCGAGCTGCTCCTCGGTCGCGTCCTCGACGGTGAGCACCGCGTCGATGACGTGGCGCACCGCCTCCGCGAGCCGCGAGCGCTCGTCCGACACGAACGGATGCGACTCGGTCACTACTTGCCCTTGAACTCGGGCGCGCGCTTCTCGGCGAACGCGCGCGGGCCTTCCTGGGCGTCCTCGGAGGCGAAGACCTCCCAGCCGATCGCGTCCTGGATCGGCATCGCCTCGGCCTCGGTCAGGTACTCCGTCTCGCGCCACGCGCGCAGGATCGCCTGTGTGGACAGTGGCCCGCACGCGGCGACCTGGCGGGCGACCGCGAGCGCGGCGTCGAGCGCGGTGCCGTCGGGCACGACCCGGCCGATGAGCCCGATCTCCTTGGCCTCGAGTGCGCTGACCGGCTTGGAGCTGAGCAGGATGTCCATCGCGATCGTGTACGGGATCTGGCGGGGGAGGCGGATCGCGGAGCCACCGAGTGGGAACAGGCCGCGCTTGCCCTCCCACACGCCGAAGATCGCGCCTTCGCCCGCGACGCGGATGTCGGTGCCCTGCAGCATCTCCGTGCCGCCCGCGACCGCGTAGCCCTCGACCGCGGCGATGAGCGGCTTCGACAGCCGGTAGTCGCGCAGCAGGCCCTTCCAGTGGAGGTTCTGCTCCTCGGCCATCCGGTTGCGCACGTGCTCGCTCTCGGACGGCGTGCCCATCGCCTTCAGATCCGCGCCGGAGGAGAAGTGGCCGCCGGCGCCGGTGAGGATCGCGCAGCGGACCTCCGGCGTCTCGTCCACGTACGTGTAGCCGTCGGCCAGTCCGACCAGCATGTCCGGGCTCAACGCGTTGCGCGCCTCGGGACGGTTCATCGTGAGGATCACGACGTTGCCGTCGCGCTCGACGGTGCAGTGCTTGGTGGTCATCGGCAGGGTCTCGGGCACGGGGACTCCAGATCCGTCGGGCGGGTGCGGTCATGCTGCGGGAGGGTCGCGTCGCGCGTCGAATCGACGATGCATCGACTACCCTCGGCCTCAGGATAGAACCTGTTCTACTTCTTCCCTGGGGGATGCAGTGGCGCACATCGCGGACATCGATCTCGCCGACCCGGACACGCTCGCCCGCGGGGTCCCGCACGAGCTCTTCACCCGGTTGCGCAACGAGCAGCCGGTGTACTGGCACGAGAGCGACGCGTACGCACCGGGCTTCTGGGTGTGCACGAAGTACCAGGACGTCATCGGCATCGAGCGCGACGCGAAGACCTTCTCCTCGGCGCGCGGCGGGGCGCTGCTCGACGACCAGGGCGACGGCACCGAGCTGATGATGCTCAACCAGGACCCGCCGCAGCACACGCGCCTCCGAAACCTCGTGGCGCGCGGCTTCACCCCCAAGGTCATCAAGGGCATGGAGCCGCACATCCGCGAGGCAGCCCGCACGATCGTCGACCGGGTGGCGGCGCGCGACGACGTCGTGGACTTCGTGCCCAACCTGGCCGCGGAGCTGCCGCTCGTGGTGATCGCGGAGCTGCTCGGCATCCCGTACGAGGACCGCCACAAGGTCTTCGAGTGGTCCAACCGGCTCATCGGGGCCAACGACCCGGAGTACGCGGGGCTCGGCGCGGACGCGCCGATGCAGGCGTCGATGGAGCTCTACGCGTACGCGCAGAGCCTGGCCGACGACCGCCGGGCGCGCCCCATGGACGACATCGTCACCACGCTGGTGACCGCCGAGCTCGACGGCGAGAAGCTCTCGGACATCGAGTTCAACGTCTTCGTGCTCCTGCTCTCGGTCGCGGGGAACGAGACGACCCGGAACCTGATCAGTGGCGGGATGCTCGCGCTCATGGAGAACCCGGACCAGCAGGCGCGGCTGGCCGCGGACCTGGACGGGCTGCTGCCGACCGCCGTCGACGAGATGCTGCGCTACGTCAGCCCGGTGCAGTACTTCCGGCGCACCGCGACGGCGGACACCGAGCTGCGCGGGGTGCCGATCGCGGCGGGGGACAAGGTGACGATCTGGTACGGCGCGGCGAACCGCGACGAGGAGGTCTTCGACGACCCCCAGCGCTTCGACGTCGGGCGCACCCCGAATGAGCACCTCGCGTTCGGTGGCCGCGGCCCCCACTTCTGCCTCGGCGCGAGCCTGGCGAAAATGGAGATCCGGGTGATGTTCGAGGAGATCCTCACGCGCCTGCCGGACATGCAGCTCGCCGGCGAGCCCGAGCGGCTCCGGTCGACCCTCATCGCCGGGATCAAGCACCTCCCGGTCACCTTCACCCCCGAGAGCTAGCCCGCGAGCGGCGGAGCAACAACCGTCGCCGCTCGCCGGTCGATCGCGCTCCGGAGATCTTCAGCGCAGGAGCAGGCGCGCGGCGCTGGCGAGCTGGTCCTTCGCGTAGTCCGCGCCCTGGCGGCCGCTCGCGAAGCCGATGATCGTCGAGAAGCAGACGTGCTCGAGCACCTCGGTGACCGCTTCGCGCTCGGCCACCTCGTCCTCGCCGAGCGCGGCGTCGATCCAGCTCGTCATCAGGCGGTGGAAGTCACCTTGCGCGTCGAGCGGTCCGCGCTCGACGGAGAGGACCGCCTCGACGACGGCCGAGGCGAGGAGCAGGCGCGAGCCGGCGACGTCGATGACCCGGCCGAGCGCGGCGGCGACCCGGTCCGCCGCGTCACCCTCCCGGGGCGGGTCCGCGTTGAGGGACTCGGAGAGCTGGGCGCCCCAGACCAGCAGGACCTCGGTGAGCAGATGGTCCTTGGAGGCGAACCAGCGGTAGATCGTGGCCAGGGCGACGCCGCTGCGGTCCGCGACCTCCTTCATCACGACCGCGTCGTAGCCGCCGGTCTCGGCCAGCTCGGTCGCGGCGGCGACGACCAGGTCCCGGCGGCCCGCCTGCTCGTCGGTCAGGACCGTCGGGATCAGCAGCGTCCGACTCACCGGGTGTGCTCCCTCACTGGTGCTCCCTGCTCGAAGTGACGTCGGTCGCACAGACTCTGGCAGAATCGGGCCCGACGGTGGGTGAGAACGTATTCTAGAATAGATTCTCACAGGGGCGCCGGACGGCGTCCCGACGGACTGCGGAGGAGACCGACGATGAGCATCGAGAGCCCGGCCGCGCTGGCCGACCTCAACGATCCGGACGTCTTCGTCCGGGGCGTGCCCCACGAGACCTTCGCCCACTGGCGCCGCACCGACCCGGTCCACCTCACCGCGCACCCCGAAGGTCACAGCTACTGGTCGGTCACCGGCTACGACGACGTCGTCGCCGCGAGCCGCGACGGCCAGCTCTTCTCGAACGAGCGCGGCGGCGTCTTCATGTTCGAGATGGAAGAGGAGATGCTCGCGCAGCAGAACATGCTGATGCTGATGATGGACCCGCCCCGTCACACGCGGTACCGGCTCCTCGTCAGCCGAGCGTTCACGCCGCGCAACATCCGCGCGCTCGAGGAGTACATCGACCGGACCGCGACCGAGATCGTCGACAACGTGATCGAGCGGGGCGAGTGCGACTTCGTCACCGACCTCGCGGCCGAGCTGCCGCTGCAGGTGATCGCCGAGATGATGGGCGTCCCGAAGCAGGACCGGAAGCTGATCTTCGACTGGTCGAACCGCATGATCGGCAGCGAGGACCCCGAGTTCGCGCAGGAGGAGGGTGACGCCGAGAACGCGATGACCGAGCTGTTCGCGTACAGCCATGCGCTCGTCGACGAGCGCCGGGCCAACCCGCGCGAGGACATCCTCTCCTCGTTGACGCAGGCCGAGATCGAGGGCGACGTCCTCTCGGAGCTCGAGATCGACCTCTTCTTCCTGCTGCTGGCGGTGGCGGGGAACGAGACGACCCGGAACCTGACCGCGAACGGGATGGACGCGCTGTTCCGCCACCCGGACCAGCTGGCCCGGCTCCAGGCGGACCCGTCGCTCATGGAGACGGCCACCGAGGAGATGCTGCGCTACTGCGCGCCGGTCATGTACTTCCGCCGTACCGCGACCGCCGATACGACGCTCGGGGGCAAGGACATCAAGCAGGGCGACGCGGTGGTCCTCTGGTACATCAGCGCCAACCGCGACGAGTCGCACTTCGACTCGCCCGACGAGTTCCGCATCGATCGCAGCCCGAACGAGCACATCGCGTTCGGCGGCCGCGGCCCGCACTTCTGCCTGGGTGCCAACCTGGCCCGCTCGGAGATCAACAAGCTCTACGTCCAGGTGCTCAGCCGGCTCCAGGGCCTGGAGCTCACCGGCGACGTCTCCCGCCTGCGCTCCAACTTCATCAACGGCATCAAGCACATGCCGGTGACGTTCCAGGCCGGCCCCCGCCTCGGCTCGTAGCCGCTCGGAGCCCCCGCCGACTCGTTTCGGTTCGGGATCGCGTCGTCATGGCGAAGCGATGCCGTACCGAAACCGGCCGTGACGCGGTCATGCGCGTTCCGGAGCAGGCAGACTGCACCGATGGCCCGACTGATCTACTCCGCCATCACGTCGCTCGACCTCTACGTCGCGGACGAGCACGGGAACTTCCAGTGGGCCGCGCCCGACGACGAGGTGCACGCCTACGTCAACGACCTCGAACGACCGATCGGGACCTACCTGTGCGGCCGCAAGCTGTACGAGACCATGCAGTACTGGGAGGCGCCCCCGCCCGGGCTCTCGGCGGTCTCGAGCGACTACGCCGCGATCTGGCAGGCCGCCGAGAAGATCGTGTACTCGAGGACGTTGACCGCCCCGGCGACGAGCCGGACCCGCGTCGAGCGTGAGCTCGACCCCGCCGCGGTCCGGGCGATGAAGGCGTCGGCCGAGGCCGACATCAGCGTCGGCGGCGCGCACCTGGCGGCCGAGGCGCTGCGCGCGGGCCTGGTCGACGAGATCAACCTGTTCCTCAACCCGGTGCTGATCGGCGGTGGGAACCCGGCGCTGCCGGACGGCGTCCGCACTGACCTCGACCTGGTCGACGAGCGTCGCTTCGGCAACGGTGTGGTGCACCTCCACTACCGCGTCGTGGGCTGAGCTCGCCTGCTACTCGTCGCGGCGTCCGCGACGGCCGAAGAGCCAGCCGACCGCGACGCCCACGAGCAGGCTCAGCACGATGACGAGTGCCAGGGGGATGCGGACGTCGCCGAAGACGTAGCCGATCCGGACGTCGTCGCGGTTGTCGACGACGAGCGCGACCACGATGACGAGGAGCACCACGCCGAGCACGGTGCGAACGGTGCGGCGCGTGTCGCGCTCGTGCGGCGGTCGACCTTCGGAGTGGGCGTCGGTCATCGGTGCATCCTGCCGCGGCGCACCTGCGGCCACCAGAGGTCGCGGCAGCTCCGGGCGACGATCCGCGAAGAAGAGCACCCAGAGCCACCGCGGACACCCACAGGTTCGCTCCGGGGCGCTCACCCGGACGGGTGAAATGGCGCCCGGGCGCCTCGTAGCCTCGGCGGCGTGGTCGACGACGCGACCGCGTTCCTTCGTGCCGCGATGCCGTTGTGCGCGACGTACGGCGTGCGGGCGGTGACCCTGGAGCCGTCGTCCTGGAGGTCGACTTGGGCGCCGGACCGGCTGACGTCGGGTGGGATCCTCCACGGGGGAGCGGTGATGGCGCTCGCGGACTCCGCCGGCGCCTACTGCGCCTTCGCGAACCTCCCCGAAGGCGCCACGGCCACCGCGACGATCGAGTCGAAGACCAACCGGCTGCGCGCGGTGCGCTCGGGCACGATCCGGGCCACGTCGAGGGTGCTGCACGCGGGCGGGACGACGATCGTTGTCGAGACCGAGATGCGCGACGAGCAGGACCGCCTCGTGGCCAAGACCACCCGGACCCAGGCGGTGCTCCGCAAGTAGCGGCGGGCTCCGGAGCCTCTGGTTGCCTTGCGACGCCGCGCGAGAACGTGTTCTACTTCGGCGTCTTTTCCGACTGAGGAGAACACCGCATGGCCGG
>DASXXX010000158.1:0-20427 GCA_036502765.1 Acidimicrobiia bacterium | reverse complement strand
GCCTTGCAAGACAGCGAACTGGGACCGTGTGCTGCCGCAGCCGGAGCCCCCGGCGGCTGCAGTTCTGGGAGCAACATCTTACCGGAAGGGCCGATTCCCGTAACGGTCCAGATGAACAACGTCGGCGACCGGTTTGCGGGTGGTCGGGCCGTATCGCCCCTTGGGCCAGCCCATGGGGACCACGGCCACCGGGGTGACGTTCGACGGCAGGCCGAGGGTACGGCGGGCGAGGGTGGTCGACCAGAGCGGAAGGGTCGTGAGGGTGGCGCCGAGGCCGACGGCCCGAGCCGCCAGCAAAAGATTCTGCACCGCTGGATAGGCCGAGCCGTACCAGCTCGAGGCAAGGACCGGGGGCCCGAAGACGGGGGAGCGGCCGTGGAGGCACGCCACGATGACGACGGGGACCTCTTCGAAGTGGTCGGCCTGCCACTGGACCGCCTCGATGATCTTCAGGGTGGGCTCGTGACCCCTGGCCTTGCGCTGGCCGAGCCGGCGGTAGATCGACCAGGCCTGACGGTTGAGGCGGGCGAGCTGGTGCTTCACGTCGGGGTCGCGCACGGCCACGAACTCCCAGCTCTGCAGGTTGCTGCCGGTGGGCGCTTTGGTCGCGAGCTCGAGGACGCGGAGGAGCGTGTCGTCGTCGACGGGGTCGGGCAGGAGCCGGCGGACCGCGCGCTGCGTCTCCATCGCCTCGACCAGGGGCATCCCCAGACCGTCTGAGTCCGGCCCGGACTCGAGCCCATCGTGTTCGTCGCTCACTGTCGCCCCCTTGCCGTTCGGGGAGGCTACCCGGGAGGACGTTCGCTATCCTCGCTGGTCCCGGGCGATTGGCTCAGTTGGTTAGAGCGCTGCCTTCACACGGCAGAGGTCATGGGTTC
Source organism: Acidimicrobiia bacterium (assembly GCA_036502765.1). Lineage (GTDB taxonomy): Bacteria > Actinomycetota > Acidimicrobiia > IMCC26256 > DASPTH01 > DASUAS01. The sequence continues at coordinate 19,549 of DASXXX010000158.1, read as the reverse complement.
GAGTCCCGTATCGCCCACAGGGAACGCGCAGGGGGAGACGCTGATCGCGGTCCTGGGCGTCGTGGTGCAAAACCTCGTAGCAACGATGCGGCTCTGACGAGGGATCATTGCCCGCTGCTTCCTGGACGGGATCTAGCTGGGGTGCACCCAGCTCGGATCGGTCGCACTGGCCCGCCAACTGACGAGCGCGACGACTGCGGTGATGATCAGCGCGAGTGCGAGCGGGCCCACGATGTGTACGTGCAGGACGAGCGCCGCGCCCGCGAGTGCCCCGAGGAACATCGCGGTGACTGCCACGAGTCGGCGGCCCGCCGCCGACCCCTTCCCGCCAGCGATCGCGCTGTCGGCCGCCACCCCGGTGATCGTCAGCGTGAGCACAGTGGTCGTGAGGTCGGGCACGGCGAGCTTGCGCGCGGCGGCGTTCTGGACCCCCATCGACGTGCCGAGCACGACGATCAACGTGTATCGAGCGGCGCCGGTCACCGGGTCACCACTGGCTGCGGCGACGACGACCGACGCGCCGAGCAGGAGCACCTGGAGCGAGGTCGCGGCGGTGAGCAAGTGTCCCCGATGCTGACCGAGCCGGGAAGCGACCTTCCCACCGAAGAGCGCGCCGACCATGAACGAACCCAGCGCGACGAGCGACGCCGCGATCGAGAACCCCGGCGCCCCTGCGATCGCGAATCCGAGGAACACCACGTTGCCGGTCATGTTCGCGACGAAGACGTGACCAAGGAGCAGGTAGCTGAATGCATCGACCAGACCGGTGACGACGGTCAGGCCGAGCAGCAGCGGCGGGAGCGGACCGTACCGACCGGCGCGGTGCGGCACGACCACGTCTCGCACCTCGTCGACGAACTGGGATGCGGGCCGCATGGTCGTCAGTGGCCGTGACACACGTGTGCGAAGCGATTGGCCACGTCGGACCAGTTGATGACGTTCCAGATCGTGTCCACGTAGTGCGCGCGGTCGTTCCGGTACTGGAGGTAGTACGCGTGTTCCCACGCGTCGACGACCAACAGCGGTTCGGCGCCCTGGGCGACGTTCGCCTGGTGGTCGTAGATCTGCTCGATGATCAGTCGCCCACCGAGCGGTTCCCACGTCAGCGCACCCCAACCGGAGCCCTGCACGGCGACCGTCGCGTGGGTCATGTGCGAGCGGAACGCGTCGAACGAGCCGAAGTTGTCGTCGATGGCCGCGCTGAGATCACCTTCCGGCTTGTCGCCGCCGTCGGGTGAGAGGTTCGTCCACAGGATCGAGTGGAGGCTGTGGCCGGAGAGGTTGAACGCCAGCGTCCGCTCGAGACCGACGATGGACGCGTAGTCGCCGTCGCCGCGTGCGGCTTCCATCGTTGCGAGCGTCGCGTTCGCGCCGGCCACGTAGGCGGCATGGTGCTTGTCGTGATGGAGCTCGAGCATCTCGCCCGAGTAGTACGGCTCGAGTGCGCCGTAGTCGTAGGGCAGATCAGGAAGGGTGTACTGCTGCATGTGAGTTCTCCGAACGGCTCGAGTTCCGGCGTCGCGAGATGGATGCCGGGCGCTTCCTCATCGCATCGTGCGACGAACCGCTCAGCAAGACCTCACGCGAGCGCGTACTTCCACACCCACGTCACTCGAGCGTGGGTCCGACGGCGTCGAGTGAGATGGGCCAGATGACCGGACCGAGCGAGTGCGGTGCCGTAGGCAGCTCGTGCATCGCGTAGACGACGACCGCGCGCGGAAGACGTCGGCGTATCGCGCCGAGCACATGGTCGGCGGTTTCGGCATCGAGCCCGGTGGTCGGTTCGTCGATGAGCAGTACGGCGGGGTTCGTTGCGAGCGCCCTCGCCATCCCCAGTCGCCGCCGTTCCCCGCCGGAGAGCTCGCGGCCGCCGACACCCACCGATGTGTTCGGTTCGAGCGTGCTGCCACCGATGCCGCGGTCGAGCAACATCGCGTCGAGGAGCTCCCAGACGTCGGCGCCGGTCGCGGCCGGGTCGGCCAGTCGGATGTTCGACGCGATCGATCCGGTGAACACGTAGTCGTCGGCGAGCACCGTCGTCACGACGGCCGCGGTGGACGCTCGCAACGCTGACGCGATGGCACTCACCAGCGTGGTCTTCCCGCTGCCGGAGACACCGGTGACCACGACCGTGTCACCCGTCTCGGCGGTGAAGGACACGATTCGGCCGCCACGCAGTGCCGTCGCCGGAAGGCTGTAGTCCGAGACGGTGAGGCGGATCCCGTCGAAGGTCGCGGCAACCGCCGGTGGGTCGTGACCAGAGTCCGGGTCGACCGAGCCGAGGCGCGCATCGGCATCGCGCGCCGCGACGCGATCGTGCGCGGCGGCGACCAGACGTTCGGCGCTCCCCATGATTCCCGCGGTGAGGAGAGCGATCAGGACGAGCGTCGGGACGTCGGCTCCTTCTCGCGCGCTCAGCGCGACGGCGAAGACGAGCGCAACCGCGCTCATGGCGCGCGCGGCGGCCGCAGTCGTGGAATGGCGGCGCGTGTCGCGCCACCGCTGGTCCTCGAACGTGTCGAGGCGCTCGACGGTTCGCCGCGCCAGTTCATCGGCCGTACCGAGCGAAGCCATCTCGGGCCACGCGTCGACGGCGGTGACGAGCTCCGTCCGCAGCGCGGTGCGCACTGGGCTGAGGTCGTCGGTCCTGCGGGCGGACGCGAACGCGAGTGCACCCGAGACCGCGGCTGCGATCGTGACGACGAGCGCGGTGGCCGGGTAGCCGGCCAGGGCGATCACCACGAAGCCGAGTGGCATGACGGCAGCGGCCACAGCCATCGGTGCCGTCGCGTTGACCACTCCCATGCCGCTGGTGTCGGCGTCGGCGATCACGCGCTCCAGCGAGTGGCCCGACCACATCGCATGGCTCCCGGACGCGGCGGCGCCGTCGTAGAAGCGAACGCGCCCAGTGGCAACGCGGTCGAGCGCGGCGGAGTGGAGGGCGACCCGATCGCCATAGCCGAAGCCGATCCTGCCGACCGCGAACGCGCGCACGCCGGCGCTCGGGGCGAAGTACGAGAACGTGCTGTACAGGCTCGCGCCGGCGACCGCCGAGCTCGCGATGAACCATCCCGACAGTCCGAGCAGGCCCACGGTGCAGACCTCGGTCAACACGGCGAGGACGAGACCTCCCGCCAGGACCACTGACGAGCGCCTCATGTCAGCGCCGCCTCACGAACGGCGCGCACGGTGCCGTCGCGGATCGTCCAGAGCGTGTCGGCGATGCCGGCGATCGCCGCCGAGTGGGTCGCGACCACCACGGTTCGGCCGTACGTCGCGGTGCGCAAGGCGTCGATCACGCGCGCCTCGGAGGTCGCGTCGAGGTGCGCGGTCGGCTCGTCGAGCACCCACAGGTCGGCAGGGCTCAGGAACGCGCGCGCGATCGCGACGCGACGGGCCTCTCCCGTCGAGAGGCCCCACGCGCCTTCGCCGAGTTGCGTCTCGAGGCCGAGAGGAAGCCGCGCGACCACGTCGGTGAGGCCCGCGGCGGTGACGGCCCGCGCGATGTCGGCGTTGTCGACCTCTGAGCGACCGAGGCGGATGTTCTCGCGTATCGAGCCCGGCAGGATCACGGTGTGTTGACCGATCCACGCGCAGCTCCCGAGCGCCGGAGGTGCCACCTCGCTCGGCGTGAGCCAGACGACAGTGCCGGCGGTGGGTTCGCGCGCGCCTGCGATCAACGAGAGCAGTGTGGTCTTGCCCGCGCCCGACGGTCCGGCAACGGCCGTCCACCGACCCGGCTGCGCCGTGATGGACGTGTGCTCGATCATCGGCTCGCTCGAACCGGGAAAGCGGAACGCGACCGCGTCGAGCACCACGGCGACCGGTTCGACGGTGGACGGCATGGGAGCCCCGTGCAGGTCGTCGTCGTCGTCCGCGGCGGCGACGAGGGCGCTGATCGTCGCCATGCCGGCCGCGGCTCGCTCACGCGCGTGGTACGCGGCGGCCATGGCCCGCATCGGCTGGAAGTACAGAGGGCAGAGCAGCAGTACGAAGAGACCACGCCCGAGGGTCACCGTCGGGGCGCCCGGAACCGCGACGTAGCCGAGCAACGACATCCCGATGTAGGTCGCGTTCGCAGCAATCGAGAACGTGATGACGACGTCCATCACCGCACCCGACAGGAACGCTCGGCGCACGATCGCCATCGTCGTGATGTTGAGACGCGCCGCCGCTCCCACCAGTTCCTCGCGGCGACGCCTCAGTGCGCCGATGTTCTGCAACGTGCTCATGCCGCGAAAGCTGTCGAGCACCACCCCTGAGAGGCGCTCGCTGGCCATCATGCGAGCTTCTGCGCCCTCCTGCGCGACGAGGCCGACCAGACGCATGTTCAGCGGGAGCAACAGGGTCGCGAGCGCCAGCAGCGCGGCGGCCGGCCACTCGACCGCGGCGGCCACCAGGAACACGAGGGCCATCGAGGCCGGTGCCGACAGGCGTTGAGGCAACACCCGTGCGTGGTAGCCGGCGACGTCGTCGACGAGCTCGACCGTGGCCAGCGCGGCCGTCGCGGCGTCGGGATCGTCGCGCCGGCGAGCGCGCGGCAGCAGCGCGCCGACGATCCGGCCGCGCAGCGCCCGGCTGATCTGCCGCGAGCCGACGGCCTGCAAGCGCGCGGCGCGCCACCCGGCACCCGCGGCGACGAGACCGCCGCCGAGCAGGAGCGCGAGCTGCGGCCACGTCGGCTTGGCGCCGTCGCCGAGCAACGTCTGTGCGATCCAGGCCAGCGCCGCCCATTGCACGATCGTGCCCACCGTCTCCAACACCTGCGCCCCTGCGGCGCGACGCAATGACGCACGTCCCGGCGCAGCCGCGGCGTCGAGCGCCGGGTCACTACTCGTCCGCATCGAGCCGCCTCTGGTCCATGATCCACGCGACGCCGAAGGTGAGCATGGTCAGTCCCACACCGACGTCGGTGAGGAACTCGGTGCCGTACTGCGGATAGCCGGCGAAGGTGCGGGCGCAGAAGAAGTACAGGACGGTGCCGAAGGTGATCGCGCCGAGCGTGAGCAGTACCCGCCTTGTTGTGCGAAGCGCTGTCATCGTCCACTCCTGGGCAGTCGGGCGCCGGTGCCGTACGCCTTGTCTCTGAACGCGTGGTGCCCGAACCACGTGTAGAAGACGATCAACGGCAGGTTGATCCCGATGCCGACGAAGAGGAACCACATCGTGGTGTCCGGCGAGAGGGCATCCTCGACCGACGGAACTCCCGGCACGATCGTCGGATACCGCCCGACCACGATCGCGACCGCAATCGCCACCGTGGCGATCGCCAGACCGACGAACGAACGGCCGTCGTTCGTCGAGGCCGGACGCAGCGACCACATCGCGACCGCGATGCCGGTGCCGGCCGCGGCCAACAACACGACGAATGCCACCGTTCGTCCCGCGCTGTCGAGGTTGAGCGGCGCGTCCGTGTTGTCGAGGGCGAGGAAGAACGCGACGGCCAGCATGGCGGTCACCGCCGTCGTGATCTCGCCGCGCCGCGCAACTCGCGTGCGCAACTCGCCGGTCGACTTCCACTTCATGTACGCGTAGCCGTACGACAGATACAACGCGACCAGCAAGGCGCAGACCAAGAAGGTGAACCATCCGAACGCGCCGAACGCCGAGCCGGAGAACGCGTTGTCGACCAACGTGACACGCGAGGCGAGGGAGCTCAGCAGCGCGCCCTGGGCGAGTGCCGCCACGAGCGAGCCGATGCCGAACGTCCATTCGAACAGAGCTCGGTCGTGCGTTTGTGATGCGAGTTCGACGCTGACGCCCCGGACGCCCAGCGCGAACAGCATCAGGATCACCGCCAGGTAGGCGTGCGGCAGGATCGCTCCGAACGCGGTTGGATAACCCGCCCACAACACGAGCGCCGCGAGCACGAGCCACGACTCGTTGCCGTCCCACGCTTGCGCGACCTGTTCCAGCATCTTGTCCCGGGAAGCCTTGTCGCGCTCGAACATCGACGCGATGCCGATGCCGAGGTCGTAGCCGTCGAGCACGACGTACATCAGCAGCGCGAACACCAAGACGCCGAACCAGATGCCGGCCATCACCGACCACCACGCATCACCGGAACCGCCGAAGGCACGGGCGCGGGCTCGGGCCGCGGAGGCCTCACGTCGAGTGCCGGATCCGGCGCCACCCAATCGGGGTCGTCACGTTCGGGTCCGGCGCGCACCGCGTGGACGATGTAGGCGATGTACAGGCCGAGCATCACGGCGTACAGCGTGATGAAGCCGATCACCGAGAACAGCACCTGACCGGACGCGAGGTGCGAGACCGCGGCGGAGGTTCGGAGATGTCCGTACACGACGAACGGCTGGCGGCCGGTCTCGGCGGCCACCCAGCCGCCGAGGATGGCCAGGATCCCGAGGGGGACCATCCAACGCAAGAAGCGGTGGAAGCGTCTGGCGGTCCAGAGCTTGCGGCGGAAACGAAGGATCGTCGCGTAGAACGCGATCCCGAACATGACCATCGAGGCGTACCACATGGCTCGGAAACCCCAGAACACCGGTGTCATGTTCGGCTGGTCGTTCTTGTTCGGTACCAGCTGGCTCAGACCGGGAATGCCCGTGTCGCAGCTCAGGTCCTTGGAGATGTAGCTGCCGAGACAGGGGATCGAGATCTTCACGGTGTCGCGCTGTCCGGACATGTCGGGGATGGCGAAGATCACGTAGCCGGTGTTCGGCGTGTCCCAGTTCCCTTCCATCGCCCCGGCCTTGCCCGGCTGCCTCGGGAGGACGGCACCCGCGACGCTGTCGCCGAGGAAGAGCTGGAGGGGGATCAGCACCGCCACGACACCGAGGCCGATCGAGACGGTGCTCTTCGCGAACAGACGCGCCCTTCCCTTGACGAGGTAGTACGCGCCGATGCCGGTGATGAACAACCCCGCCGAGATCAGAACCGCGACGAGCATGTGTGGAGCGCGCCACATGAACGAAGGATTGAAGATGACGTGCATCCAGCTCGTCGGTTCGAACCGGCCGTGGCGATTCGCGAATCCTTGTGGCGTCTGCATCCAGGAGTTCGCCATGAGGATCCACGTCGTCGACAAGATGGTGCCGATCGCGACCATGACGGTGGCGGCGAACATGGTCCGCTGGCTCACGCGGTTCTCGCCGTAGATGAGGATGCCGATGAAACCGGCTTCGACGAAGAACGCGGTGACGACTTCCATGGCGATGATCGGTCCGATGATCGGGCCGGTCTTCGCGGCGTAGACACCCCAGTTGAGGCCCATCTGGAAGGTGATGACGATCCCGGCCACGACGCCGATCGCGAAGCCGACTGCGAAGATGCGACGCCAGAAGCGGAACATCTGCAGGTACACGGGGTTCCCGGTCTTCCAATGCATCCCGTACAGGAAGGACAACAGCACCGACAGACCCACGGTGATGGCCGGGAACGTCATGTGGAACATGACGGTCAGGGCGAACTGCCAGCGGGAGAGCTGTAGCAGGTCCATCGTTGCCTCCTCACACCTGTTGTGAGGGTGCCATCGAGATGCGTCGAACTCGTCCCGCGAGCGCGTAGTGATCGCGCGGGCATCTCAGTGCGCACTCCCACGCGTGCGCGTGATGAGTGTGCGTCGGGTGAGGGCGCACACTCGCGACCGGCGCGGTTCGTCGCGCGATGGTCGAGTGCCGACTGAACAGGGGCCCGATGACGACCTACGAAACGTCACCGCTGGCGGATGAGCAGGTTGTCTCACGCGCGGCAGACCTGGGTTTTCGGCTCCTCCAGTACGAGACGGACAACGGCCAACTGGCGTGGGAGTGGCAACGCGGCAATGAGCCCCGGCCACAGTTCGTCACCCGTCGAGTCGCGATCCATTGGATGGCCGAGTTTCTCGCGCTCGATCACCGGGTGCCGTTCGTGGCGATGGCCGGCCGGTTGCAGTGGGACGAACCCCGGCGTGCGACGCACGGGGCGATCGAACCAATGTGACGATGCCTACCAGGGGAGCACGAGATGGCTCGAGCAGTGCGGTTCGATCGCTATGGAGGCCGTGACGTGCTTTACGTCGCCGATGTCGAGGTCCCCGAACCGGCGGCCGGTGAGGTCGTCGTCGAGGTCCGTGCGGCGGGGATCAACATCGGCGAGGTGGCGATTCGCCGTGGCGCGCTCCAGGCGAGCTTCCCGGCGACCTTTCCGTCGGGCGAGGGCAGTGACCTCGCCGGAGTGGTCAGCACCCTCGGCGATGGGGTCACGGAGCTCGCGGTCGGCGAGGACGTCCTCGGCTGGTCGTGGCGACGATCGAGCCAGGCCGAGTACGTCGCAGTGCCGGTCACGCAGCTGATCCCCAAACCCGCGGGGTTGAGTTGGGAGGTTGCCGGCTCGCTCTACGTCGTCGGTTGCACCGCGTTCGCCGCGGTGCGGGCCGTCGGTGCAGCGCAGGGCGACACGGTCGCAGTGTCAGCAGCGGCCGGCGGCGTCGGCTCGGTCGTCGTCCAGCTCCTGCGGACGAAGGGCGTCACCGTGCTCGGCATCGCGTCGCCGGCGAATCACTCGTGGCTCGCGGCCCACGGCGTCATCCCGGTCGCGTACGGCGACGGACTCGCGGAGCGACTGCGGGATGCCGCGCCGAACGGCATCGATGCGTTCATCGACCTCTTCGGGCCGCAGTACGTGCAACTCGCTGTCGATCTCGGAGTCCCGAAAGACCGCATCGAGACGATCATCTCCCGCGACAAGGCGCAGGAACTCGGGACCAAGGCGGAAGGAAGTGCGGACGCTTCCACGACCGACGTGTTGTCGCAGATGGCCGCACTCGTCTCGTCGGGCGACATCGAGATCCCGATCGCCGCGACCTACGAACTCGAACAGGTCCGCGAGGCGTTCGCAGAGCTCGAGCAGCGACACACGCACGGGAAGATCGTGTTGATCCCCTGAGCAACGAGTCCTCACACACGTTCGTTCTTCTTGCGCTTGTAATTGGGTGGTTACGCGATCGCCAACTCGCGTTCGAGCAACAGCGTGGCCGCGAGCCCGAACACGGCGTCGGTCATGCCGTTCGAGCGCGGCCAATCCGGCCGCGACGGTTGTCGGCGCCGAAGAGGCGGGCAACGCACTCCCGTTCATCCGTTCACGGCCGGTTGAGCTCTGCGATCTCCTGCGGTGTCAGCAGCAGCTCGCCGGCGGCGACGTTCTCCTCGAGATGCGCGACCGAGCTGGTCCCGGGAATCGGCAGGATCACCGGGGAGCGGGCGAGCATCCACGCGAGGACGACCTGACGGGCCGTCGCACCGTGGGCCGCGGCGATGCGCTCGACGGTCGCATCCGAGACGCTCCCGCCTCCGAGCGGCGCCCAGGGGAGGAAGGCGAGCCGTTCCACCTCGCAACGGTCGACGATGGCCTCGGAAGTGCGGTCGCCGTGCCCGTAGCGGTTCTGTACGGAAACGATCGGTGTGAGCCCCAGCACCTGCCCCAACTGGTCTTCGTCGACGTTGCACACGCCGATGTGGCGGATCTTGCCTTCGTCCTTCAGCTGGACCAACATGCCGATCGAATCCTCGAGCGAAACCGTCGGGTCGACCCGATGGAACTGGTACACGGGGATCTGTTCGAGCTTCAGCCGCTCCAGACTTCCGTCGCACGCCGCGCGCAGGTGTTGCGGACGACCGTCGGCCTGCCACTGGTTCGGTCCACTCCGGGTCAGTCCGCCCTTCGTGGCGATCACCAGGTCTTCCGGGTATGGGTGCAGGGCCTCGGCGATCAGGCGTTCGCTGACGAACGGCCCGTACGAGTCGGCCGTGTCGATCAGATTGACGCCGAGATCGATGGCGCGCCGGAGCGTCGCGAGAGCTCCCTCGCGATCGCGCGGCTCACCCCAGATTCCGGGACCGGTGATCCGCATCGAGCCGAAGCCCAACCGGCGAACGGTCAGATCGCCGCCGAGGCCCCAGGTGTGTGGTGCAACGTTGAGATCAGTCGTGTCGCTCACGAACTCACGCTCCTCTGTGTCCAGACGAGTCTTCTCCTCGTCACGATGACGGCTTCCGGCTGGTCTGACATCACGCGTTCGCGTGCTCGGAGTAGGTCCCGACGAGACGGTTCATACCGAGCACGTTCGGCTCGACGAGCTCGAGGAGCTGCCACAGCGTCAGGCCCGCGGTCAGTCCCGGCGCGCGGTCGAGCGCGAGGAGCCCGAAGAAGTAGTGGTGCACGCCATGGCCCTCCGGTGGCCGAGGCCCGTAATAGGCGGCTTCACCGTTCTGGTTGGTACCCGGCGTGTACCCAGTCGATCCTTCTTCGATGCTGGTGACCGCACCTGGGATGTTGTAGAGCACCCAATGGACGAACCCGTAGGTGCCGTCAGGAGCGGCAAGTGGCGCGTCGGGGTCATGGACGAACAGCGCGAACGACCGCGAGCCGCCGGGTGCGTCGGCCCACTCGAGCGGCGGCGACACGCTGTCGCCGTACGCGCTGAACCTCGTCGGGATCGCATCACCCGACTCGAACGCAGGACTCGTCAGCTGCATGTCGGAGAGAGCGAAACCCATGGACCACCTCCTCGGTGATCGAAGCCGGCATCATTCGCTGCGCGCAGTTCCCGCGCTGACGTCTTCGTCGCCTCCACCGATCCACACCGACTTCACGTTGCAGAACTCGCGGATGCCGTGCGCGGACAGCTCGCGGCCGTAGCCGGAGTGCTTGACCCCGCCGAATGGCAGCAATGGCGTCGACGTGGTCATGCCGTTGATGAACACCTGCCCGGCACGTAGCTCGCGAATGCAGCGGTCCCGTTCGTCGGCGTCGTCGGTCCAGGCGTTCGACCCGAGGCCGAAGTTCGTCGCGTTCGCCAGCTCGATTGCCGCCGTCACGCCGTCCACGCGATACAAGGAGGCGACAGGCCCGAAGACCTCCTCGTGGAACATGCGCATCTCCGGGGTGATGCCTGCGACCACGGTCGGCTCATAGAACCAGCCGGGACCGGGGAGTGATGTTCCGCCACACAGGACCTGCGCACCCTTGGTGACCGCATCGGCGACGAGTTCGCGCAGGCGCTCGCGCGCTTCCTCTGTCACGATCGGGCCGACGTCGGTCGTCTTGTCGAAGGGATCACCGACCCGCAGCGCCTTCATGCGGTCGACGAACCGCCGTTCGAACTCGTCGGCGATGGTTGCATCGACGATGAACCGCTTGGCGGCGATACAGCTCTGACCGTTGTTCTGAGTTCGCGCGATCACTCCCACCTCGGCCGCGCGATCGAGATCAGCCGACGGGAGGACGATGAAGGGGTCGCTCCCACCGAGCTCGAGGACGGTCGGCTTCCCCTCGCTGCCGGCGATCGAGGCGACGGCGTGGCCGGCCGGTTCGCTACCGGTCAGCGTCGCCGCACGGACCCGCTCGTCGCGCAGGATCCCCTCGACCGCATCCGAACTGACGAGCAGAGTCTGGAATGCGCCGACCGGAAAGCCCGCGCGCGTGAACAGCTGCTCGAGGAACAGAGCGCACTGAGGCACGTTCGAGGCATGCTTCAGCAGGCCGACGTTGCCCGCCATCAGCGCGGGCGCCGCGAAGCGAATGACTTGCCACAACGGAAAGTTCCAGGGCATGACCGCGAGGACGGGCCCGAGCGGCTCGTAGCGGACGTACGCGTCCAGCGCACCGATCTTCGACGCGTCCACCGTCTCGTCGGTCAGGAACCTCGCTGCGTTCTCGGCGAAGAACCGGCACGCGTCCGCACACTTCTGCACCTCAGCGCGCGCCGAGGCGACGGTCTTGCCCATTTCGGTGGTCATCAAGGCCGCGATCGCGCCACGCTCGTCATCGAGGATGTCGGCCGCCGCGTTCATCCACTGAGAACGGGTCGCGAAGTCTGTGAGCCGGTAGCTCTCGAATGTCGAGGATGCGAGCGCGAGGTGCCGCTCGACCTCGTCGGCAGACGCGTACTCGAAGGTCTTCTCGACCTCTCCGGTCGTCGGATTCGTCGTCGCGATCGCCATGGGCCAGCTCCCGGTTCGTCGGACACTCCACTGCGACGGTGACACGCGATCCGAGGAGCTTCATCCCGTAGGCGCGTAGGAGCGCGTAGGAGGCAGTCTCCGACTCACGGCAACGACTACGCGAGTTCGGGGTGAATCGGGAGCGATGCCGACGCATCATCGAGTGCATGAAGCGACGGGCCGTCCGAATGCCACGTGCTTCTGCCCGGCAACCCAACCGGAATTGTCGATGGGTTGACGCGAGAGCCGCGGGCACGGGCCGAGATGAGATCGTGCGTCCCCCCACACTTTCGACCATCTCGGGCCCGTGCCCGCCGTGGTGGCCTGCGGCTCGTCGTGACGCGTGCAAGGAGAGCACCATGCGTATCTTCCTCGGGCTTGTGATCATCGGTCTTGGCTTCCGTCGGCCTGGGGCTCCTCGTACCGCAATACTCGTGTGATGACCGTCGAGTCACAGAGGGTGGCGCTCCGCGTCGTCATCGTCGACGACAGCACCTACTTCATCGAGGCAGCGCGAAATGCGCTGCGACAAGAGGGAGCTGACGTCGTCGGCACCGCCAGCACGATTCGGGACGCGCTCCGACTCGCCGAAGCGCTCCGCCCGGATGTGATCCTCGTCGACGTCGATCTGGGTGAAGAGAGCGGGTTCGACCTTGCCGAGCAACTCAGCGCGATCGCTGCCGCGAACGTCGTGTTGATCTCTGCGTATCCGGAAGTGGAACTCTCCGATCTCATCGCAGCGAGCCCGGCGCTGGGCTTCGTGGCGAAGTCCGAGTTGTCGACGAGAGCCCTCTCGGATCTTCTCGGCAGTGCAGGGCGCTGACGGGACTCCGCCTTCTTCGGCGCGCCAATGGCCAGTGATCCCGGTTGCAGCCCGGCGCGACCGAGGGGTTCTCGGATCGACCACGTCGGCGTATCTTCAGGGTCGATGGGAACCTCCCAAGTGCAGGAGACGCGCGTCCTGGCGGACGAACAGGCCGCGCTGCGGCGGGTCGCGACGTTGGTGGCGCGTGGGACGCAGCAAGAAGACGTGTTCACGGCCGTCATCGAGGAGGTCGGACGCCTGTTTCCCATCGACCTCGCGAGCTTGTGCCGCTACGAGTCGGATGGTTCGCTCACGTGGCTCGCATCGTGGGGCCGGGCGGTCGACCTCTTCCCCGCGGGCACGCGACGGATGCTCGGGGGGAACAACCTCGGCACGATCGTGTTCGAGACCGGCCATTCCGCCCGCATCGACAGCTATGCCGAGAGCTCGTCCGGCCCGATCGGCGTCGATGCAAAGGCCGCGGGCATCAACTCGTCGCTCGCGACACCGATCATGGTCGAAGGTCGTCTCTGGGGCGTGATCGCGGCCGGCTCGCTCGAGCATCGGCCGCTCCCGCCGGACGCCGAGACGCGCCTCGCCAACTTCACCGAGCTCGTGGCGACCGCGATCGCGAACTCCGAGAGTCGCGCCGGGCTTGCGCAGTTGGCGCAAGAGCAGGCCGCGCTACGGCGGGTCGCCACCCTGGTCGCGTACGGAGTACCGCCCGAAGTGATGTTCTCGGCCGTCACGGGGGAAGTCGGGAAGCTGCTGTCGGTCGAGTACGCAGGTCTGAGCCGTTTCGAGCCCGATGGCGCGGTGACCGTCGTCGCCGGCTCGGGCACGCGAGGCGACCGCGCTCCGGTCGGCCGGCGGTGGAGGCTCGGAGGGACGAACGTCAGCACGCTCGTCTTCGAGACCGGCCATTCAGCCCGTATCGACGGCTCGGGCGACGCGTCGCCGTCGGAAGAGATCAGCTCAGGCGTCGGCACGCCCGTCGTCGTCGACGGGAGACTCTGGGGCGTCATGGAGGCGTATTCGTCCATGGACGCGCCGCTGCCGGCGGACACCGAGGCGCGCCTCGCCTCGTTCACGGACCTACTGGCGACGGCGATCGCGAACGCGGAGAGTCGCGCGGCGCTCACCCGGTTGGCCGAGGAGCAGGCGGCGTTGCGGCGGGTCGCGACGCTGGTGGCGCAGGGCGCGGCCCCGGAAGCAGTGTTCGCGGCCGTGACGGAGGAGATCGGGCACCTGCTTCCGGTCGACAGCGCGGCGATGGGCCGTTTCGCACCCGACGGGACGCAGACCTACGTCGCGAGCTGGGGCAGGGCGGTCGGTTGGATTCCCGTCGGCAGTCAGTGGAAGACCGGAGGGAGGAACATCGGGACGTTGGTCTTCGAGACCGGGCGTCCGGTGCGGATCGACGACTATGCGGATGCCTCCGGCATGGCCGCGGACATCGCGCGCGAGCAGGGCATCCGTTCGTCGGTCGGGACACCGATCATCGTCGAGGGTCGCCTGTGGGGCTCCGTGGGCGCAGCGTCGTCCGGGGAAGCACCGCTGCCGGCCGACAGCGAGGCGCGCCTCGCCTCGTTCACGGACCTGCTGGCGACCGCGATCTCGAACGCGGAGACGCGCGCGGAACTCGCCGCTTCCCGCACGCGCATCGTCGCCGCGGGCGACGAGACGCGCAAGCGGATCGAGAGGGATCTGCACGACGGCACCCAGCAGCGCCTCGTTTCGCTCGTGCTCGAGCTGGGTGCGGTGCAGGCGGCGATGCCCTTCGAGCTCGGCGCGCTCGAACGCCGGCTGGGGCACGTCTCCGAGGAGCTGACGCGCGTCTTCGAGGAGCTGCGGGAGCTCTCCCACGGGATTCACCCCGCGATCCTGTCGAAGGGGGGTCTGGTCCCGGCGCTCAGATCGCTCGGTCGTCGCTCGGCGATCCCGATGGAGCTCGAGAGCCACGCCGAAGGACGACTGCCCGAACCGGTCGAGGTCGCGGCGTACTACGTGGTGTCCGAAGCGCTGACCAATGCCGCGAAGCACGCGCACGCCTCCGTGGTGCACGTCGACCTCGACGCGCGCGGCGCGACCCTTCGATTGGCGGTTCGCGACGACGGGATCGGAGGAGCCGACAGCCAGGGATCGGGGCTGCTGGGGCTCAGCGACCGGATCGAAGCGCTCGGCGGCACGCTCCAGGTGACCAGTCGCGCCGGCAAGGGCACCGCGTTGCTGATCGAGATCCCGTTGGACGCGCAGGGCGACCACCCCTGATCACGCTGATCGGAAGGAGGCCGGGCGGCCGCTACGTGATCGCGGGATGACCGCGCTACGTGTCGACCTGCATGCTGAGGTCCAGGAGCGCGACTCCGATCACCATGCGCTCCAGGGGGGTGCCGGCGATGCCCGACACGGCCAATGCCAGAGCGACGCACCGGAGCGTCGTGGCGTCCCTCGTCGTCAATGGTGCGGAAACCGTCGCGCTCGGGATCACTGCGCTGGTGACCGGCTCGGTCGCCCTCCGAGCTCAAACCGCAGCGAATGCCGCCGACACGGCCGTCGGGGTGTTCTTGCTCATCGGCGTGCTCAGCGGCGCTCGCCCCGCCGACGACACCCACCCGCTCGGGTACGGACGGGAGCGCTTCTTCTGGTCATTGCTCGCAGCCCTCGGGATCTTCGCCGGCAGCATCGGCTTGGCGCTCGAAGGGGCGCTCCGCGCCGCGCTGCATCCAACCCCCGTCGACTCCCTTCCGCTCGCCTACGTCGTGCTGATCACGACCACGACACTGGACGCGCTCGCCTTGCGAAGCTGGCTGCGACCAGTCCGTCTGCAAGCGGCACAGCGCAATGTGTCGCTCCTCACCCACGTCCGACAGAGCACCGATCCGACGTCGGTCACCGTCGTCGTCAGCGGTGGCTGTGCCGTGATCGGTGGCGTCGTGGCCACGACAGCGTTGGCTGCCGCGCAGGTGACAGGAAGCCCCACGCCCGACACCGTCGCGAGCGCGGTCATCGGCCTGCTGCTGCTCGCCGCGTCAGTGCTCCTGCTGCGAACGAACCGCGACCTGCTCTCCGGTCGAGGCGTCCGGCCCGCGGTGCTGCGCGACATGCGCAGTGTCGTCGCTGCCCAACCAGGCGTCGTCGACGTCCCGGACCTGTTCGCCATCGTGGTCGGGCCGTCGAGCGTGATCGTCGACGGCGATGTCACCTTCGATGGCGACATGGACGTGGCGGCGGTGGAGAGGACCATCAGTCAGGCCGTCGCTGCGCTCCGAGCACGCTGGCCGGCAGTGGACTACGTCTACCTCACACCCGTCGCGCGTTCGAGGACCAGGCGCGTGAGCTCGACGCGCGAGGTGATGGAGAGCTTGCGGTAGATCTGTCGGAGGTGCGAGTCGACCGTGTGGTGAGAGATGAACAGGCGGGCACCGATCTCGCGGTTGGTGAAACCTTCGGCGACGAGCTCTGCGATACCGAGCTCGGAGGAGCGGAGGCTGTCCCATCCGAACGTGAGCCGAACGCGCGCCGTGGCGTCGGTGGCGGAGTCGATGGTCGAAGGAGCACGAGAGTCCTCCAGGTGCACGAGCGCCCCGATCATGTCGCTTCCGACGAACACCGGTTCGCACTCAGCGGTGACCGTGGCGGCGCGCAGCCGAAGTTCGTCGGTCAACTGCGTGTGCACCTCAGGGCTCCACGTCGCCCAGTTCCAGATCAGCGCGTGGTCTTCGTCGCAGACGAGTCGAGCGGCGGCGGCGTTGGTGAGCATCTCGTGGTCGTTCACCGCGAGGATCGGCCCGCGGGCACGGCGACGAGCGCGCAAGAAGTGTTCGAGCAGCGTGCGGTCCGCGACGGTGGCCCCGTCGACGATCCGTTCGGAGATCGTGCGGGCCGCGAGTTGCGCGTACGCCAGCATCAGCGGATCCGCCTCGGCGATCGCGCACGTGATGCGAATGGTCCCGACCGGCTCGTCCCGGCGAGGATCGTCGATCGGCGCCTCGACGTACGACAAAGCGGACATCGACTCGAGGCCGAGGTTGCTGCCCCAGAAGCTCCCGAGGATGTTCGCGTCGGAGTCGGTGAGCACCATGCTGATGGCCACCTCACCGAGGTCCTCGGCGAGTCGCTCGAGCACGGGCAGCCCCGCGCGCGCAACTTGGCTCTCGGTGTCGATCTCCCACATCGAGCATGCCTTGGGGGCTCGTGTGTCTTCAGGGATCTGGCAGCTGACCACGACGGTCTCCTACAGGGCTCGGGGGCTCACAGAGACCATCGCGCCGAGTCCGAGGTTCGTCTTCGGGGGCAGCCAGAGTCCTTCGACTCCTGTCGGCGGCTATCCGGTCTTCCTGCTGGCTTCAATGCGTGCCGGTTGCAGATGCCGACCGGTTCATTCCGCGCCTCGGAGCAACAGGTTCAGTTCCGTCCCATTGCTGACGCCGAGGCCAGCGGGCCCTGCGGTGATCCTCAACCGCTCCGTTCCTCGGATCCAGACCGCGCGGTACGTACAGGCGCTCCCGGATCCGCCGCCAGCCGGATCGCAGGGTCCGGTCGGCGACAGCGGTGGGCTCTCCCCCCAGTTGCCTTCGAGGGCAGTCAGGAAGAACTGCATCGTCTGCGCGGGGCTGAGGCCATCCACCTCGAAGCTCTGCGTCCAGGTCCCGTGCTCCTGTGTCGGTGCAGCGTATGGCCGAGCACCGTCCGGCTTGGGGAGACCGACGAAGGTGTCCGGTGCGAAGGTGCCGTTCTGCGCGGGCTGGGCACCGACCGCCGCGTCTCCTCGGGAACTCGACGCAGTGTCCCCGGCGCACGCCCCCACCGCCACGGCCGCGACCAGTGCCAGCACCACTGCGGCGTACTCACGTCGTCGAGCGTGCCACTTCACCCTGGTGCGCTTCCCGCCGCGGAGCCGGGGAGGCTGCTCGGAATCGTCGTGATCGTTCATCCGCCGTCCTCCTCACCCGTCGTGTTCTCGCGTCTTCGAACAGCCTGTGCGCTCGCTGCCCCAGGGTCATCACGCGAGCCCGTGTCCGCGGTGCGGGCGGCTCGCGACGGAGTTTGTCGACGACTCCGGCACGCGCCCGCGGGGTGAACGTGCCGGGCGACGCCAGCAGACTCATCTCGACGACGCGAGCGCGCGAGGGAGCGAGGGAGACCGATGAAGTACCAACTCCTGCGAGCAGGCGACGAACGAACGTGGGTCGTGATCTTCGCGGCGGGTGACGACGCGGTCGCCGGCCTCGACGAGTTCGCCCGGGCCGAATCGCTCGACGCCGCCCGGCTCACTGCGATCGGCGGATTCTCGACCGCGACCCTCGGCTACTTCGACGTGGGCACGTCGAAGTACGTGCCGATCTCCGTGCACGAACAGGTCGAGGTGCTCTCGTTGATCGGCGACATCGCCCAGGGCGACGACGGGCCGATGGTGCACGCGCACGTTGTCGTCGGCACCTCCTCCGGAGCGGCACGCGGTGGACACCTGCTCGAGGCCCGCGTGCGCCCGACCCTGGAAGTGCTCGTCACCGAGTCACCGGGTCACCTCCGCCGCCGGTTCGATCCAGCGTTCGGGATCGCACTGATCGATCTGAGCGGCGAACGGTGACTCCGGCCGAGGGCGGCTACCGGAGCGCGGGCAACAGTTCGGTCGCCGCCCAGCTGATGAACTCCCCCTGGGTGTCGCCGCCGACCTGCACCAACGCGATGTGCGTGAACCCGGCCGCTTCGAAGTTTCGTATCCCGGCCACGTGTCGCTCGACGTCCGGGCCGCAGGGCATCTGGGCCGAGACGTCCTCATCGCGCACCGTCCTCGAGGCGGCGTCGAACGACGCGGGGCCCGGGAGCTCGGCGTTCACCCTCCAGTTCCCGGTGAACCAGCGGAACTGCTCCATGGCCCGCTTCAGGGCGATCTCGGGATCTGGGTCGTAGGACACGGCGATCTGACCGACGCGCGGCTTCCCGGTGCCACCGGCGTCGTCGAACATGTGGCCGAGCTCGGCGCGAGGCTCGACCGCGATCATCACGTCAGCGTGCTCGCCCGCCAGCTGACAGCTTTCTCGTCCCGACACGGCGATGCCGATCGGTGGCGCGGTCTCGGGCAGATCCCAGACCTTGGCGGACTCCACGTCGAAGTGCTTCCCGCGATACGTCACGGTTTCTCCGGCCCAGAGCTCGCGGATGATCTGCACCGCCTCCCCGAGCATCTCGTGACGCAGGCCGGCGATGGGCCACTGTCCGCCGACGATGTGCTCGTTGAGGTTCTCGCCCGCGCCCAGACCGAGGGTGAACCGACCGTCGGACAGCAGTTGCATCGTCGCCGCTTTCTGCGCGACGACCGCGGGGTGGTAGCGGCGGATCGGGCACGTCACGTACGTCATCAACGGAATGCGGTGGGTCGCCTGCGCAGCCGCGCCGAGCACGCTCCACGCATACGGCGAATGGCCCTGCGCCTCGAGCCACGGTGAGTAGTGATCACTGATGACCGCGAAGTCGAACCCGGCTTCCTCGGCGAGGGCCACGTCGCGCACCAACTGCTTCGGACCGGCGTGCTCGCACATCATCGTGTACCCGATCGACGTCATCGCCGTCCTCCTTGGAGCTCGAACGCGCGCGTCACGACCGTCACGTCCTGGTCGCCGAGCCCCTGATCGACCGCCTCTTGCCATTCGGAGGCCAAGCAGCGCAGCGCGGGGAGCTGGCCCTCGCCGGCTGCGTCCAGTGCGAGGTGCACGTCCTTGAGTGCCAGTGACAACGCGAACTGCGCGGAGTAGTCGTCGTCGACGATGCGTTGGAGCTTGGCTGCTTGCCACGAAGACAC
>DASXXX010000157.1:0-2889 GCA_036502765.1 Acidimicrobiia bacterium | reverse complement strand
CGCGCGTGACCCGCAGTCGGTGCAGGGCGCGGCCGACGAATTGCGCGCCGCGGGCGCCACGACCGTCGAGACGTTGGCGTTCGACGCGCGCGACACCTCATCGCACGATGCGTTCGTCGCCGACGTGTTCGACCGCGTCGGCGACGTCGACCTCGTGCTGCTCGCGTTCGGTGTGCTCGGCGACCAGGAAGAAGCCGAGCACGACGGCCGCGCCGCGGTCGACATCGCCGAGGTGAACTACGTGGGCTCGGTGTCGGTGACGGTCCCGATCGCGCAGCGGATGCGCACGCAGGGCCACGGCACGATCGTGGCGCTGTCGTCGGTGGCCGGGGAACGGGCCCGGCGTGCGAACTTCGTCTACGGCTCGTCGAAGGCGGGCATGGACGCGTTCTTCCAGGGTCTCGGCGACTCGCTCGTCGGCAGTGGCGTGGGCGTGATGATCGTGCGCCCCGGGTTCGTGCACACGAAGATGACCGACGGCATGGACGCGGCTCCGATGTCGACCACCCCCGAGGCGGTGGCCGACGCCATCGTGCGCGGCCTCGCCCGCAACCGCGAGACGGTCTGGGTGCCCTCCCAGCTGCGCTACGTGATGTCGGTGCTGCGCCACGTGCCCCGCCCGGTGTTCCGCAAGCTCCCCATCTGACATCCGCTTCTGCAGCAGCGGCGGCGCTCAAGCCAACGCCCCTGGACGCCGACAATTCGGGCATGACCTCGGTCGACCTGGGCTGGCTCGAGATCGAGCGGGCCCGCTACGAGAACTTGCTCGACTCCCTGACCGGGCTCCCGAGATGGGGCCTGCTCATCGACCGCACCACGGTCGCCATCGCCCGCGCCCAGCGCGCCGGGACCGTGGTGGCCGTGTTCGTGCTCGACGATCCGCACTTCCCGGACCGTCCCTACGACGTCCTCGCGGTGGCGAAGACGCTGCAGGGTCGCATCCGGCCCGACGACACGCTCGCGCGCATCGGCGATCGCCGCTTCGCCGTCGTGTGCAACGAGATCCACGCCGACGAGGACGCCGCACTCGTGGCGCGTCGTCTGGTGTACGGCAGTGGCCTGGTCTCCGGTCTGGGGGTCGCGCTCGGCAACGACCACGACCCGCCCGAGGTGGTCATCGCGCGCGCCCTGCTCGCGGCGCTCCCGGATCGACCTGCCGCCTGACCCTGCCTGCCGATCCCGCCGCGTGTGCGGCGTGGTAGCCATTGCGCGCATGGACGGGCACGCATGAGCCGGCCCGAGGTGGTCGCGGCGTTCGACTTCGACGGCACGCTCTCACCCCGCGACAACTTCGTACCCTTTCTCCGGCGCTTCGCCGGCAACGCCGCCACCCTCGCCGCGTTCGCCAACGGCGCGGTGCGCCTCTCGACGCGCGGCCGCGCGCACTGGTCTCGCAACGGCATGAAGGCCGAGCTCCTCGACTCGTTGGTCGGCGGGCGCGAGGTGGCCGACCTCGACGACACCGCCCGCACGTTCGCCGACGACGTCGTCGCCCGACACCTCCGCGCCGAGTCACTCGAGCGCGCCGACTGGCACCGCACCCAGGGCCACCGTCTGGTGATCGTGTCGGCGTCGCTCGCCGCGTATCTCCGGCCCATCGCCGAACGCCTCCGGTTCGACGGAGTGCTCGCCACCGAGCTCGAGGTCGGTGACGACGGTCGGCTCACCGGTCGCATGGACGGCGAGAACGTCCGCGGCCCCGAGAAGGCGCGCCGCCTCGACCGGTGGATCGCCGACGAATGCCCCGGCACGAACCCCTTCGTCTGGGCGTACGGCGACAGCTCGGGCGACACCGAGCTCTGGGCGCGTGCCGACCGGGCCGTGCGCCTGGGCCGCCGCGCCCATCGGGGCACCGGTTGACGCCGGGAGTGCGGTACTCGAGACCACCCACAAGTACGGCGTGAACCAGCCCACGTGGGCGCGCATCTCCGTGCGCGACGACCGCTGAGTCACACCTCCATGCGCGGCCCGCGCACCAATACGGGTCCGGGCGAATCGGACCCCTCCGGTACCCTGACACGACCATGTCTGCCTTCCTCGACGCGCTCACCGAGCGCGTGCTCGTGTTCGACGGCGCGTTCGGCACCTGGGTCCAAGACCAGGATCTGGGCCCCGACGACTTCGGCGGTCCCGCACTCGAAGGCTGCAACGAGCGCCTCGTGCTCACCCGCCCCGACCTCATCAAGCAGATGCACGCCGAGTACTTCGAGGCGGGCGTCGACGCGGTCGAGACCGCCACCTTCGGCGCCTTCTCCCTGGTGCTGAACGAGTACGGCATCGCCGACGAGACCTACGCCATCAACGAGGCCGCGGTGCGCCTGGCCAAGGAGGTGGCGGCCGACTTCTCCACCCCCGACCGCCCCCGCTTCGTGATCGGCTCGATCGGCCCCGGCACCCGCCTCCCGTCGCTCGGCCACATCGCCTTCGCCGACCTTCGCGACGACTACGAGGCCATGATCGCGGGCCAGCTCGCGGCCGGCGTCGACGTCCTGCTGATCGAGACGGTGCAGGACCTCCTCCAGTGCAAGGCCGCGATCATCGGTGCTCGCCGGGCCATGGCGACCACCGGCGTGACCGTGCCGCTCATGGTGCAGGTCACGGTGGAGACCACCGGCCGCCTCCTCGTGGGTTCCGAGATCGGCGCCGCCCTCACCGCGCTCGAGGCGATGCGTCCCGACGTGATCGGGCTCAACTGCGCCACCGGTCCCGCGGAGATGACCGAACACCTGCGCTACCTCGCGCAGCACTCGCGCACGTTCCTGTCGTGCCTCCCCAACGCGGGCCTGCCGTCGATCGTCGACGGCCACACGCACTACGACCTCACCCCCGACGCGCTCGCCGACGCGCACGAGCGGTTCATCGACGAGTTCGGTCTCAACATCGTCGGCG
>DASXXX010000156.1:0-6620 GCA_036502765.1 Acidimicrobiia bacterium | reverse complement strand
GTGGTGGTCAAGTCGTCGTTCGCTGCAGGGCAGGAGGGACTCGAACCCCCAACCGCCGGTTTTGGAGACCGGTGCTCTACCAATTGAGCTACTGCCCTCCGGGCGCGGTCGGGCCGGACCAGCAAGGATAGCAGTGGTCCCGAGGGCGCTCCGAGGCGACCGGTCGCGGAGGCGTCAGAACTGGGGCACCGCCCCGGTGGCGAAGGTCCCGGTGACCGCCGTGCCCACTGCGTTCTTGATCGCCGCGTCGGGCGTGTGGGTGGCGGTGCTGCTGGCGACGGTGCCCACGGTACCGAGGCCCGCCGATGCACCGAGGGTGACGGTGAGGGTTCGGGTCGACGGGTCCCACGCCACGCTCGAGGCCGCCGTCGCCGGGCTGGCCCCCGACCCGGAGAAGGTGCGGCTCCCACCGGTCACGTAGCCGGTCGCCCCGAGGTTCATGGTGCCGAGGTGGAACGTGCAGGTGGCGCTGGTGACCGTGACCGAGTCGTTGCCGGCACCGCCGTCGGCGAGGCTGACGGTCACGTCGTTGGCGACGCTGAGCGACTGGGCGGTGAGGTTGCCGCTCCAGGTGGAGCAGAGGGTGGCCACGCCCAGGGTCTGGGAGTACGTGACCACGATGCGGTCACCGGGCTGCACCCGGCCCACGGTGCCTCCGGCGTCGACCAGCTGCACGCTGGTCACGGTCGGGGCGGCGTTCTGCACCTCCACCGGCAGGACCGCCGAGGTGGTGGCGTTTCCGGCCTTGTCGGTGGTCACCATCCGCAGGTCGTAGCGGCCGTCCGGATATCCGGAGGTCGTGTTCCACGTGACCGCGTAGGGCGAAGTCGTGTCGGGACTGCCGAGGTTGGTCCAGGTGTTCGCGTCGCGGGGCGAGGTCTGGAACTGCACCGAGGCGACGCCACTGCCGGTGTCGGCGCTGGTCGCGGTCACCGCGACCGACGCTCCGGACACGAACGCGTTGCTCGCCGGCGCAGTGACCGATCCGGTCGGCGCGGTGTTGTCGACCCGCACGTTGGCGATGGTCGCCGACGTGACGGTGTTCCCCACGTTGTCGGTCGTGATCACCCGCAGGTCGTAGAGACCCTCGGAGAACGTCGTCGTGTCCCACGTCGTCGCGAACGGCGTGACCGTGTCGGCGGCACCCAGGTTCGACCAGGTCGCGGCACCCGCCGGTGAGACCTGGAACTGCGCCGACGCCACCCCCGAGGTCGTGTCCGCCGAACTCGAGGTCACGCTGACCGCGGCACCGCGCACGTTCGCCGCCGCGATCGGCGCGGTCACCGAGCCCGTCGGCGCGGTCGCATCCGCGGTGAACGTCACTGCGCTCGTCGCGGTGTTCCCCGCCGCGTCCGCCACCGTCACCGTGTACGTCCCCGGTACCGTCGCACCGCTGGTCCACGAGAAGGCGTTCGACGTGAACGGTCCGCCCGCCGGCGTCGAGACCGTCTCCAACGCATGGGTCCACCCCGCCGTCGCCTGCACCGGGAAGGACGCCGAGGCGGGCCCGGAGCCGGCGTCGGTCACGGTGGCGACCAGGGCGTACGACCCGGCGGCGTTGCTCTTGAAGTAGATCTTCGTGGCGCTCTTGAACGCACCGATCGAGCCGGGCGCCATGGTCAGTGTCACCGTGGGCGCGGTGTTGTCGACGAGCACGTTGGCCGTGACCGCCGACGTGAACGGGTTCCCCGCCTTGTCGGTCGTCACGACGCGCACGTCGTAGAGCCCCGCCGTGTACCCGGTGGTCACCCAGCTCGCGGAGTACGGAGTCGTCGTGTCGGCGACGGCGATGTTGGACCAGGTGTCGGCGCCCGCCGCGGAGGTCTGGAAGAGCGCCGACGCCACCCCCGAGCCGGTGTCGGCCGAGCCCGACGTGACCGTGACCGTGCCCTTCACCTTGGCCGAGGTCGCAGGAGCAGTGATCGCACCCGTCGGCGCCGTGTTGTCGACTCGCACGTTGGCGATCGTCGCCGAGGTCGTGACGCCGCCGGCGGCGTCGGTCGTGATGACGCGCAGGTCGTAGAGGGCATCGGCGAACCCGGTCGTGTCCCACGTCGTGCCGTACGGCGAGGCTGTGTCCGCCGCGCCGAGGTTCGACCACGACGCGGTGCCGGCGTTCGAGATCTGGAACTGCGCGGTGGCCACGCCGGAGCCGGCGTCGGCCGAGCTCGACGTCACCGACACCGCACTGCCACGCACGTTCGCCGATGCTGCGGGTGCGGTCACGGCTCCCGTGGGTGCAGTGTTGTCGACGCGAAGGTTGGTGACGACCGGCGCGGTGAACGTGTTGCCGGACTTGTCGGTCGTGATGGCGCGAAGGTCGTAGAGGCCGTCGGTGGTGCTGGTCGTCGTGGTCCACGTGACCGCGTACGGCGCGGCGGTGTCGGCGGACCCCTGGTTGGTCCAGGTGTTGGTGCCGGCGGGCGAACGCTGGAACTGCACCGACGTCACGCCGCTGCCGCCGTCGGCGGAGTCCGTGGTCATGCTGATCGCACCGCGGAGGAAGCCGTTGATGGCGGGCGCGGTGACCGAGCCGTTTGGTGCGGTGTTGTCGACCCGTACGTTGGCGATCGTCGCCGACGTGAGCGTGTTGCCCACGTTGTCGGTCGTGATCACCCGCAGGTCGTACAGACCGTCCGCGAACCCCGTCGTGTCCCACGTCGTCGCGTACGGCGTCACCGTGTCCGCAACACCGAGGTTCGTCCACGTGCCTGCACCGGCGGGCGAGCTCTGGAATTGCGCCGATGCCACGCCGGACGTCGCGTCCGCCGAACTCGAGGTGACGCTCACCGCCGCTCCGCGCACGTTCGCCGCCGCGACCGGCGCGGTCACCGCACCGGTCGGCGCGGTCGCATCCGCGGTGAACGTCACCGCACTCGTCGCGGTGTTCCCCGCCGCGTCCGCCACCGTCGCCGTGTACGTCCCCGGTGCCGTCGCGCCGCTGGTCCACGAGAACGTGCTCGACGTGAACGGCCCACCCGCCGGGGTCGACACCACCTGCGCCGCGTGGGTCCATCCCGCGGTCGCCTGCACCGGGAAGGATGCCGAGGCGGGACCGGAGCCGGTGTCGGTCACGGTGGCGACCAGACCGTAGGACCCGGCGGCGTTGCTCTTGAAGTAGATCTTCGTCCCACTCTTGAACGCGCCGGTGGCCCCCGGTGCCATCGTCAACGACACGGTCGGCGCGGAGTTGTCGACCAGCACGTTGGCGATCGCCGGCGACGGCGCAGCGTTCCCTGCGGTGTCGGTCGACACGGCGCGCACGTCGTAGAGACCGTCGGTGGACGTGGTCGTGTCCCACGTGACCGCGTACGGCGACGTCGTGTCGGCCGCGCCGAGGGCCGACCACGAGCCCGCACCCGCGGGCGACGTCTGGAACTGGACCGAGCTCACACCAGCTGCGTCGGTGGCCGTCGCGGTCACCACGACCGCGCTGCCACGGACGTTCGCACCCGCGGCGGGCGCGGTCACCGCGCTGGTGGGTGGCGTGACATCGGACACGAAGGTCACCGTGCCCGTCGCGGAGTTGCCGACCGCGTCGGTCACGGTCACCACGTACGGCGCGGGGGTCGCGGCGCCCGCCGACCACTCGAACGGGATCGACACGTACGGCCCGCCCGTCGGCGAGGTGTCGGTCTCGGCCGTGTGGGTCGACCATGCGGTCGCGGCGAGGACGGGGAACGTCGCCGACGCCGCGCCCGACCCCGCGTCGGCCACGCCGGCTACGAGTTGGAAGCCGCCACTCGCGCTCGAGTTGAAGGTCACGGTCCCCCCGGACGCCATCGCCCCGGTGGCACCCGCGAGCGAGAACGAGACCGTGGGGGCGGCGTTGTCCACGCGCACGTTCACGACGACGATCGACGTGTGCGCGTTCCCCACGTTGTCGGTCGCGATCACGCGCAGGTCGTACAGACCGTCGCTCACCGCAGCGGTGTTCCACGCGACCGAGTAGGGCGCGGTCGTGTCGGGGGTCCCGATCGTGGTCCAGGAGTTGGCGCCGTGCACCGAGCGCTGGAAGCGCGCCGACGCGACGCCCGAATCGGCGTCGGACGCGTCCGACGTCACCGACACCGTGGCTCGTCCCGCGCTGCTTGCGGCCGGAGCCGTGATCTCACCAGTGGGAGGCGTGTTGTCGGGGTCGTCGACGTTGACCGCGTCGCTCTCGTCGCTGGTCGCGGTCCAGCTGTGGAAGTACACGACGACGTGCCATTCCCAAGTGCCGTCACCCGGCACCTCGGAGCAGCTCGTCGACGCGGTGTGCACGGTCGCGCTCGTCGCGCACGCGGGACCCCAGACCTCGTCGCCGAGGAGGCGCCGCTCGACGGCGTAGTCGACCAGGCCCGTGCCCGGCGCGGGCGGGGGGGTCCAGTTGAGGCTGACGGTGCCGTTGCTGACGCCCGGGGCCGCCAGCACCGGTGCATCGAGCGACCCACCGACGGCACCGGCAGTACCCAGACCGTCGTGGGTCCAGTACGCCCATGCTGCGACGGCGAGCGCGCCCCACACCATGCAGGCGAGGACGCCGACGGCGAGTCGACGGGTTCGTGAGTTCATGGTCGCTGCCCTCGACCGGTGACGGATGGGTGGAGGCGCCCTGCCCGAGCACCTGCCCGAACACCCCCACCCTCCGCGACCTGCGTAGGACTACGGGTTGGCCGTGTAGTCCAACGTGATGTTGACGTTCTTGCAGTTGTCCTGGTTGGCGACACCGTCGACGAGACGCACGGTGAGACCCGACCACGACCCGACGCCGGTGCCCGCGGGCACGACGTTGGCACCCGAGGCACCACCGACGGCGAAGTCGGCCGCGGTGCACGCCGGCTTGGCGTTGTCGGTCTGCACCGAGAACGGGGTCACCACGACGGTCACCGAACTGATGTGCACCGGGTGGGCGTTCGGGTTGTCGAACGTGCCCGACAGCGGGACGGCCGGGCCGCCCGGGTAGAGGCCGGTCGGCGTTCCGGTCTGGTTGACGGTGATGGCACTGGTCGTGCCCGCCGTCGCCCCACCGGAACCAGAACCGCCCTGGGTCCAGTACGCGAATGCGATCCCGCCCACGGCCAAGGCGAGAGCCAAGACCGCGAGCGCGACGAATCGAGACTTCTTCATGAGAGCCGACGCTCCTTCTTCTGCGCTGACGACGCAGTCCTGCCCGCGCCGGCCCGCCGAGTAGCGGACTCAGGAGGTATCGGCCGCAACATGTGTTGCTTGAGCCGAAAGTGTTCAGATTGGGAGGATCAGGTGGCGGCAGGAGCCCCGCGTCGGCGCGAACGGTGCACGATCATCACCGTCGCCGCGGTGCCGGCCGCGACCGCAGCACCGCCGATGGCGCCGGCGTACGCCAGCCGGCGACCGTTGAGGATCGCCCTGCGCACCTCCCGCTCGCCGGCCTCTTCGAGCGCGGCAAGGGTCTGCGCGAGCAGGCCGGGCGCGGGCTCGAGGTAGCGCGTGCGCAGCAGGTGCAACCCACGCAGCATCTTGCGGTACCGGGCGAGCTCCGCCTGGCACCGGAGGCACGTGTCGATGTGACGCTGCACCGAGAGGTCGACGGCCGCGCCGCGGTCGACCGCCTCGGGCAGGATGCGCGCGACTTCGTCACACCGCATGGTCGCTCCGCTTCGTCTCGGGCCGCGCGTCGCTGGCCGGCTCCTCGTAGAGGAGGTCACGCAGGCGCTTGCGACCCCGGTGCAGCCTCACCTTGGCCGCCGACACGGAGATCCCGAGCTCCTCGGCGATCTCCTCGTGCGACAACCCGTAGACGTCCTTCAGCACCACGAGCACCCGCAACTTCGGCGGGAGGTGCTCGACTGCACCAGCGAGGCGCGCCAGGGCCGCCGACTGCTCGGCCGACTCTTCGGGCTGCGCCTCGATGCGCGTCTCGATCGGCTCCTCGAGGATGGCGTCGAGGGAATCGGCCCGGTGGCGGCGTCGCCGCTTGACCGTGGTGTAGGCGGTGTTGGCCGTGATCCGGTACAGCCACGTGGTGAATTGCGCATCACCACGAAAGCCGTCGAGACCCTTCCAGGCCCGGAGGTAGGTCTCCTGCACCACGTCTCGCGCGTCCTCCTCGTGGGCCGTGAGACGCAGGGCGAGCGTGTAGGTGTCGACGTAGGTCCGGCGGACCAGTTCGTCGAACGCCGGGCGGTCGCCGTCGCGAGCGGCGGAGACCAACCGGTCGAGCTCGTTCGGCTCCCTCGGCAGTTCGTTGGTGGTCATCTGTGACTCACCGGAACCGGAGGGGGTTACCAACGGGCCAGCCGGCCTGGAGGAGACGCAGCCGCGCCGCTCCTCGGAGAGGCGGACCGCGCCGCGGAGTCGACCCCTCAGGGAGGACCGCGATCAGCGGGTCTCCTTGTGAACCGTGTGGCGACGGTCGAAGCGGCAGTACTTCTTCATCTCGATCCGCTCGCGATCGTTCGTCTTGTTCTTGATCGTGATGTAGTTGCGGCGTTTGCAGTCTTCGCACGCCAGGGTCACCTTGACCCGCTTGTCGCTCGCCATTTCGTTTCGCTCCTGGACTTGCCGGTGGTAGCGGTGGCGGGACTCGAACCCGCGACGCCGCGATTATGAGCCGCGTGCTCTGACCAACTGAGCTACACCGCCGTGCAACGGTTCCGGGC
>DASXXX010000155.1:0-8646 GCA_036502765.1 Acidimicrobiia bacterium | reverse complement strand
TGAGGTCGAAACGACCGTCAGATAGGATTTCCCTCCCTTCGGGATGTAGCGCAGCTTGGTTAGCGCGCAGCGTTCGGGACGCTGAGGTCCCGGGTTCAAATCCCGGCATCCCGACCATCGAAGGTGAACGGCAGCGCCCCCTCGCGGGGCGCTGCCTCGCGTTCCTAGGCTTTCGACTCGATGCAGGGCACCGACTGGATGGCGTGGCACCACCACTACGACGATCCGGACCCGAGTAGGGACTGAAGCCAGGCCCCCGGCAGAGACGGAGACATCTCGTCGGGTGTGGCGTCGGCGACCGAGTGGTGTTCACGTGCGGTTCACCATTCGTTTGCACTCCGCCGTGATAGATCGGCCGACGGTGGGCGTGAACGGCAGGGGACGATGACCGAAATCGGAGAACGACGGCAGACGCGGTCGCTCGTCGGCCGTCACCCGCAGCTCGCCGCGGTGATCGCTGCCGAAGGGATGTCGGGCGCGGGCGACGCCATCTTCTGGGTCGGCCTGCTCGTCTGGCTGCTCGACCAACCGAACGGCACGAGCCTGGTCGCGTTCGCGGCCATCGCCCGTCTCGGACCGCGGGTCGTCTTCGGCGCCGCCGGCGGCGTGTTCGCTGACCGGTACGACCGCCGCAAGCTCATGGTCGCGCTCGACCTCGCACGCGGTCTGCTCATGCTCGCACTGGCGTCACTCACGTCCGCCGGCTCACCGGTTGGTGCCGTGCTGGCCATTGTCGTGGTGAGCTACGTGCTCGCGTCGCCGTACCGACCCGCCTTGAACGCGGGCATCCCGTTGGTCGTCGGGGAGCGAGACGCCACCGCAGCCAACGCGCTCGACGGCGCGGTGCACCAGATCTCCACGTTCCTCGGCCCGCTCCTCGGCACCGGGGTGCTGTGGCTCTTCGGTGTGCCCGCCGCGTTCGTGCTGAACGCGATCACGTTCGGCTGCTCGGCGCTGCTGCTCTCCCGGGTGAGCCTGCTGGGCGGTCCGCCACCTGCCCTGCATCACCTGGAGCACTCCGCCGAGCGGTGGTGGGGCGCGTTCCGAGCCGGGATCACCTCGGTCACGCACCAAGCCGGTCTCGGGCTCATGACCTGGCTGGTCTTCGCGTTCAGCGTGGCGCGCGGGTTCGAGCTCGTCCTTCTCGTCCTCGTCGCGCAGAACACCCTGGCGCTGGGTTCCGAGGGCGTGGGCGTCCTGACCGCAGCGATCGGCGTGGGCGCGCTGGCGATGGTGCCGTTCGTCGGTCGGATCGCGACCGTGCGACGGCCGGGTCTGACCGTCATCGCGTCGCTGTTGCTCTCATCGATCCCACTCGCGCTGCTCGCGGTCATCGAAGTGCCCGCGGCCGCGTGCCTCGTGCTCGTCGCGGTCGGGGTGGGCGTCGTGGGGTTCGAGGTGCTCTCGATCACGCTCATCCAACGGCTGAGCCGCATCGACCTGCTGGGGCGCGTGTTCGGCATCGAGAACATGGCCGTGAATGCAGGCAAGCTCGTCGGCGCGACCCTCGCGCCGGTCCTCGTGACTGCGCTGTCACTGTCGGACGCGTTGCTCGTCGCGGCGCTCGTGGTGACCGTCTCGGCGGTCGGCGCCGCGCCGGGCCTTCGCCAGGTCGCACGCACCGCGCTCGCCCGTCGACGCGAGCTGGAGCCGATCGTCACGACCCTCGCGCGGCTCGACCTGTTCGACGGCGCATCACAGCCGGCGCTCGAACGAGTCGCGGGGAGCGTCCGCCCGCGACGGGTTCCTGCCGGCACGATGGTGATTCGCCAAGGTGACGTGCCCGACAACCTCTACGTCATCCGCACCGGCACGTTCGACGTCATCAAGGACGGCGTGCACGTCGCAACCATCAGCGCCGACGACTGGTTCGGCGAGATCGGCCTGCTCCGCCAGACGCCCCGCACGGCCGCGGTGTTCGCCACCGCCGAGTCCGACGTCTGGGTGATCCCCGGCGTCGACTTCCTCGCCACCATCAACGAGACCGCGCTGACTCCGACGGCACTGCTCGACGGCATGACCGCGCGCCTCGCGGAGTTGGCGGAGGTCGACCCCGCCAAGGACGTCCACTGGCACTGGGAATCGGAGGGCGACGACCCACGCTCGTGATCACTGCGCCGAGCTACGACACCTAGCCGCCGTCATCACCGTTGCCACGGTCGTGGTGCGACTGGCCCTTGTCGATCTTCACTTGCGTCGAGTGCCAGACCGCCTTCGAGCCTGAGTGTCCTATGCGGTACACCCAGTACACCGACACCGCCGCGAACACGATGCTCAGCGCAGAGAGCACGACGCCGGCGATCTGCAGGAGGTCACGTCCTTCGGGTCGCCCCTCGGCACGGGCCGCGCGGCGACGCATCGCCTGGTCGACCAGCATCACGCCGAGCAGCGCGACGAACATGAGCAGCAGCCACGGACGGATGTTCTCGCCGATGCGCGCGTGCTCGCGCACGAGATCGCTCTCGCGCACGTACTCCTCGAGCGACTGCCCCGACGAGATCGCGAGCTGCGTCGCGATGCCCGCGACCACGACGATGGCGCACACCCACCACCCGAGCGCACGACGCAGGCGCGGCCACAGCATCAGCACCGCGCCGGCCGCCCCGAGCGGGATCAACACCACCGGGATGTGGACCAGCAAGGGGTGCGCTGGCAGTCCGAAGAGAGAGTCGAGTGCGAGCATCGCGGGAACATACCCACCACCCGCCCTCGTCATCGGTGTCCGCGCGACCTTTCTTCGCCAGTTCTTGGGAACCTCTTACGCGGTTCTCACGAACAGCCGAGCGCAGCCTGCAACTTGGTGAGGTTGGCGTCCATCACGCTCACGTAGTCGTCGCCGCGGTGCAGCTCCTGATCGCTGAGCCCTTCGAGCGGGTTCAGTGTCTCGGTGCGCACGCCGGCCTCGCGCGCCAGCGTCGTCGCGATGCGCGGTGACACCAGCTCCTCGGTGAAGACGGTGGTGATGCCGAGGCGCTTCACCAGGTCGGTGAGCTGACCGATGCGCTGGGCGTCGGGCTCGGCATCGGGCGACAAGCCGGCCACTCCCTCCTGCCGGAGGCCATACCGCTTCGCCAGGTGTCCGAACGCCTCGTGTGCGGTGACGATGACCTCGCGTTTGCAGTGCGCGAGCCCGTCGCGGTACCGCGTGTTCAACGCGGCGAACTCCCCGAGGAGACGCTCGGCGTTGCGCGCGTACACCGCGCGGCCCTTCGGATCCGCCTTCGTGAGCTCGCGCCGCACGGTGCGCACGATCGCGGCCATGCGCACCGGATCGAGCCAGACGTGCGGGTCCTTGGTCCCGCTCGGGAGCAGTTGAACGATCGGTCCGTCGCGCTGCTCGGCGGCCTGCTCGACCGCGGGCTGGAACCCGTGCCCGAGGTCGAACACGACCTTGGCATCCAGCACCTCGTCGATCTGGTCGGGCGTGAGCTCGAGGTCGTGCGGCTCGGCGCCTGCGGGCGTGAGGTTGGTGACGGAGACCCGGTTGCCACCGACCTGCTGCGCCGCCCACGCGATCGGATAGAAGCTCGCGACAACGGAGGTGCGCGACGCCGCGCCTGCGGGTACTGCGGCGACGACGAACGCAAGCGCGCCCGCGACGACCGTGAGGAACGCTCGGCGTATCCTGAGAACCATTCTCAGAACACTAGTGGACGATCAGTCGCGCACTTCGAGCGCGGCGCGAACCGCGGCCATGCGTTCGGGCACGATGCGCCACCACACCCAGCGTCCGCGCTTCTCGCCGACGAGCAGTCCGGCTTCGGCGAGCACCTTGGTGTGGTGCGAGATGGTGGGCTGCGCCTTGGCGAGTGGGTCCTGCAGATCGCACGAGCAGATCTCGCCCGCCTGCGCGACCAGGCTCAGCAGCCGAAGCCGCACCGGGTCGGCCAGGGCGGCGAAGACCTGCGCCAGGTCCTCGGCGTCGGCTTCGGCCAGCGGTTCGGCGAGGACAGACGGGCAGCAGACGTCGACCGCGTCGGTCAGCGCAACGCGTCCACTGCTCATCGTCGTCTCCCGAACAGATTGACAAGTGTCGATGTATCTGGCACCATCGACGTATCGATCACTCTAGATCTGTTGGAGGCGTCATGAGCAGGGTCCAGCTGGCACTGAACGTGTCGGACATCGACGAGGCGATCGCGTTCTACAGCAAGTTGTTCGCGACCGCGCCGAGCAAGGTGCGCCCGGGCTACGCCAACTTCGCCATCGCCGAGCCACCGCTGAAGCTCGTGCTGATCGAGGGACACGGCGAGCCGGGCTCGCTGAACCACCTCGGTGTGGAGGTGGCGTCGACCGACGAGGTCGGCGCGGCGCAGACGCGGTTGGCCGCCACCGGCCTCGCAACCGCGACCGAGGACGAAGTCACCTGTTGCTTCGCGGTGCAGGACAAGGTGTGGGTCGACGGCCCCGACCGTGAGCCGTGGGAGATCTACACCGTGCTCGCCGACGCGGAGACCGACTCGATCACCGGCACCGCCGACGACGACGCGGCGTGCTGTGCGGACGCGGCCGAGTCCGCGGCGCGCTGCTGCTGACGACCACGTGGATCGTGATCTCGCGCGGCGCGCGACGGCGGAGTTCGTCGGTACCGCGCTGCTCGTCGCCGTGGTCGTCGGCTCGGGCATCGCCGCGCATCGCCTCTCGCCCGGTGACGTCGGCCTCCAACTGCTCGAGAATTCCGTGGCCACGGGCGCGGGACTGGTCGCGCTGATCCTCGCGTTCGGTGCGGTGTCCGGCGCGCACTTCAACCCGGTGGTCACGATGGCCGACCGCATCCTCGGCGGGACGACGTCGCGCGACGCGGGTGTGTACGTGGCAGTCCAGGTCGCGGGCTCGTGCGTCGGTGCGATGGTCGCCAACCTGATGTTCGAGCTCCCCGCGGTCGACGTGTCGACTCACACGCGCGCATCGGGCGGGTTGTGGTTGGGCGAGGCCGTCGCCGCGTTCGGGTTGGTCCTCGTGATCCTCGGTGTGGTGCGCGCCGGGCGCGCGAACGCGGTGGCCTTCGCGGTCGGTGGCTACCTCGTCGCCGCATACTGGTTCACGTCGTCGACGAGCTTCGCCAACCCGGCGGTCACCGTCGGCCGCATGCTCAGCGACACCTTCGCCGGCATCGCGCCGAGCAGCGTCCCGATGTTCGTCGTCATGCAGGTCCTCGGTGCACTCGCCGCGGTCGCGCTCGCGCTCTACCTGTTCCCCGGGATCCCCGCCCGCGACCTCCTCCTCCCCCACGACTCGCAGGAGCCCACATGAGCACGGCCGAGCGACGCCCCGGTGTCCTCTTCCTCTGTGTGCACAACGCGGGGCGATCGCAGATGGCGCTCGGGTGGTTCTGTCACCTCGCGGGCGACGACGCGGCTGCGTGGTCGGCGGGCTCCGAACCGGCCGCGCACGTCAACCCTGCGGCGATCGCGGCGATGGCCGAGGTCGGCATCGACATCGCCGGGCAGCAACCGCAGCGGTGGACCGACGCCATGCTGCACGAGACCGACGTCGTCGTGACCATGGGGTGCGGCGACGCGTGCCCGGTCGTTCCCGGCGTGCGCTACGAGGACTGGCCGCTCGACGATCCCGCGGGACGGCCGGTCGACGAGGTGCGACCCGTCCGCGACGAGATCGAACGCCGCGTCCGCGACCTCCTCGCGCGACTCGAAGTGACAAGGTCGGCGTGACCGGAAGCTGACCGCGGCGCGTGTGCGAAGCTGCACGGATGCCTGAAGAAATCTTCTCGGTGGACCCCGGACCGTTCGCCGACGTCCCCGAGCGCATCACCACCGACTACCTGCTCTACGGGCTCCAGCAGCAGATGACGCAGCTCACCGGTCAGGCCGACGTGAAGGGCAGCATCATCATCACCGCGTCGGCCATCGTCATCAGTGTGAGCGTCACCCAGTTCAACGTCGACGAGCTCCGGTGGAGCCTGGTGACGCTGGTGGCGTTCGTGCTGCTCGCGCTCCTTGCTTCGGTGATGGCGGTGTTCCCGAAGTTCAAGATCCACCCCGAGCCCGGCGATCAGTTGCCGCCTGGGTTCAGCCCGTTCTTCCTCGGTCACTTCGCGCAGATCCCGAAGGCGCGCTACGTCGACCTGATGGCCGACATCCTCCGCCACGGCAACACCACGTACCGCGTGATGGTGGAGGACATCTACTCCCAGGGCTACTACATGCTCAAGAGCAAGTACCGGTACCTACGCTTCAGCTACGCCTGCTTCCTCATCGGTTTCGTCCTGGCCGCGATCGAGCTGACCATCACCGTCATCCTCGATTAGGGGCGCGAGCATCGTCGGATGCCCGACGACGCCGCCGCACCGCGCCGCCTCCACCTCGACCGGCAGAGCTACGCCGAGCGCTTCGCGCGCGGCGACAGCTACGGCCTGCTCCTCGCCCTCCTCATCGCGCTCTACCTCCTCATCGCGGGCGAGCAGCACCGGAACCTCTGGGGACGCTTCGTCATCAGCGTCGTGCTCGGTCTGGTGCTGCTGCTCGCGTTCCACACGTCACACGTGCGGTCACGCGCGTTCCGGATCGGGATCGCACTGGTCGTGATCGCCGACGTGGCCAACCTCGTCCAGGCGGCGACGGGACGCCAAGGAAGCGACGGCTCCACGTTCATCATGTTCGTGCTGGTGCTGCTCGCGCCCATTGCGATCGTCCACCGGATCCTGCGGCACGAGACGGTCGGGCTCGAGACCATCCTCGGGTCGATCTGCGTGTACGTGCTCATCGCGATCGCGTTCGCCGGCATCTACGGCGGGGTCAACGAGGCCGAGCCCAAGGGCTTCTTCGCCCAGGAGATCGTGCCGAACAACGTCGACTTCCTCTACTTCTCGTTCGTGACCATCACCACCGTCGGGTACGGAGACCTGACCGCGGGCACCAGCACCGGGCGCGTGCTCGTCACCTTCGAGGCCGTGATCGGACAGATCTTCCTCGTGACGCTGGTGGCGCGCCTGGTCAGCCTCTACGGCAACAAGCAGCGCCAACCGCGCGACGGCCCTGCGCCAGGTGAGTTCGGCGAACCCAGCTCGAACTAGAGGTCCAGCAGGAGCTCGGCGATCTGGATGCCGTTGAGGGCCGCGCCCTTGCGCAGGTTGTCGCCCGTCGCCCACAGGTCGAGGGTGTTCTCCTGCGACGGATCCTCGCGCAGGCGTCCGACGAGCACCGGGTCGATGCCGGCGGCCTCCATCGGTGTGGGCGCGCCGTCGCCGTCGTCGACCAGTTGCACGCCCGGGGCGTCGCGGAGCAGCTCCACCGCGTCGGCCTTGGTCATCGTCCGCTCGAACTGCACGTTCACCGACACGCCGTGGCCGACGTACACCGGCACGCGCACACATGTGCATGACACCCTGATATCGGGCGCGTGGAGGATCTTGCGCGTCTCGCGCACCATCTTCCACTCCTCCGACGTGTAGCCGCCCTCCCGGAACGACCCCGCCTTCGGGATGACGTTGCCGGCGATCGGGCGGTCCCACACCTCGCCTGGCTCGAGTGGTTCGCGCCCGGACACGAGGTACTGCTGGGCGCGACCGGCACCCTTCGTCCACTGCTCGTCGAGCTCGTGGATGCCCGGCTGCCCGGCGCCCGAGACGGACTGGTAGCTCGACACGACCATGCGTCGGATCCCCGCGGCGCGGTGCAGCGGCGCCAGCGCGACCAACGGCACGGTGGTGGTGCAGTTCGGCGACGACACGATGCCGCGCGGCATGTCGCGCACGTCGTCGGGGTTCACCTCGGCGATCACGAGCGGGACGTCGGGTTCCATGCGGAACGCGGCCGACTTGTCGACCACACGCGCGCCGCTCTCGACCGCACGCGGCGCCCACTCGAGCGCGAGCGGATCGTCGACGTCGATCACCACCAGGTCGAGGCCGTCGAAGCACCCGTCGGCCAGGACCTGGCACACCACCACACCGTCCTTGAACGGCAAGGCGCGTCCTTCCGAACGCGCCGACGCGTACGCGCGCAGCTCGTCGACCGGGAAGGCGCGTTCGTCGAGCAGGCGCAGCATCTCGGTGCCGACGAGACCCGTCGCACCGACGACCCCGACTCTCATGGCTGTACGACTTCGAGCTCGAACGCGGCGTGCAGGGCGCGCACGGCGCGCTCGACGTCGTGCTCGTGGACGACACACGAGATGCGGATGGTCGACGTGGAGATCATCTCGATGTTGACGCCCTCGGTGGCGAGGGTCTCGAACATCTGCGCCGCGACACCGGGGTTGGTCTTCATGCCCGCGCCGACGACCGACACGCGGCCGATGGCGTCGTCGAAGTTGGCGCCGCCGGCGTCGATCTCGACGACGACCTTGTCGACGATCTCCATCGTGCGCGTGAGCTCGTCGCGCGGCACGGTGAACGAGATGTCGGTGTGGTCGTCGGTCGACACGTTCTGCTCGATCATGTCGACGTTGACGTTCTCGTCGGCGAGCGCCCGGAACACCTTGGCCGCGATGCCGGGCCGGTCGGGGACCCGGAAGATCGTGACCTTCGCCTCCGAGACGTCGTGCGTGACGCCCGAGATGATCGGCGCTTCCATACCGTGCTCCTCGTCGTGCACCCAGGTGCCGGTCTCCCACGTGAAGCTCGAACGCACGTGGACGGGCACCTGGTAGTTGCGGGCGAATTCGACCGAGCGCAGCGCGAGCACG
>DASXXX010000154.1:0-8285 GCA_036502765.1 Acidimicrobiia bacterium | reverse complement strand
TGGATCGTGTACGACGCGACGAGCCGGCCGTCCTCGCGGAAGATGTGACCTTCGCCCTGGCACAGCCCGCTCCCCGCGTGGATGGCGGGGTTGGAGTAGAGGTGCCACTGCGTCACGTCGATGTCGTCGTGGAACGCGATGGTCACACCCATGATCCCGGTCGACAACGACACGTGCGCCATCGCTTCGCCGTAGCCCGGGTGCGGCAGCATGGCGGCGGCGATGGTCCAGTGCGTCGTGGGTTGCGCGAGCAGCGCGGCGTGGAGGTACGGCTCCGCGGGCGCGTCCTTGAACCGGATCCACGCGTTGATCACCGGCGGCCCGACGTGGTCGGGGTCGGGTCGGTAGTCGCCGTTCACGATGCGCAGCTCGCGCCCGGTGACGCGCATGTCGTAGGGCAAGGCGTCGAGGGGGCTGCCGACGTCGGGCATCGTCACCTGACCGTCGATGGTCGTGGGCGCGCCGCTGTCGAGGAAGTAGAGGCCGACGCTGCGCAACTTCGCGTCCTGCGACACGCGGACCTCCGCAGTCGAGAAGGTGCGGCCCTCGCGCAGGAGCTCGACGTCGACGTCGAGGGGCGCGTCGAACGCGGCGGCCTTGGGGAAGTACATCGTCGCCGACGTGACGTGTTGGCGTGGCAGCATCTTCGACACCGCGACGAGGCCCTGCGCGAGCATCTGGCCGCCCTCGACCACGTTGCGGCTGGTGTCGCGGTACGACGGTCCGACGAAGCAGCCCGCCGCGCCTTCCGGGTACACGTCGATGAGCTCGAGCAGGTCGGCGGCGTCGCCCCACGCGGGGAAGCGGGTGACGACCGGCTGACCGCCGTCGCTGGACGAGTCGGCACCGTCGTAGCGGTCTTCGAGCTCGATGCGGACGCGCTCTTGGTAGAAGCACACGTAGCCCTCGATGCCGGCGACCTCGTCGAACGGCTCCGAGTAGGTCCACACGATGTCCTTCTCCACCGGGTCGACCGCGGTGAGCGACCAGTACGTCGCGTGGCCCTTGAACGGGCAGATGGTGAAGTTGGGAGTGGGTGCGAAGAGCTCCCAGTGCACGTCGTCGACGGGGAAGTAGAGACGGTCGACGTGCTGCGTCTCTTCCAGCCGGATCGTGTGCTCGCTCTCGGCGAGCAGGAGGTCGCCGAACCACGCCCGGGCGGTCACGCCCGTCGGGACGAGGTCGATCACGTAGTCGGGGTACTTCGGCCAGGCCGAATCGATCAGCACGCTCATGGGGCCATCATCGCAGACCTTCGCTCGCCGCCACACCGAGGCGCACCATGACGTCGACCAACGACTGCGCCCGTGCTGGCGCAACGGGAAGACGGGGCGGACGCGGCCAACCACCGGGTGCGCCGAGGAGCCGGAGCGCGCCTTTGGCGCCGACGATCCCACCGAGTGCCTGGGTCGCCTCGTGGAGCGCCATGACCTGTCGGTGCACGCGCACGGCGGCGTCGTGCTCACCGGCATCGACGCGCTCGACGAGCGCCACGCACAAGCGCGGTGCCAGGTTGCCCTCCGACGACAAGTAGCCCGTGGCGCCGAGCGCGGTCGCGCCCAGCGCGTGCAGCGGCCCGCCGACGTGCACGGCGACCCGACCGGCGACCGCGTCGACGACTTGCGCGACGTACACGAGGTCGCGGTGGGTCACGTTCACGCCGACGACGCGCGGGTACTCGCTGAGCAATTCGTCGAGGAGTACGGGGTCGTAGTGGTAGCCGACCGACTGGTGCGTGGACAGCACGAGGTCGCCCGGCGCGTGGTCGAGCACGGTGCGCAGGTACGTGCGTTGCTCGTCGACGGTCGGGAGGTAGCCGTGTCCGAGGTCGAGCGAGTACACCTGCGTCGCGTCCACGCCGGCCGCGACCGCATCCTCGGCCAGCTCCACCACCTCGGCCGCGGTGCGCGGTTCCACGCCCATGGCGCGCACCGGCACGTGACCGGCGAGCTCCTCGGCCCCGACGTCGAGCACGCGGCGTCGCTCGGGGCGCGAGAGCGTGTAGCCCTCGCCGCTGCCGCTGCCGGCGAGGTATACGCCGATCCTCGCCGTTCGCAGGCGCTGGAGGTGCGCCCGCAGCCCGGCCTCGTCGAGCGCGCCGTCCTCGGTGAACGGGGTGAGGCTGATGACGAAGGTGCTGTGGCGCCGGCCGCTCACGGAGACCGACCCTAGGTGCGGACCCGGACCCACGCTCGTAGGCTGGCCCCGTGCCCGAGCGCACCCGTCAGACGTACCGGCTGATCTCGGCCGACAGCCATGTCAACGAGCCGCCCGGTCTGTGGATCGATCGGGTTCCGGCGGCGTACCGCGACCGGGCGCCGCGCATCGAGCACTTCGAACTGGGCGACGCGTGGGTGCTCGAAGGCGTCGCCGATCCCATCACCTTCGGGATGAACGCGTGCGCGGGCCTCGAGCCCGAGGAGATGCGCGGTTGGATGCGCTTCGACGACATCCGGCGTGGCGGCCACGACCCGGCGGCGCGGCTCGAGGAGCTCGACCGCGACGGGGTCGACGCCGAGGTGCTCTATCCGACGCCGCGCCTGAGCCACGCGATCGTGGCCCACCACGACGTCGGCTACCACGAAGCGATGGTGCGCGCGTACAACGACTGGCTGTCGGAGTACGTCGAGTACGCGCCCGCACGCTTCGGTGGACTCGCGGTGATCCCCAACCGCGGCGTCGACGGCGCGCTCGCCGAGATCGACCGCGTCGTCGACCGGCCGGGGATCCGCGGGTTCGTGATGGGCTGCTACCCGAACGGCACGCTCGCGCCGGCGCCCGACGACGACAAGGTGTGGGCGCGCATCGAGGAGCTCGACGTGCCGCTGAGCATCCACGTGTCGCTCACCGACACGATGCCCAGCGCGCACAAGGTCGCGCTGCCGGGCTGGGGACGCATCTTCGACATCCCGAACCGCATCCTCGAGCTGATCTTCGCGGGGGTGTTCGACCGCTTCCCCGGCTTGCGGATGGTCGCGGCCGAAGTCGACTGCGGGTGGCTGCCGTACGTGAAGGAGCAGATCGACAACAACTTCCAGCGCCTCGCGCCCGGTAGCACGTTCCCGATCGAGCGCCGTCCGAGCGAGTACATCGAGGAGCACTTCCACTTCGGGTTCATGACCGATCCGATCGGCATCCAGCTGCGGGACGCGATCGGGGTGGAGCGCATGCTCTGGTCGTCGGACTACCCGCACGTGTCGTCGGACTGGCCGCACTCGTGGCGGAGCATCCTCAACGCGTTCTCGGGCGTGCCGGCAGCCGAGCGCGAGCTCATCCTCGCCGGCAACGCCCAGCGCCTCTACGGGTTCGGCAGCAGCTAACTCGGGGCTTCATCGCCAGGACCGGCGACGTCGGAGAGATCCGGCAGCTCGACCGTGTCCTCGGAGTGTCGATGCTCGACGCCCTGTCCGGGCGGGTCCTCGCGGTCGAACTCGCGTTCGTCCGATTCCTCGAGGATCGCGGCGGCCTGCGCCATCGGGTCGTCGCTCCCGGCCTCTACCTCTTCCGAGGTCAGGGCCTCGGCTCTGGCCTTGATGCGGTCGAGATCATCGGACGGGGCGAGATCATCGGACGGGGCGTCGTCGTCTGGCATCCGCCCAGCTTGTCCGATTCGGCGTGCGTGTCAAACCCCGTGACCACGGGTACGCGCACGGGAACCGTCGATCGAAGGAGGTCCTCATGTCCCCGCGTGCATGGAGCGACAAGCGCGAACGTCAGTACGAACACATCAAAGAAGGTGTCCGTGAACGTGGCGAGTCCGAGGACACCGCCGAGGAGATCGCGGCGCGCACCGTCAACAAGGAACGCGCCCGTGCCGGCGAGGCGAAGACCGCCAGCCGCTCCTCGATCGACGACATCTCGTCAGGTCGCCGCGGCGGTCTCCGCTCGCATTCGGGTGCTGGCGGTCGCACCAAGGAACAGCTCTACAACGAGGCGAAGCACAAGGGCATCAAGGGCCGCTCCAAGATGACCAAGCGCGAGCTCGAGGCCGCCGTCGGCCGCTGATCGAGGTCCGCTGCCTGGTGGCCTCGCCCGTCACCCATTCTGTTCACCAAATGGGTCAACATTGGCGAGCGCCTACGACGCCAACGACACGTTCGGGCTCGTCGCATTCGACTCGGGTGCCTGCACCACGGGAGACTGGTAGGCATTGACGCCGGTCGAAGACGTGGCCGGTGGGTCCGAGGGCAGACAGCGGGGGACGAAGGACTGTGGGAGTGCACGACGAATTCACCGGGGTGATCGGTCGCGACTGGCGTACGTCGACGCCGGCGTGGCCGGCGCGTCCGGAGCCGCCCGACGGCGCGCCCAACGTGGTGTACGTCGTCCTCGACGACGTCGGGTACGCGCAGGTCGGCTGCTACGGCTCGGTCATCGACACGCCCAACATCGACGCGCTCGCCGGACAGGGCGTGCGGCTGGCGAACTTCCACACCACCGCGCTGTGCTCGCCGACCCGCAGCTGCCTCCTCACCGGGCGCAACCACCACACCAACGGCATGGGCCGTGTCGCCGACCTCGCCATGGGCTTCCCGGGGTACTGGGGTGTGGTCCCGCCCGAGAACGGCTTCCTCTCCGAGATCCTGCGGACGCAGGGTTACTCCACGTACGCGGTGGGGAAGTGGCACCTCACCCCCGACGACGAGACGCACATGGCGGCCGACCGCAGCAGCTGGCCGATCGGTCGCGGCTTCGATCGCTGGTATGGGTTCCACGGCGGCGAGACGCACCAGTTCGTGCCCACGCTCTACTGCGACAACCACTCCGTGCAGCCGCCGCGCACCCCGGCCGAGGGCTACCACCTCACCGAGGACCTGGTCGACCACGCCATCGAGTACCTCAGCGACCTGCGCAACGCCGACGGCGAGCAGCCGTTCTTCCTCTACTTCGCCACCGGCGCGTGCCACTCACCGCACCACGCGCCCCCGGAGTGGATCGAGCGCTACCGCGGCGTGTTCGACGACGGCTGGGACGCGCTGCGAGAACGCATCCTCGCCCGCCAGATCGAGCTCGGGATCCTGCCGCCCGACATCGAGCTGTCGCCGCGTCCGCCGTGGGTGCCCGCGTGGGACGAGCTCGAGCCGGAGGACCAGAAGGTCGCGGCGCGCTTCATGGAGTGCTTCGCCGGCTTCCTCTCGCACACCGACGACCAGATCGGCCGGTTGCTCGCGCACCTCGAGGCGAGCGGCGACGCCGACAACACGATCGTCGTGCTCGTGTCCGACAACGGCGCGAGCTCGGAGGGTGGCGTCACCGGCTCGATCAACGACGTCCGCCTGGTCAACCGCGACCCCGCGGGTCGCGCCGAGATGCGTGAGCGCATCGACGAGCTCGGTGGTCCGTCGCTCCACAACAACTACCCGTGGGGCTGGACGATGGCCGGCAACACGCCGTTCAAGCGCTGGAAGCGCGAGGTGCACGAGGGCGGTGTCGCCGATCCCTGCATCGTGCGCTGGCCCGCGCGCTTCGCCGGTGAGGCGGGCGCGATCCGCCATCAGTTCACGCACGCCATCGACGTCATGCCGACAGTGCTCGACCTGATCGGTGTGCAGGTTCCCGACCGCATCCGCGGGCAGGAGCAGAGCCCGATCCACGGCGCGAGCTTCGCCAACCTGTTCGCCGAAGGCGGTGCCGACGCGCCGGCGCAGCGCACCACGCAGCACTTCGAGATGTTGGGCTCACGCGCGCTCTACCAGGACGGCTGGAAAGCGGTGACGTTCAAACCGCTCGGGCCCATCACCGCCGACACGAGCTCGAACACGTTCATGGCTCCCTTCGACGACGACGTCTGGGAGCTGTACCAGGTCGAGGTCGACCCGTCCGAGGTCCACGACCTCGCGGCGGACGAGCCAGAACGCTTGGCGAGCATGATCGAGCAGTGGTGGGAGGAGGCGGCCCGCTTCAACGTGCTGCCGCTCGACAACCGCATCCTCTTCACGATCCTGAACCCGCCGCCGAACAAGATCCTCGACCGCAACCGGTACCGCTACGTGCCGTACGGCGCGCCGGTGCCGCAGAGCATCGCGGTCGACGTCCGCAACCGCACTCACGAGATCACCGCGTCGGTGGACGTCGCCGACGGCACGACATCCGACGGCGTGCTGTTGGCGATGGGCTGTGTGCTCGGCGGCTGGTCGTTCCAGGTGCACGACGGCCGGCTGCGTTACCTGCACAACCTCTACGGCAAGACGGTCGACGTGATCGAGTCCGACCGCGTCATCGGTGCGGGCGCGCACACGCTCGGGTTCCGCTACGAGAAGCTCGACGACGAGGGTGGTCGCGCCGAGCTGGTGGTCGACGGCGACGTGGTCGGCGAGGGGCTGATCGCGAAGTTCACGCCCACCAGCTACAACAACACCGGCGCCGGACTGAGCTGCGGCTACGAGCTCGGCCCGTCGGTCGGTCCCGGCTACGAAGCGCCGTTCCGGTGGAACAGCGAGCTGCGCGACGTC
Source organism: Acidimicrobiia bacterium (assembly GCA_036502765.1). GTDB lineage: Bacteria > Actinomycetota > Acidimicrobiia > IMCC26256 > DASPTH01 > DASUAS01. Next base: position 1,833 of record DASXXX010000154.1, on the reverse strand, counting down.
GTCGTCGAGGTCACCGGCGAACCGCGCGTCGACCCGCTCAAGGAGTTCGAGCGCATCATGACCGAGCAATAGCGTCGCCGTCGTACACACGCACCGAGGTGGCTCATGGCCGACCGGGACGACCTCGAGTTCACGTACTCGCTGATCGACCGGATGTTCCGGCTCAGCTTGGGGGAGCTGGCCGACTTCAGCGGCGCCAAGTACGACGGCAACTTCTCGCTCACGCTCGAGGAGGCCCAACAACGCAAGCACCAGTACGTCGTCGAGCAGATCGGGATCGGACCGGGTCGGCGCGTGCTCGACCTGGGCTGTGGTTGGGGGCCGTTGCTCGATGCGATCCGACGACGCGGCGGCGAAGGAGTCGGCGTCACGCTCTCGAGCGCGCAGCGGGCCGCATGTCGACGTCACGGTCTCGACGTGCACCTCGCCGACGCGCGGCTCGTCACGCGGGAGACGTTCGGCGTCTTCGACGCCGTCGCCAGCCTCGGCGCGTTCGAGCACTTCTGCTCGCCGGAGGAGTACCTCGCCGGAAGGCAGGACGAGCTCTACCGCGACCTGTTCGCTGCCGTCGCCGGCCTGCTCCCCAGCACGGGTCGCTTCTACCTACAGACCATGGTGTTCGGGCGGAACATGCTCCGGTACGACGACGTCGACATCGGTGCACCCCGCGACTCGGACGCGTGGTACCTCGCGCTCATGGGTCGGCAGTTCCCGGGATCCTGGCTGCCCTCGGGGCAGGCCCAGATCGTGGAGTGCGCGGCGCCGCACTTCCGCCTGATGTCGAGCTCGAACGGTCGCCTCGACTACATCGAGACCATCAGCCAGTGGCGCAGACGATTCGGTGCACCGAGCCTCAAGAAGTCGTTGCTCAAGGCACAGCTCGCGCCCCGCTGGCTCACGAGCGCGGACTTCCGGTTCGCGTTCACGTCAGGTGTCAGCGCCAACACCGTCTGCTTCGAGCGGCGGCTGCTCGACCACCATCGACTCGTGTTCGAGAAGCGGTGACGTCGGCCGCGACCGGAAGCACGTCAGACGAACAGGCCGCCCTCGAGCGGTACCGAGCGGAAGCCGTCGGGCCCTTCGGCCACGTCGCCGACGACGGTGACCCGCTCGACCCGGCGATCGAACTCGGCGGTGGCGAGATCGACGGGGCCGAGGTGCGCGGTGGCACGGTTGTCCCAGAACGCGATGCTGTCGGGTTCCCAGCGGAAGCGCACCTGGAACTGTGGACGCTCCAACTGCTCGAAGAGCACACCGAGGATCGCCGCGCTCTCGCGGTCGGACAGCCCGACCACGAACCGGGTGAAGACCGGGTTCACGAACAGCGCCTTCGCACCGGTGACAGGGTGCACGCGCACGACGGGATGCACTGCCGACGGCGGCTTCGACGAGTCGTGTGCGTCGCGCGCGACGCCGTCGTAGCCGTGCCACACGTGGACGGCCTGCAAGCCGTCGATGAAGTTGCGCACCGGGAGCGAGAGATCTTCGTAGGCGGCCACGAGATTGGTCCAGAGCGTGTCGCCACCGTACGGCGGGATCACGACCCCGCGCAGGATCGACGCGTTGGCGGGGTTGGCGACGAAGGTGATGTCGGTGTGCCAGCCGTTGATGGTGCGCCGCGGCGGGCTGAACGGGTCGCGCTCGCCGTAGCCGAGCGTCACCTTCGCCTCACGGGTGTCGACCACGAGCACCTCGTCGCGGTCTTCGGGGGCGGCGTGGATCGGGTGGCCGGGTGTCAGCTCACCGAACGCACGCCCGAAGGCCACGTGCTGCTCGCGGGTGAGCGGTTGATCGCGGAAGAACAGCACCTTCCACTGCACGAGGGCGTCCGAG